>DASXJW010000014.1:0-27614 GCA_036497165.1 Solirubrobacteraceae bacterium
GACGCCGCCGGCAACCCGTTCTGGTTCAACGGCAAGGTGCCGAACGTCGGTATCAACCCGCAGCTGTTCGCGGGCTCGAAGGCGAAGACGTACGACGGGAGCCGGCGCTGGGACAGCGGAGCGCCGCTCGGCAAGCCACACCCGTTCAAGCTCACGTTCACGAAGGCGGGCACCTACAAGTACTTCTGCGACGTCCACCCCGGCATGATCGGGACGGTCGTGGTCAAGCCCGCCGGCGCGAGCATCCCGACCGCCAAACGGGACGCCGCGGCGACGGTGGCCCAAGCGACGGCGGACGTCAAGGCCGCGGCCAGGATCGTGAAGGCCAAGCAGCCGGCCAACACGGTCAGCCTGGGCCAGTCGACGCCGGGCGGCGTGGAGCTCTACACGATGTTCCCGGCCAGCCTGACGGTCCAGGCCGGGACGGTGGTGACATTCCACATGTCCAGGAACACGTTCGAGACCCATACGGCCACGTTTGGCCCGACATCGGTGCTCAAGAAGCTGGCCAAGGGCTTTGAGGGGGCGAACTTCCCCGCCCAGGGGGTGTATCCGAGTGACCTCCCCGGGACGATCACGGAGTCGCCGACGGCACATGGGGATGGCTTCGCCAACGTCGGAGCGCTCGACAACGACGCGAAGACCGCGCAGATCCCGTCGTCGGGGAAGATCGACTTCAGCACGCCGGGGACCTACCGCTTCGTCTGTCTCATCCACCCGTTCATGCAGGGGACGATCATCGTCAAATGCGGTTGGGCGCGGGCCGGGAGGGCCGCGCCCTCTCGCACCAACGGGCACAGCGGGTCCGGGCAGCCGTCCGGACCCCGCCCGTGTCAGGGGACCGTGGTCGTCCCTGACGCGGCCGTGAGCATGCCATTGTCGGCGTGCGCTCCCGCCAGCACCCGGACCGTGGCGAAGGTCGGGTCCGCCGCCCCATGGAGGCGGGCGCCGGCCGTGGTCAGCTCACGCAGGTACTGGACCACCTCGGCGGTCACGCGCTCGCCCGGCAGCAGGGTGGGGACCCCCGGGGGATAACCGGCGATCGATTCGGCGGAGATCCGGCCGATCGCCTCATCCACGGGCACCGTCTCCCCCTCGCCCAGGAAGGCTTCGCGGATGGGCACGACGCTCTGGTGCTCCAGCGAGACGTTGGGCGCCGCGATGAGGGTGCTCTCACCGGGGCGCGCCAGGGTGCGCACGGTCTCGGCGAAGTCGTGGGCGAACCGCTCCAGCGGCTCGACGGGCTGGCCGAGCCCGAGAACCAGGACGAGCGTGGCGTGCGTGGCCAGTTCGATGTAGATGTCGTTGGCGGCGCGCAGCTCTGCGGCGAGCTCATAGCCGGTGGAGCCCGTCCCCCGGACGTCGATGACGATGCGCAGCGGGTCCCATCCGGCCACGCCGGGCCGCCCCACCATCGACTCCCCCACGATCGCGATCCCCGGGATCGCCTCGATCGCCTCCCGGGCGCGCGCCGAGGCCGCGATGGTGCGATCCAGCAGCGCCTCACCATGGGCCGCGAGCTGGCGCCGGGCGCTGTCCAGCGAGGCCAGCAGCAGCGAGTTGGGACTGGTCGAGCGCACCAGGCGCACGCACCGGGCGACCTCGTCGGGGTCGATCAGCCCACCGTCGGCGACGTGCAGCATCGCCGACTGGGTGAGGCTGCCCACGATCTTGTGGGTGGAGGCCAGCACCGCGTCCGCCCCCTGGCGCAGGGGCGACTCGGGCAGGGTGGGATGAAAGCCGAAATGCGACCCCCAGGCGCAGTCGACGACCAGGGCCGCCCCGGCGGCGTGGGCGACCTCGGCGCATCCGCGCACATCTGCCGCCATGCCGTAGTAGGTGGGTGAGACCATGAAGACGGCGCTGATGCCCGAGGAGCGGGCCAGCGCTCGCTCGAGCGTCTCGGGGGTGACGCCGTGGGCCATGCCGAGCTCGGCGTCGTATTCGGGCGCCACGAAGCTCGCCAGGCCACCGGAGAGCACGAGCCCGTCGACGATGCTGGCGTGAGAGTTGCGCTGGACCAGGACGTGGCGACCCGGCTTGGCCAGGGCCAGGCACAGGGCGTGGTTGCCCTGCGTGGCGCCGTTGGTCAGAAACCAGGTCTGACCCGCGCCGTACGCCGCTGCGGCCAGCTCCTCGGCCCGCTGGTAGGGCGTGGGGACCGGACCGGTGTCGATGCCCTCGATGTCCTGGCAGATGTCGAGGGCCAGGGCGCGCTCGCCGATCGCCGAGCGCAGTCCGGGGTCGGCCCCGGCGCCGCCCTTGTGGCCGGGCACGTGGAAGCGCACGGATCCGCGGAAGCCATAGGAGACGATCGCCTCCAGATAGGGGGCCGTGGGATGCTCGCGGCGCGGTCGACGCGTGTCGGCGGCCTCGCGGGGCTCGGCCACGAGGGCGCCGTCGCGCAGCTCCGCGGGCTCGCCCTCGTCGCGCGAGTCGTTGCCGGGGGTCGAGGGGACGCTCATTTGGCGGCCTTGAGCAGATAGCTGCGGACGAAGCCATCGAGGTCGCCGTCCAGGACCCGGTTGGTGTCCCCCATCTCGAAATCGGTGCGGTGATCCTTGACCATGGTGTAGGGGTGCAGGACATAGGAGCGGATCTGCGACCCGAAGTTCACGTCCTGCGCTTCTCCTTTCTCACGCGCGATCTCCTCGCGGCGCCTGCGCTCCTCGAGCTCGAGCAGCTTGGAGCGCAGCATCGTCATGGCCTCGGCCTTGTTGGAGGACTGCGAGCGCTCGTTCTGGCACTGCACCACGATCCCCGTGGGCCGGTGGGTGATGCGCACCGCCGAGTCGGTCTTGTTGACGTGCTGGCCCCCCGCCCCGCTGGCGCGGTAGGTGTCGATCTGGAGATCGTCGTCGTCGATCTGGACCTCGGCGGCCTCCTCGACCACCGGCGAGACCTCGACGCCGGCAAAGCTCGTCTGGCGGCGGTTGGCCGAGTCAAACGGGGATAGGCGCACCAGCCGGTGCACGCCCTTCTCCGACCCGTAGAGGCCGTAGGCGTTCTCGCCCTTGACCCGGAAGGTGGCGGACTTGATGCCGGCCTCCTCTCCCGGGGACGCCTCGAGCAGCTCGACGTCGAACCCGCGCTTCTCCGCCCAGCGCATCTCCATGCGCAGGACCATCTCGGCCCAGTCCTGGGCGTCGGTGCCGCCGGCCCCGGCGTTGACGGTGACCAGCGCGTCGCCGGTGTCATAGCGGCCCGAGAACAGGCGCTCCTCCTCCAGCTCGTCCAGGCGCGCCTGCACGCCGGTGATCTGGTCCTCGAGCTCGGAGGCGATCTCGGGATCCTCCTCGGCCAGCTCGGCGAGCGGCTCGAGGTCCTCGACGTCTGACTCGAGCTGGCGGAACACGCCCAGCTTGCGGCTGGCGCGGGCATGCTCCGCCGACACCTTCGCTGCCCGCTCCTGGTCATCCCAGAAGCCCGCCGCTCCCATCTCATCCTCCAGCGCGCCGGCGCGCCGGGCTAGCTCAGCGGGGTCAAAGATAGTCCGCAAGCAGCTTCAACTGCCCGCGGATTGCCGCGAGACGCTGGGGGAGCGGCTCTGAGGGTGCGGTGGCCATACGGCCGACCACGTTAGCAACCGCGCGCCCGATCGCTTGGCGATGAGGGTTATTGGGTAGGGATTACATGTAACGGCCGTCACTTGGAGGGAGGATCCGCCGTGTACAAGCAGGTACTCGACCCGGTGTCCCACTCGCTGGGACTGACCTCGATCTTCGCGGTTCTGCCGCTCGTGACCCTCTTCGTCCTGCTGGGCGTGGTGCGGGTGAAGGCGCAGTGGGCATCGCTCGCCGCGCTGCTGGTGGCGATCCTCGTCGCGGTGATCGTCTATCCGATGCCGGCGGGGCAAGCGCTCGACGCCGGGCTGGAGGGCGCCGCGTTCGGCTTCTGGCCGATCATGTGGATCGTCATCAACGCCCTGTGGATCTACAACATGACGGAGGCCACGGGCTATTTCGCGATCCTGCGGCGGGTCTTCGCGATGATCTCCGATGACATGCGCGTCCAGGTGGTGGTCATCGCCTTCTGCTTCGGCGCGCTCCTCGAGGCGCTCGCCGGGTTCGGCACGCCGCCGGCCATCTGCAGCGTCATGCTCGTGGGCCTCGGTCTCAGCCCCCTGCGCGCCGTCGCGGTGGCTCTCGTCGCCGACACAGCGCCGGTGGCCTTCGGCGCCATCGCCATCCCCATCACCACGCTCGCGCAGGTCACCGGACTGCCGGTCCACCACCTGAGCAGCATGGTGGGGCGCCAGACGCCGTTCCTGGCCCTCATCCTCCCCTTCATCCTCGTCTTCATGGTCGACGGCCGGCGCGGCCTGCGGGCCGTCTGGCCGGCAGCGCTCACCGCCGGGCTGATGTTCGCGGTGCTGCAGTTCGTCATGTCCAACTACATCTCCATGGAGCTGACCGACATCGTCGCCTCGCTCGGGTCCGCGGGCGTGCTGGTCCTGTTCCTGCGAGCCTGGCAGCCCAGCGCGCCGGTCGCCGCGACGCGCCGCACGCGCCAGCGCCCGGCCATCGCCGGCGGCAGCGCCGCCGACGCCGCCTTCGAACGCGACATCAACACGCGCTCGGGCGCCTCGGGAGATGACATCCCACCGAGCCGCAAGGAGATGATCCTGGCCTTCGCGCCCTACGCGATCATCATCGTCGTTCTCGGCGTGATGAGCCTGCATCCGGTCCTCAATTGGCTGGACGGGGCGACGACGAAGTTCTCCTGGCCGGGCCTGCACGTGCTCAGCTCCAAGGGCAAGGCTCCCACCAGCGAGCTCTTCAAGCTCAACTGGCTCACCGCGGCCGGCAGCGGCCTGCTCGTCTCAGGGATCCTCACGGCGCTGGTGCTGCGGGTCAACCCGTTGCGCGCCGTGCGGATCTACTGGGAGACGATCGTTCAGATCCGGTGGGCGCTGCTCACCGTCATGACCGTGCTGGCCATTGCCTACGTGATGAACATGTCGGGGCAGACCATCACCCTGGGCACCTGGGCGGCCGGCGCCGGCGGCTTCTTCGCCTTCCTGTCGCCGCTCATCGGCTGGTTCGGGACGGCCGTCACCGGATCGGACACCTCGACCAACTCGCTGTTCGGCGCGCTGCAGGTGGCGGCGGCCAAGCATTCGGGCCTCTCTCCGACCCTGCTGGCGGCGGCCAACAGCTCCGGCGGGGTGCTGGCCAAGATGGTCTCGCCACAGAACCTGGCGATCGGCGCCGCCGCCGTCGGCCTGGCCGGGCGCGAGGGGGACGTCTTCCGCAAGGTGCTCGGCTGGTCGGTGGCCCTGGTCCTGCTGATGGCCGTACTGGTGCTCCTCCAGTCCGGACCGCTGTCGTTCATGGTCCCGTAGCGGGGACTGCCGCCTGAGGGGACCCTGCGTGGGAGCGCGGGGTCCCCGCAGCGGCGAGGCGCCGTGACGTGAATTCGTCGACGGCGGTCACGAATTTTTCACAGGCTGCCCCGCGAGACGGGAAGCCTTGCCACCATGAGCGAGCACCTCGACGATCCCCACCGCCTGCCCGGTCTCACCCGCCGCGCCCTGCTGCGTCGCGGAGGTGCCCTGGCGGCGGCATTGAGCATCCCCGGCGCCGGGGAGGCGGTCTGGGCCGCGTCGGCCGCCGCGGCGACCCGCCGGCCCGACAGCCTCCCCGACCCTCACCGCCCGGCCGGGACCGCCGATCTCACCATGCCGTTCGATCACGTCGTCGTGGTGATGATGGAGAACCACTCCTTCGACAATCTGCTCGGGGCGCTGCCCCTGTACGGCTACCGGGCCGCCGACGGGCTGACCTTTACCGCTGCCGGAAGCGCCACCAACGCCAACCCGGGCGCGGCGGCCACTCCATCGACCGTCCGCGCCTTCCCGTTCTCATCCACGGCCCAGGGTCCCGACGTGGCCCAGGACTGGAACGCCACCCACGAGCAGATCGACGGCGGCCGCATGGACGGTTTCGTGCGCTCGGTGAACTCCACGCAGCCGATGGGCTACTACCCCCGCGAGGTCCTGCCGTTCGCGTATTCGCTGGCCTCCACCTTCACGCTGGCCAACCGCTGGTTCTGCTCGGCGCCGTGCCAGACGTATCCGAACCGGCGATTCCTCATGGCGGGCACCGCCTACGGGGACATCGCCACCGACTCGGCGAGCCTGCAGCAGGCTCCGCCCCCCAACGGCACGATCTTCGACCGCCTGCACGCCTATGGGGTCAGCTGGGCCAACTACTTCACCGACCTGCCGCAGACGGCGATCATCCCCTCGATCGTCGAGAAGTACCCGGCGAACATCCGGCCCATCGGCGCGTTCTACGCCGCCTGCGCCAGCGGCACACTGCCGGCGGTCAGCTTCGTGGATCCGGAGTTCGGGGTCGCCGGCGAGGTCGGCAGCGCGCTCCAGAGCCTGCCCGGCGTCCTCTCCTCGGTCGGCGCGGCCGCCTCGACGGTCGGCGGCGACCAGGAGGACCCCCAGGACATGTACTACGGCGAGGCGTGGGCGCACACGGTGCTCGAGGCTGTCCTGCACTCGCCGGCGTGGTCGCGCACCCTGCTCGTCTACACCTACGACGAGCACGGCGGCTACTACGACCACGTCCCGCCGCCCGCGGCGATCGCCCCCGACGCGATCGGGCCGCAGCTTGCGCCAGGAGATGCCCCGGGCGGGTACACGATGTACGGACCGCGGGTGCCGACCGTGGTCGTCTCGCCCTATTCCAAGCCAAAGGGAGTCACCAACGTGGTGCACGATCACACCGCGGTCCTGGCCACCGTCGAGGCCAAGTGGAACCTGCCCGCCCTCACCTACCGCGACGCCAACGCCGCGACCGTCATGGACTTCCTGGACGTCCGCCGCGCCACCTACCTGACGCCGCCGGCGATCCAGGGTCCGTCGGCCACCGGACCATCGGGGCCGCGGGCATGAGGCGCGCACGTCTCCTCCTCGTCCTCGGCGCGCTCGCTCTTGCCGCCGGCGCGTGCCCGGCCGTCGCGCCCGCGACGGCAGCCGCCACGCCGCCGCCGGTACGCCACGTCTTCGTGATCATGCTCGAGAACGAGAGCTACGCCTCGACCTTCGGCAACCCCTCGGCCGATCCCTACCTGGCGCGCACGCTGCCAGGACAGGGCGCGCTTGCGCAGGACTACTACGCCACCGGCCACGAGAGCAACGACAACTACATCTCGATCGTCTCCGGCCAGCCGCCCAACGTCGAGAATCAGGCCGACTGCCAGCTCTTCTCGGACTTCGTGGGCGGGCTGACCCTGCCCAGCGGCGTGGAGACCGGCGAGGGCTGCGTGTACCCGGCCGATGTCCAGAACATCGGCACCCAGCTCTCGGGCGCCGGCCTGAACTGGAAGGCCTACGAGGAGGACATGGGCAACGACCCCAACCGCGAGACGGCCGCGTGCGGCCACCCGGCGGTCAACGCGCAGGACGGCACCCAGAGCGCGGAGGCGGGCGACGGCTACGCCACGCGCCACGACCCCTTCGTCTACTTCCACTCGGTCATCGACAACCAGGCCTACTGCGACCGCCATGTCGTCGCCCTGGGCTCGCCGAGCGGGGCGATGCCGGCGGCGGCCCTGGCGGGCGAGACCGGGTTGGCCACCGACTTGCGCCAGGCGTCCAGCACACCCGCCCTCTCCTTCATCACCCCCGATCTCTGCGACGACGGCCACGACTATCCGTGCACCAACGAGGCCGGCGGCGCCTCGGCGGCCGCCGACATCGACCGCTTCCTGCAGACCTGGGTGCCCAAGATCACCGGCTCGCCGGCCTTCCGCCGCAACGGCCTGCTCGAGATCACCTTCGACGAGTCCGAGGGGCCCCAGTCAGACGCCTCCTCCTGCTGCGGGGAGCTGCCCGGTCCAGGATCGCCTCTCCCCGGTATCAGCGGACCGGGCGGCGGGCGGGTGGGCGCGGTCCTGCTCTCGCCCTACATCGCCCCCGGTACGGTGTCGACCGTCCCCTACAACCACTACGCCTCGCTGGCCAGCTGGGAGTCGCTGCTCGGACTGCCGCGCCTGGCCGACGCCGCGACCGTGACCGCGACCTTCGGGCCTGACGTCTTCACCCGCCCGAGCGGCTGACTCACCGCCGCTGCACGCGCTCACACGCGGGGACGGCGGCAAACGTCCCGCTGCAGACGTCGATCAAGGGCCGCGGGATGTTTGCTGCGCTGACAGCAGCGAACGTCCCGCTCCCCTGCGCGCCCCAAGCCGCGCGGGATGTTCACCCCCCTCAGCGCAGCAAACGGCCCTGGCACCAACCAGCGAGGCTCGCGCGGGACGGTTGCTCCCCCGCTCCGGACGCTCCGGCAACGCGACGAGCCCACCCGTTCAGAGCCCGCCGTTCACGTGCGCCCGCGTTAATCCAGGTACTCGTAGGCCTCGAGCGTGAGGAACTGCTTGAGCGGCTCAGACAACGCCACGCTCTCGAAGATGGCCCGCGTCTCGTCCGGCCGCCCCGCCTGCCAGGTCTCCTCCCCCACCTCCTCGCGGATCCTGGCCGTCTCCTCGTCGAGCACCTGGCGCACCAGCTCCGCGGTGACGCTACGCCCATCCTCGAGCTGGACGCCGTGGTGGACCCACTGCCAGATCTGGGAGCGCGAGATCTCGGCGGTGGCGGCATCCTCCATCAGCGAGTTGATCGCCGCCGCCCCCCGGCCGCCCAGCCAGAAGGAGACGTACTGGAAGCCCACGTTGACGTCGGTGCGCAGCCCCGCCTCGGTGATGTGACCCGGCGTCTCGGGCAGCGAGAGCAGGTCCGCGGCGCTCACCGACACGTCGGGGCGCTGCTTTGACAGCTGGTTGGCCTGGCCGCCCAGGCCGGTCTCGAAGACCTCCCGCGCCACCGGGACCAGATCCGGGTGGGCGACCCAGGTCCCGTCATAGCCCTGCTTGACCTCGCGCTCCTTGTCGGCGCGCACGCCGGCCAGGGCCTTCTCGGTGGCCTCCTCGTCGCGCCGGGAGGGGATGAGCGCCGCCATGCCGCCCATGGCGTGGGCACCGCGGCGGTGGCAGGTGGCGGCCAGGAGCTCGGTGTAGGCGCGCATGAACGGGACCGTCATCGTCACGTCGCCGCGGTCGGGCAGGACCATCTCGCGCCGGTCGGGAAAGCACTTGATCGCGGAGAAGATGTAGTCCCAGCGGCCGGCATTGAGACCGGCGGAGTGGTCGCGCAGCTCGTAGAGGATCTCGTCCATCTCAAACGCGGCGGGCAGCGTCTCGATGAGGACGGTGGCCTTGATCGTGCCCCGCTGCATGCCGACGCGGTCCTGGGCGTAGCAGAACACGTCGTTCCACAGGCGCGCCTCGAGGTGGGACTCCAACTTGGGCAGGTAGAAGAACGGCGCCAGGCCCGACGCGATCAACGGCGGCCCGGAGTGAAAGAAGTACATACCGAAGTCAAACAGGGCGCCCGCCACCGGCTCCCCGTCGATGAGCACGTGGCGCTCGGGCAGATGCCAGCCCCGCGGGCGGACCAGCAGCGTGGCCGGATCGTCCCCGAGCTCGTAGTGGCGCCCGTCGGAGCCGTCGTAGGTGATCGTCCCCGTGATCGCGTCGTGCAGGTTGATGTGGCCCTGCACCATGTTGGTCCAGGTCGGGGCGTTGGCGTCCTCGAAGTCGGCCATGAAGCCGTCGGCGCCGGAGTTCAGCGCGTTGATGACCATCTTTCGGTCCGTGGGTCCGGTGATCTCCACCCAGCGCTGCTGAAGCGCCTCGGGCACCGGCGCCACCGTCCAGTCGCCGGTGCGGATGTCCGCCGTCTCGGGCAGGAAGTCGAGCATCTCCCCCTCGGCCAGGCGAGCCCGGCGCTCGGCCCGGGCGCGCAGGAGCTCCTGGCGGCGCTCCTCGAATTCGGCGTGCAGCTCTGAGACGAACTCCAGGGCGTCGGGGCGCAGGACGGCGTCGAACGCGGAATCCACGCGCCCCCGCAGTTCGAGTCCGGTGCCAGAGGCCATCAGCATCATCCTTTCCGAGCGGTGGGAGGAGCAAACGGGCAAAGCCACCGCTCCTTTCAGAAGGTATGTTCCCCCGTATCGCCTCCCTGAACGACGCCCCCATCCAGGCGCTGCTCGCCGCCCCCAACTGCGCAGTCGTCTCAACCCATGACGCGGACGGTTCGATCCTCTCCGGCGTCGTCTGGATCAGCCTCGAGGACGGCGTGCTGGCCGTCAACAGCGCCGAGGGCCGCCGCTGGCCCACCAACCTCGAGCGCGACCCGCACATCACCGTCCTGGTCTACCCGGACGGCAATCCCTACGAGTACGCCGAGATCGAGGGGACCGCCACCGGCACCCACGAGGACGCCGATGCCCACATCGATCGCCTGGCCAACAAGTACACGGGCGAGGACACATTCGGCGGCCGGACGCCCGACAGCGTGCGTGTTAAGTACGTGATCGCCCCCAACCGGGTGCGCTACGTCAAGCAGTGATCAGCCGCAGGGGCGCCCGTCTCAGGCGCCGTGGCACTTCTTGTACTTCTTGCCCGAGCCGCACCAGCATGGGTCGTTGCGCCCGATCTGCTCCGTCTCCTCCACCCGGCGCTGCTGCACGGGCTCGGCGGGCTCCTCGGCGTAGGCCTCCTCCCCGGGCGCGGCGCCGGCCGCCGCGGCCATGGCCACCGCGCCGGACGCCGTGTTGCCCCCTGAGTAGGTGACGCGGCCGCCCCCGGTCGCCGACGACGTGGACGAGCTGCCGCTGTGGCGGGGCTGCTGCTGGGGCGGGAGGGGCTGGCCGTTGGCATCGTGGACGGTGACCTCGACGTGGTAGATGAGCCGCGCGAAGTCCGCCCAGATGCTGTTCATGAGGTCGCGAAACAGGTCGAAGGCCTCGTTCTTGTAGGCCACCAGCGGGTCCATCTGGGCCAGCCCGCGCAGGCCGATGCCGTGCTGCAGGTAGTCCATGTCGTAGAGGTGCTCCTGCCAGCGCTGGTCGATCAGCTCGAGCAGCAGGTAGCGCTCGACGTTGCGCATCAGCTCCTCGCCGAACTGCTCCTCGCGCGCGTCGTATTGGGCCAGCGCCTCCTCCTGCAGGCTGCCCACGAGCTCCTCGCGATCGGTGCGGCCGGGCTCGGGCCACGCGAACTCGTCGCCGGGGATGAACATCTCCTCGACCCGGCGCATCAGCCCGTCGATGTCCCAGTCCTCGACGAAGTCCCCGGCCGTGTACTCGTCGACGATGCGGTCGATGAGGTTGACGATCTCGTCGCGCGCGACGTCGCTCATGTCGCGGCCCTCCAGCACCTCGTCGCGGTAGGTGTAGACCACCTCGCGCTGCTGGTTGAGGACGTCGTCGTACTCCAGGGTGTGCTTGCGCTGGAGGAAGTGCTGCTCCTCGACCTTGCGCTGGGCCTTCTCGATCTGCTTGGAGAGCATCCCGGCCTCGATCGGCTCCTCGTTGCCCTCGTCGTCGACCGAGCCCAGCCGGTCCAGGATCTTGTAGATCCGCTCCCCGGCGAACAGGCGCACCAGGTCGTCCTGGGCCGAGAGGAAGAACCGCGATTCGCCGGGGTCGCCCTGGCGGCCGGAGCGCCCGCGCAGCTGGTTGTCGATACGGCGCGACTCGTGGCGCTCGGTGCCGATGATGAACAGGCCGCCGGCCTCCATCACCTGCTGGCGCTGCTCCTCGACGCGCTGCTCGATGGTCGGGATCACCTTGTGGAAGTGCTCCTCGTAGTCGGGGTCGTCCAGCTGGAGCCCGAGCTTGGCCACCTCGAGCGTGGCCAGGTGGTCGGCGTTGCCGCCCAGCTTGATGTCGACCCCGCGGCCGGCCATGTTCGTCGCGATGGTGACGGCGCCGGGGGCGCCCGCCTCGGCCACGATCTCGCCCTCGCGGGCGGCGTGCTCGGGTTTGGCGTTCAGGACGGTGTGCTTGATGCCCCTCTCGGTCAGCTGATCGGACAGGAGCTCTGAGACCTCCACGGCGATGGTGCCGACCAGGACCGGCTGCCCCGCGGCGTGGCGCGCTTCGATCTCGCGCACCACCGCCGACCACTTGCCGTCCTTGGTCTTGTAGACCTGGTCGTTGCGGTCGGCGCGGACCATCGGGCGGTTGGTGGGGATCTGGACCACCGGCAGCTCGTAGATCTTCATGAACTCGGTGGCCTCGGTCAGCGCCGTCCCGGTCATGCCCGAGAGCTTGTCGTACATCCGGAAGTAGTTCTGGAGCGTGATCGTCGCCAAGGTCTGGTTCTCCTCCTGGACGCGCACGCCCTCCTTGGCCTCGATGGCCTGATGCAGCCCCTCCGACCAGCGCCGGCCCTCCAGGATGCGCCCGGTGAACTCGTCGATGATCTTCACCTCGCCGTCGATGACCTCGTAGTCAAAGCCGCGCCGGTACAGCGACTCGGCCCGCAGCGCCTGCATGAGGTGGTTGACGAGATGGCCGTTCTCGGCCCGGTACAGATGGTCGATGCCCATGAAGCGTTCGGCCTTGGCCACGCCCTGCTCGGTGACCGAGACGGTCTTATGCTTCTCCTCATACTCGTAGTCGAAGTCGGCGACGAAACCCTTCTTGGCCCGCGGGTCCAGGCCCTCTGGAGTCTTGCCCGCCGTGAGCTTGGGGGCCAGGCGCGCGAACTTGGCATAGAGGTCGGCGGCCTGTTCGGGGGCGCCGGAGATGATCAGCGGCGTGCGGGCCTCATCGATGAGGATGTTGTCGACCTCGTCGACGATGGCGTAGCGGTGGTAGCGCGTCTTGCCGTCCTCGGCCTTGCCGCGCCCGCCGTGCTGGAACTTCTCCTCGAGGCTCTTGGCCATGTTGTCGCGCAGGTAGTCGAAGCCGAACTCGGAGTTGGTGCCGTAGGTGACGTCCGCGGCATAGGCGGCGTGCTTCTCCTCGAAGGGCTGCATGTTCTGCAGCACGCCCACGTCGACGCCGAGCATGTCGTAGATCGGCTTCATCCAGAGGGCATCGCGCTGGGCCAGGTAGTCGTTGACCGTGACCACGTGGACGCCCATGCCGGGCAGCGAGTTGAGCACCACGGCCAGCGTGGCCGTCAGCGTCTTGCCCTCGCCGGTCTTCATCTCGGCGATGGCGCCGTCGTGCAGCACCATGCCGCCGATGAGCTGGACGTCGAAGTGGCGCATGCCCATCGACCGCTTGCCGGCCTCGCGGACGAGCGCGAAGGTCTCGTAGAGCAGATCGTCGAGCGGCTCGCCGTTGCGCGCCCGCTCGCGCAGCGCGTCGGTGGCCTCGCGGACCTCGTCGTCGGAGTAGTGCTCGAGCTCCGGTTCGAAGGCGTTGATCCGGGAGACGCGCTGCTCGTAACTCTTGAACTTCTTGGCCTCGCCCATGCGAAGCGCGCGGTCCAAAAAGGACATGGAATGAGGGTAGCGCGGGCGGGGGCGCCGCCCGCGCTACTGGAGTGGCATCAGGCGGCCGATGACACGTCCCCAGGCACGACCTGGCTCGCCACGCGCGATTCGCGCCGCTTGCGCCGCTTGTCCCGGTGGCGCTTGACCTGCACCGCCAGCTCGTCCGAGCACATGTTGATCGAATGGATCAGATCGCCCGAGGCGTCGCGCGCCCGGAGCGTCACCCCCTTCAGGTGCAGCGTGGCCTCCGCCACCTTGCTGTCGGGGTTGGCCGGATTCCGTTCCTCGAACAGCTCCACCTCCAGCTCCGCCAGCTCCGAGACCTGTCTGGAGACCTTCCCGAAGCGCTTGGCGACGTGCTCTCTGACGTCATCGGAGACGTGAAGGTTGCGGCCCTTGACCTGGATACGCATCGTCGACCTCCCGACTGAAGCGTTGACCTATGTGAAGAGAACGTTATTAGCGACGGCGGCGTTTGTCGAGCGTCACAATGGGGCTCGTTGCTGACCAACGTTGCTCCCACCATCGCATGGACGTTCGAGCCCTCCGTCCTCATCGGCGTCGGGGCGCTCGCTGTGCTCTACGTGATGGGGTGGCGGCGCGGCCGGGCCACCGGCTCGGCCCACAAGCCCGGCTACGGCCGGCTGGCCCTCTTCGCCCTCGGGCTGCTGATGATCCTCGCCGCCCTGGTCTCGCCCATCGACGAGCTGGGCGACCAGCTGCTGCTGATGCACATGCTCCAGCACGTCCTGCTGCTGGACTTCGTCCCCATCCTGCTCATCCTGGGACTCAACAAGGTGCTCCTGCGCCCGGTCACGCGCCGGGTCCATGCCGTGGAGCGCCGCGCGGGATTCCTGGCCCACCCGGCCTTCGCCGTCGTGGCCTACGCCGGCTTCATGTGGCTGTGGCACGTCCCCGCGATGTACGACGCCGCCCTGCGCAACAGCTCCGTGCACGCGCTGGAGCACGTGTGCTTCGCCGTCGCGGGCACGCTCTACTGGTGGCACCTGCTGTCGCCCATTCGCAACCGCCACCGGCTCACCGGCCTGGGTCCGGTGGCCTACATGGCCTCCACCAAGCTGCTCGTGGGAGTCCTGGGGATCGTGCTGGCCTTCGCGCCCGCCTCCTTCTACCCCTTCTATGAGCACCACCCGCACTACTGGGGGCTCTCCCCCTCCGAGGATCAGTCGATGGCGGGCCTGCTCATGGCGCTCGAGCAGTCGATCGTCATGGGGATCGCGCTGGTCTGGGTGTTCGTCCAGATGCTGGGTGAGTCAGAGCGCCAGGCGCAGCGCGAGGAGCGCTACGAGGTGGTGTGAGTCGCCGGCCCCGCGCGGAGGGGCAGGTGGGACCGGTGTCCCCCCGCGCGGTGGCGCAGCGTCAGCTCACTACTTGCTGCAGGGCGCGGAGCCCGAGAGTGTCTTGGTCTCGGTCGGGCCGGGCGCGCCGGTCGTCGGGTTCGGCAGATTCGCCTTGAACGTCGTCGTATAGGGCCGCTTGCCCTTCAGGCAGCCGATCGACGCGGTGGCGGCGACCGTCTTGCCGTGGACCTTCTTGGTGACCTTGAGCCAGTTGAGGTGCTCGGTCTCCAGCGAGCCGGCCGCCCCGGGGGCGGGGAAGCTCACGTAATGAGGGACCGGGACGTCGACGGCCAGGTACTTGCCCTGGCTCTTGTAGGTGGCCGGGTAGGGGCCGACCTGACCGGTCGTCAGGGCGCCGTTGAGGCACTGGTGGTTCGGGGGCTGGTCGACGAAGAAGAACGTCAGCTTGCCCTGACCGCCGTTCCAGACGTGCAGCAGCGGGTCACACGGTGCTCCAGCGCCGGCGGTGAAGTTGCTCGTCGGACCGACGGCCGCGGTGATGTAGCCGGTCGCGACCAGCGCGCCCTTCGGACATTTCGTGTCGTCACCGGCAGTCGCAATCGCATTAGAGCTGCACTGAGGGAAGTCTTTCCCGTCAGCCTTCAAGCCGTAGATCTTGGTGAGGATGTCGGTGAGGACGGCGGTGCGGTCGCCCGCGATGGTGTTAGACGCCTTGATGTCCTGCGTATAGCCGACCGGCGCCGGCTTGGCGGGGGTTCCGGCGGACTTGGGCGAGAACTTCAGCGTCGCCGAATAGGTGTTGAGCGCGGCGTAGGCCGTGCCGGCCGCCACGAGCACTCCGAGTGCCGCGGCGATCAGGACGATTTTCTTCAAGTGACTCCTCCTGTGGGTGGATCGTTGACCTTCGGTGAGTCGCGCCAAGAGTGCGTCAGGGCTCACGGAAGTGGTTGTAGGTGCGGGAAGGTCTGATTTGAGCCGGTGGTCGTGCCCCCGAGGGGCGGCTGGGCCTGGCACGGCGGCCCACCTGGCGTTGGCGTGTAGTAGTACTTCGCAACGAGTTGCGCGAGGGTTAACACCGTGCCGGCCACAGAAGTTGTGGTCTGCGAGAGGGATGAGCCTATCGTCGGAAGCGGGTGGGCGGTGCACAGGTAGCTCCCGAACACGTTGAGCCCGTGCAGCAGCGCGTTGTAGCCGCCGGGGGCCATATAGGGGTTGGAGCGGTTGCTGTAGGGCCGCACGGCGTATCCGGTGAGGAGCTCGGGGTTGATGGGGTTGGAGATGCGGACGTAGTGGGCCCGTCCGCCATTGGCGGAGGAGAACTGGGCCTGAGTGGTCGCCGTGCTGTTGGCGAAGAAGCCGGCGATCTCGCGCCGGTAGGACTCGATGTAGTTGATCACGGGGACCAGTTCGCCCAGGTACGGCGTCAGGCGCACGAGGAACGGGACGGTGTCGTTGAGAAAGTCCGTGAGGGCGGGAAAGCCGGCCTTGGAGGCCTGGGTGAGGGGCGCGATGTCCACCATCAGGGCGCGCAGCTCGGGCGCGAGCACCGTGAGGCCCTGGAGCGCCGGGGTCAGCTGGATGGCGGCGGGGTGCAGCTCGTCGATCAGCGGCTTGGTCGTGACCGCGAACCGCCCCACGCGGTTGATGGTGGTGCGCGACTCGTTGAGGAACGCGGGGAAGGCGCGGATCGTGTCGGCCAGATCGGCGTTGCGCGCGGCCGTGGCCGCGAACAACGCGTTGGAGTTGCGCACGAATCCCTGCAGCGCGGACGGGGAGCGGCTGAGCGCGGCGAACACCTGCGCGCCGTCGCGCAGCAGCGTGCTGGTCGCGGCGCTCTGCCGGTTGAGCACCGCCAGCACCGAGTCGACGTTGGTGGCGAATGGGTACAGCTGAGCGAAGGCCCGGTTGAAGTCCTCGCCGCGGCCGGTGAGCGCGATCCCCGACTGCTGCATCCAGGTCTGGAACGCCTGGCGGGTCCGGGGATCGAGCGCGGAGAAGATCTGGTCCAGCTGGACCGTCGGGGCCACCTGCGCCCGGGGCAGCGTGCCTCCGTCGGGCAGCTTGGCGCCTTGGGGGGTGCCGGGCGTGAGCTCCACGTAGGTCTCGCCCAACAGCGTCTTCTGACGCAGGATGGCCCGGGTGTCGGCGGGCCGCGGGGCGTACTGGCGGTTGATCTCGACGACGGCCTTGGACAGCCCCGTCCTGTGGTCCAGGCCGACGCTGACGACGTGGCCGACCGGTACGCCGGAGATCTGGACCTGAGCCTGCGAGGCCAGTTCGACGGCCTGGTCGAACTCGACGGTGAAGCGATACCCCTGCGCCGCCAGCGGCAGTGAGCCACCGAACGAGACCCACAGGAAGATGAGCAGCCCGATGCACGAGGCCGTGAAGGCCGTCATCGTGAACATCGCGAAGTTGGAGGGCCGCTGCTTGTTCATGGCGAGGACGGGCAGTTGACCTGTCCGGGGATGACGCTGGGCGTCACGCCGGGCAGCTGGTCGACGTCGGGGGCATTGAGCAGGTCGAGGATGACGCCCAGCGGCTCCGAGCCGGGCTCGAGCTGTTTCTCATAGAAGTCCAGTCCGGCGCAGGTGTTCATGAAGATCCCCTGCAGCACTGCGCCGTTGGCGTCCTGGGCGCTGACCAGGCTGTCGGCGATGTGCGCCAGCCAGGCGCCCCAGAAGAGGTAGCTCTGCTGTCCGCCCGACTTGTGGGCGAGCTCGTTGAAGAGGGTGTTGAGAACCGAGATCGAGCTCGACAGCGAGGGGATCGTGGCCTCGAGCTTGGGGGCTCCGGCCGCCAGCGTACGCGCCAGCGGCTGTACGGCGACGCTGAAGGGCCGCAGCTGGTTGGCGATGACCGGCGTCGTGTCGCGGAACAGCGGCCGCGACGCCTTCAGCGCCGGGCCGAGGTTGCGCGCGAACGGCTGCAGCGCCTGCAGGGTGGTGCCGCTGGCGGTCGCGAACGACTGGACCTTGGCGAGCGTCTGCTGGGTCTGGCGCAGCGTCGGCGGGAACTCCGTCAGCGTCTGCTGAAGCTGGGCGTCGTTGGCCGCGATCGCTGAGAAGTTGGTGTCCGAGGCGCTGATGAGCGAGGCGAGCTGGCTCTGCACGCCGCCGAACGCGTTGGCCACCAGGTTGAGGTTGTGGATGGCGCGGCGGATGCTGCGCTGGCGGGTGGCCAGCAGGGTGGCGAACCGCTGGGTGTCGCGGTCCAGCGGCGCGAAGCGCTTGAACGTCCCGCTCAGGTCGGCGACGGCGGCGCGGCTCGGCGGGACCCCCGTCGCGCCCGGGTCGTGGAAGGCCTGGGCGCCCGAGGACAGCAGCAGGATGAGATAGTTGCGCGTGTCGGCGTCCAGTGAGGACAGGATCTCTGAGAGGTCGACGTCCGGCTGGGTGTTGGCGGCCGACAGCGCCCCGCCGTCGGGCACCGCGCCGGCGGTGCGGGTGCCCGGATCCAGCTCGAGGTACATGTCCTTCAGCGGCGTGCGCGGCCGCAGCAGCACCGTGGCGTTGCGGTAGATCGGCGCGTACTGCTTATAGATGTTCATCGTGACCACGGCCTGGCCGTTCTGCAGGCTGACACCGCCGATCTGACCGACCTGCACCCCGGCGATCGTCACCGCCTGGCCCTGGCCGGAGGTGACCGCGGCCGCGGTGCTGAACGGCGCACGCACGGTGTAGTAGCTCTGCCCGAACACGAACGACGGCTGGTGCTCGAGGATGTAGGCGGTCACCCCGATGGCGGCGACCACCAGCACTGCGATGGCGGCGAAGTCGGCGCGGTGGGCGGCGATGGCACGCTTCACGGCCCGGCTCCGGTCTTGGCCGCGTTCAGGTTGGGCGCTGCGTTCTCAAAGCAGGGGATGTTGCGCACGAGCGGCGGCTGCTTGCCGGGGCTGGCGGGCCGCGTTCCCAATGACGGGAACACCGCGTTGCCGTACAGCGGGCCCCGTCCGGGCAGCGGGCCGGTGGCGACCCGGTCCGATCCGCCGCCCGCGGCCGATCGGACGTAGCGTCCGTTGCCGTCGAAGTTCTGGCTGAAGCTGGCCAGACCGACCGCGGACTGGAACAGCTCCTGGTAGACCTGAAGTCCCGTGGTCAGCGGCGGGTCCGAGAGGCGCTCGTTGCCGGTCGGGATGACCGTGTGCACGAAGCAGCGGGCGAGCTGGTCTGAGCCGTTGAGCAGCGCCTTGGACGCGTTCAGCGTGCTCGCGGTGCCCTGCACCGCCGGCGTCAGCGAGTTGAGCAGGCCACCGAGCTCGGCGGGCGAGAGCAGCTGCTCGGACTGGGCCAGCCACGGCAGCCCGGCCGTGATCGTCGGCGCCGTCTGCTTGACGCTGGGCGTCAGTAGCCGGGCGAACTCCTGGGTCGGCCCGAACGACGCCTGCAGCGGGCCGAGCGCCCGGTCGGCCGCGCGCAGCGTCGGGGGCAGCAGCGCGATCGTCTCCGACAGGTCCTGCTGGCGGGCGGCCAGCGCCGCCATCGTCGTGTTGAACGAGCTCACGAAGTCCTGGAGGCGGTTCTGCACCGACGCCAGGGCGGCGAACGTGTGCGCGCTGCCGGTGACCACCCTGGAGAGGTCGTGGGGCTGGGTGCCGAGAAGCGCGGCGTTGACGATGCTCGAGGCCTTGAACGCGTTGGCGGCGTACTGCAGGTTGAGGTTGAGCGCCTGGCCCGCCGTGAGCCCGCGCACGCTCGGATCCTGGGTCGCGTCCTGAGCCGCGGTCGAGCGGCCGTCGAGTGAGCGCCCGAGGCCCTGCAGCACCGTCTGCAGGTCGGCGCGCGTGTTGGCGCGCAGCGACGAGAGCACCCGGTCGAGCTGGACCGGCCCGCTCGTCTGGGCTGCGGGCAACGTGGCGCCCGACCGGACGATCGGCGCGCCGGGGGTCCCCGGGTGCAGGTCGACGTAGAAGTTGCCCTCCAAGAAGAGCCGGGGGCGGATGTCCGCGGTGGCATCGCCGTGGATGGGCAGGCCGTTGCGCTGGATGACCATCGTCGCGACGGCGGCGGTCGAGTTGGCCCCGACGCGCTGCACCCCGGTGACCGTGCCCACGTTGACCCCTGCGATCCGCACCGGCGAGCCGAGGTGCAGCTGGGTCTGTGCCGTGAACGCGGCCCGCAGCGTGAACGGCGAGCTCTGGAACGGCAGCCCGCCCCCGAACACCAGGTAGCAGACGCCGAGGATGACGACGGCAGCGACGGCTCCGGCGGCGAGGTTGCTCACGCGGGAGCGATGGCGCCTCATGTGCCGCTCCGCTTCGTGACCTCGGTCTTGCGCCCGAGGTTGCCCGGTGGGTTGCCGATGACCGCGCGGCTGGCCTCATAGGGCTCGTTGCCCGCCGCGCACTCCGGCGTCTGCCCGGGCGAGGCCGTGTTGGGGTAGGGATTGACGTGCAGTGGCCCTGACGCCTGGCCCGTCGACGTGCCGGTGAACGGCTTGCTCGACGGCTCTGACTCATACCCGGGCACGTCGTCGATGGCGATCTGCACGAAGCGCAGCAGCGACCCCTGGCTCACGTGCTCGGAGAGCAGGCTCTGGGCGTTGCGCAGGAACAGCGTGACGTAGTTGCACGTGGACTGGACCGGGGTGAGGAAGGCCAGCGGCGGCCCCAGGCGGTTGAGGGTCAGCGTCAGGCGGTCCAGCCCCTGCTGCACTGACGGGTTCTGGGCGTAGGCGGCGGTGTTCTTGGCCAGGGTGACCGTGCGCCGGTCCAGGGCTGCGGTCCCGGGCAGGTTGCGCGTGCCGATGCTGAAGGCGCTGGCGAGGACAGGGGCGCTCTGGGGCAGCGTCGCGACCCCCGGCCGCAGCTGGGCGAACAGGGCCGCCGTGTCGGTGAGGAACGGGCGGATCACCGGAGAGTTGGCGATCGTCGCGTCGAACATGGGCGGGGTGTCGGAGATCGTGTCCTGCAGCGAGGGCACGGCGACCGAGGCCAGCGCGCGGAACGTCGTGTCGAGATTGGCGAAGAGCTGGCCCTGCGTGGTGGCCACCGGAGTCAGCGCGCTGGTGTAGTTCTCCAGGCTGCGGAAGAAGCCGCCCAGGTCGGTGCCGGGCGAGGCCAGGTTGGCGGCCACCGGCCCCAGGTCGCGCAGCAGCGGTCCGAACGCGCCGATCGCGTTGTTGATGTCCATGCCGCGGCCGGCCAGCGCCTGGGCGAAGCCGATGGTGGTGCGCTGGACGCCGATGCGCGTGGGCAGGTTGAACATCGACAGAACCTGGTCGAAGTCGACCTCTGTGCTCTCCTTGCTCAGCGGTACCACGGCGTTCTGCGGCCAGCCTCGCTTCGCGTGCCCGAGGCCGATCTCGAGGTACTTGAGCCCGATTGCGCCCTTGAGGCGCACGGTGAAGGTGGAGTCCACCGGCAGCGGCTTGATGCTGTTCTGGAGCTGGAGGTTCAACAGCGCGATCGGCCGCCCGTCGGGCATCCGTGACGGCGTGACGGTCTGGACCAGCCCGACGCGCGCGCCGCCCATGTTGACCTCGTCGCCGTGGGTGAGCTCGCTGGCGTTGGCCGCCTGCACGTGCAGCGTGTAGGTGGGCACGAAGGGCAGGCCGTTCGTGGCGTTGTAGGCCAGGTAGACGGCCACGATCGTCACCAGCACGGTCAGGGCGCCGATGAGGATCGGGTTGCCGGTCAGACCGGGCTCGTGGCGGCGCGACCTCACTGCCCCCTGCCCATCAGGAAGGAGAGGAGGCCCTGCATCGAGGCGCCCGACCGTGACTGACCGGAGGCGGACTGGACCGCCCGAGCCACCACGCGGTCCGCGTGGCCGGCGGTGCCGCTGCGCCGCGCGCTCGCCGCCGACGCGCTGGCCGCGCTGGCCGCGCCGGCCGCGCCGGCTGCCGCGAATGTCGAGGCGCAGCCAGGCACCGGGGTCGTGGCGTAGTTGGTGCAGCTCGAGGTGAGTGCCTCGTCGCGGACGTAGTGACCCAGCTGGTTGTAGCCGTTGCCGCCGATCGCCCCGTTGAACAGCAGCTTCATCAGCTGATCGATCCCGCCCGTGGTGTCCAGGCTGCTCGTCAGCTTCTGGAGGTTGGCCGCGGTGGGCTGGCCCGCGGTGCCCAGCTGGTTGAGGCGGTTGGCGAGCGGCTGGGTGGCCAGCAGCGAGGCCTGGGACTGTTGGGCGGCCGCCCCGAGGTCGATGAGAGCGGTCCGCGCCTGCGCGGCGAAGGGAGTCAGGTTGGCGAACTGCCGGCCCAGGGCGGTGGCGCTCTGCCCGAGGCTCGTCATCAGCGGAGTGCCCTGATCGGCCAGGGTCCCCAGGTCGGCCAGCAGCGGCCGTAGCTGGGCCAGGTAGGTGGGGAACTTGCGGAAGGTCTCGGAGATCGCCCGCGCGCGTGCCGCGCTGGCCACGGCCGTCGTGTTGGCCTGTGTGATGAAGCCCGAGATCCGCTTGCGCTCCCGGGCGAGCGGCGTCAGCACGGTGTCGGAGTCGGTGGCCAGCTGCGCCAGCGTCCGGTTCTGGCCGGCCAGGATCTTGAGCACCTTGTCGGTGTTGCCGAGCGCCGGATTGGCCCGGTGGATGACCGCGTTGAGGTCCGAGCCGCGGGCCGCCAGACCGGTCCCGAACTCGTTGATGATGACCGCCAGCGACTGGCGCACCGGCTCGGTGGAGATGTCCTGGACGATGTCGGAGTCGATCGGCGAGCTCGTGTGGGTCACCGGCAGGTAGTAGCTGCCGCGGCCGGCGCCGACGGGGATCCGCGGCAGCGCCGCGGATCCGGCGGTGCCGGGAGTGCAGTCGACGTACTCCTCGCCGATCAGCGACTGGGGGCGGATGGCGCAGTGCGCGTCGGCGTGGAAGGGCGCGAAGCGCTGGTCGGTGATGGCGATGGTGACCGCCGCCTTCTTGGTCGCGGTCACGCCCAGCGAGTGGATGCTGCCGACGTTGGCCCCGGCGATCCGGACGTCCTCGCCCTGCGCGGCGAAGGACGCGTCGTCGAAGATCGCCCGGACCAGGTACGGCCCCCGCGTCGAGGAGCCCGACGGCCCCCGGATGACGGCGACGGCGATCGCCACCACGATCAGGCCCAGCGCGATGAGCGCGATCCGCCTCACGGCCCGGGCGGCACTGCGCTCGTGCTGCAGCCGGGAACCGGCTGCGGGGCGGAGCCGTCGGGGGTCGGCTGGGACGCGGAGCCGGGGCAGCGGTCGCGGACGGCCTGCAGCCGGTCATACCGCTGAGACGGGAACTGCATGGTCAGCTCGTTGGACGCGTTCAGGCCGAACGGGAACAGCGCCGGCTGGGTGCGCACGTAGTGGCCGTTGGCGTCGTAGTAGGCGCCGGCCTGACCCAGGTTGGTCAGCGCCGCGATCACATCGGGCGTGTACTGGCGCAGGTACACCACCTGGGTCTGGGAGTCGTTGAGCTGCTTGACCATCTCCGGGAAGGCGGTGGCCGCGATCCGCGCCAGCGACGGTGTCGTTTGGGCCAGAGTGGTGAGATCGCCGGTGCCCGCCGGGTTGTGGATGAGGTCGTCCAGCGCGCCGATCGTGGGGATCCCGACCACGATCACCTTGTTGAGTGCCGACAGGAACTCAGGGAGCTGGCGGACGGCAGGCTTGGAGGCCGCCACCAGGGGATCGAGCGCGTTGAGCGTCGTCTGCAGCCCCCCGAACGTCGTGGTGGCGCGCCGCAGGGTGCTGGGCAGCAGGCGGAGGGCCTCCTGGAGCGACTGGCTCTGGGAGGCGATCGCTCCCGTGGCGGTGCTGGTGTGGGCGATGAGGGCCGACAGCTGCTGGCTGCGCGCCGCCAGGGCACTGAGCGCGTTGGCGCCCTGTATGACGAGCTGATCGAAGGTCGGCTGGTCGCGGGCGAGCTCGGCCGTCACCTGACTGGTGGTCTGCAGCCCCGGGGCGAGGTATTTCAGCGCCTTGTTGGCGTCCACGCCCCGCCCCTCGATCGCCGCTCCCTCGCCGCGGATCAGCCCTTTCAGACCGGCTCGTGTGAGCGGGTCGAAGGTGTCGAAGAGCTGGTCGATGTTGACCTCGGCATAGGTGTGAGTGGAGGTGATGAGGCCGCCGTCGGCAATCGGCGGTGCCTGGCGGGGTCCCGGCTCCAGCGCCACGTACCTGCTGGCGATGCCCGAGAGCGAGTCCTCGAAGATCCGGGCCACCGTCCCCTGATGCATCGGCCCCACCCCGCCGCGCAGCGACATCTGCACCCGGGCCTGACCGTTGCGGGCAAGGCTGATCGAGTTGATCGTGCCCACCGCCGCGGGCCCGATGAGGACGTTGTCGCCGGTGACCAGTCCGCTGGCATTCTGGAAGTCGGCGTTCAGCGTGTAGCCGTTGCCGCCGCCGAGGATGAGGATCGCCACGACCACGAGGGCCACGCCCAGCGCGCCGATCGCCGCCGCGCGCGCGGCCGCGCTGGAGCGCCGCGACCCGCCCGCGAGCTCCTCGCTGACCGAGGCGGGCCGCCCTCCGGGACCTCCTGTCGTGCTACCTGACGTGCCGATGCGGCTCTCCTCCTCCATCCACGTTCTCCGCGTCCGCGACCCGGCGCGATGGCATCCTGCCAAAGCCGGCGGCTGATGGGCGTAGCCGCCGGTTGATCGCGGCACGAAAAACTACTGCTACCGGCCGGTCCGCAGCGCCGATAGCCGCGCGCCCGCGGACTGATGGCTCAGCCGCGGCGCCGCTCAGGCGACGAGCAGCGCGGCCCCCACGGCCCCGCCGACATCTCCCAGCGCCGCCACGCGCACCGCGGGCGGCCGGGAGTCGTTGAAGAGGTGCGGGTGCATTTCGGTGGAGATCCGCTCGGCCATCGCCTGCCCGAACCGCACGCCCAGCCCGCCGCCGATGATCACGGCCTCGACGTCCAGGAGGTTGACGGCAGAGGCGATCCCCGTGCCCAGGGCGCGGACGGCGCGGTCGATGAGCTCGACGGCCAGCGGATCGCTCTGCTGGAGCGCATTGGCCCAGACGGCGCTGGTCAGACGGGTGCGGCCACGCTGCTTCATCAGGTCAAAGAGCTCGGTCTTGGCACCCTTGTCGACCTCGCGCCGGGCGCGTGCCTCCATGGCGCCGCGGCCGGCGTAGGCCTCCAGGCAGCCGCGCCGGCCACAGGGGCAGTGCGCGCCGCCCTGCCTGACGACGGTGTGGCCGATCTCGCCGGCAGCGCCGCGGCCGCGCCAGGGCTTCCCATCGAGGATGATCCCGCCGCCCACTCCGGTGCCCCAGAAGACCCCGAGCACCGAGTCATACGGCTTGCCCGCGCCGAGCCGGTACTCGGCCGCGGTGGCCACCTGGACGTCGTTTCCGAGGTGGACCGAGGCGCCCAGGCGCTCCGACAGAGCGGCGGCGAGCTCGAACGGCGCGATCCAGTTGGGCAGGTTGCGGGCGTTGGCCACCGTGCCGGCGCCGTTGTCCACGTCACCGGGCGAGCCCACGCCGATGCCCTGCAGCGACGCGGTCTTGATCCCCGCCCCCTCCGCCGCCCCGCTCATCGCCTCGGCCATCTGCCGGGCCACGTTGGCGGGGCCGCCGTCGGTCGGGGTGGGCTGGCGAGCCTGGCCGAGAACCTGATTGTCGGCATCGACCACGATCGCCTCGATCTTGGTGCCGCCGAGGTCGATGCCTCCGCGCAGCTGTCCGACGTCAGCCATGTGTGGAGGAGGCTACCCCCCGCCCAGGCGGTTCAGGCCCAGGACTGACGGTAGTCCTGCTGCTCGGCGGTCGGTTCGTCGATCTCCACGCCCAGAGCGGCCAGCTTGAGCCGCCCGACCTCCCGGTCGACCGCAGCCGGCACGGGATGCACGCCCGCGACCAGCTCTCCGCGCCGCACCACCAGCTGCTCGACCCCCAGGGCCTGCAGGGCGAAGGAGACGTCCATGACCGCGGCCGGATGACCCTCGGCGGCGGCCAGGTTGACCACGCGGCCGTGGGCCAGCAGGTTGAGCCGCCGCCCGTCGGCGAGGCGGTACTCCTCCACCAGCGGCCGCACCGCGCGGTGGCCGCCCGTGGCCAGCTCACCCAGCTCGGCGAGGTCGAGCTCGACGTCGAAGTGCCCGGCGTTGGCCAGCAGGGCCCCGTCCTTCATCCGCTCGAAGTGCTCGCGGCGCAGCACGCGACGCGACCCGGTGACGGTGATGAACACGTTGCCGCGCTCGGCGGCCTGCAGCGCCGGCATCACCTCGTAGCCGGCCATCCGCGCCTCGAGCGCACGGAGGGGATCGATCTCGCAGACGATCACCGCGGCGCCGGCGCCGCGGGCGCGCTCAGCGATCCCGAGACCCGCCCAGCCGTAGCCGACGACGACCACGGTGTTGCCGGCCAGCAGCACGTTGGAGGCCCGGACGATCCCGTCCAGGGCGGACTGGCCGGTACCGTGCCGGTCGTTGAGCGCGCGCTCGGTCCGCGCCTCGTTGACGGCGAGGACCGGGCAGCGCAGGGTGCCCTCGTCCTGCAGGCGTCGCAGGCGCACGAGCCCGGTCGTGGTCTCCTCGGTGCCGCCGATCAGGCCGTCGAGCACCTCCCCCCCTCGGGCATGAGCGGTGATCAGCAGGTCCGCGCCGTCGTCGAGGGTGATCTGCGGCCCGAGCGGGTGAGATCCGTCTCCGGTCTCGAGCAGGGCCAGGACGTGCTGGACATAGGTGTCCACATCCTCCCCGCGCCGGGCGCGCACCTCCACCCCATCGCCGAGCACGAGGGCCGCGGCGACGTCATCCTGGGTGGAGAGCGGGTTGGCGGAGCAGAGCGCCACCCTGGCCCCACCCGCGCTGAGCGTCCGCACGAGGTTGGCGGTCTCGGCGGTGACGTGCAGGCACGCCGAGACCCGGATGCCGTCCAGTGGCCGCTCGGCGGCAAAGCGCGACCGGATCTGGGCGAGCACGGGCATCTGCCCGGCCGCCCAGTCGATCCTCAGCTCACCGTCGGGCGCGAGCGCGAGGTCGGCGACGTCGTGCGGCGGTGTGTCCCCCCGCCGCGCCGTCGTCCGGGCCGTCGCCGCTCGCGCCATCCCCGACGGCTCCAGCGTGCGTGCCGCCGCTCCCCGGGCCGGCCGGGCCTAGTAGCGGTAGTGGTCGGACTTGTAGGGCCCCTCGGCGGGAATCCCGAGGTAGGCGGCCTGGTCGGGGGTGAGCTCGGTGAGCTCGACCCCGAGCGCGCCCAGATGCAGCCGCGCCACCTTCTCGTCCAGCTGCTTGGAGAGGGTGTAGACCTGCGTCTCGTACTCGCCGGTGTTGCCGTACAGCTCGATCTGCGCCATCACCTGGTTGGTGAAGGAGTTGGACATCACGAAGCTCGGGTGCCCGGTGGCGTTGCCGAGGTTCAGCAGCCGGCCCTCGGAGAGGACGATGATGGTGTTGCCCTTGGGGAACACCCACTCGTCCACCTGCGGCTTGATGTTGATCTTCTGGATGCCGTCGATCTTCTCCAGGCCGGCCATGTCGATCTCGTTGTCGAAGTGGCCGATGTTGCCGACGATCGCCTGGTGCTTCATCCGCCCCATGTGGGCCGCGGTGATGACGTCCTTGTTGCCGGTGGCGGTGACGTAGATGTCGGCCTCGTCCAGGACATCCTCGATGCGGGCGACCTGATAGCCGTCCATGGCCGCCTGCAGCGCGCAGATGGGATCGATCTCGGTGATGATGACCCGGGCGCCCTGGCCGCGCAGCGACTCCGCGCAGCCCTTGCCGACGTCGCCGTAGCCGCACACCACGGCCACCTTGCCGCCGATGAGCACGTCGGTGGCGCGGTTGATGCCGTCGATCAGCGAGTGGCGACAGCCGTACTTGTTGTCGAACTTGGACTTGGTCACCGAGTCGTTGACGTTGATGGCCGGGAACAGCAGCCGGCCCTCCTTGGCGAACTGATAGAGCCGGTGCACGCCGGTGGTCGTCTCCTCGGTGACGCCCTTGATGTTCTCCGCCATGCGGGTGAAGCGCTGGTTGTCCTGGAGCACCGAGCGCGTGAGCAGGTCGAGGATGACCCGGTGCTCGTCGTTCTCGGCGGTGGAGGGATCGGGCACCGCGCCGTC
>DASXJW010000015.1:0-67897 GCA_036497165.1 Solirubrobacteraceae bacterium
GGAGCAGGGGAGCCGGGATTCGAACCCGGATTCACGGTTTTGGAGACCGCGCGCATAGCCATTAACTCACTCCCCTGTGAGGTCCTGCGATGGTATCGGCACGCAGCTGTGACCGCCTTCGAGCTTCAGTTCCCGCCCGAGCAGGTGCCCGACCTCGCCGTCCGCTTTCCCGAGGTCGACGAGCGCGCCTGCGAGGCCGCCGGCGCGGCCGCCCGCGCCCGCGGCTACTACCGCCGCCAGGAGTTCGTGCTCGTCTGCGCCTTCAAGACGGCGCGGAGCACCCCGAAGGTCGCGCTCAACACCGCGGCCGCGGTGCGCGTCGCCACCGGACGAGCGCTCGCTGACCCCGACGAGGCGGTCCGCATGGAGGCACTGCTCGCGCTCACCGGGGTCGGGGTTCCGACGGCCTCGACGCTGCTGTACTTCGCCTTCCCCGCCCTGTACCCGATCCTGGACGTCAGAGCGCTCGAGTCGCTGGGCGTCAAGCCGCGCTCGACCTACCCGATCGGCTTCTGGCTGGACTACCTGGCGGCATGCCGCGGCCTGGCCGAGCGCTGCGGCGTCTCGATCCGTACGCTGGACAAGGCGCTCTGGCAATGGTCCAAGGAGCGCTCGCTGGTCCTCGACGGGGCAAGCCGTGAATGAGCTGATCTGACGCCGGCTTGGGAGGGAGTGCGGGCGGAGGGAGTCGAACCCACACGGGCTTTCGCCCACCGGCACCTAAAGCCGGCGTGTCTACCGTTTCACCACGCCCGCGGGGCGTGGGGGGATTGTGAGGCACGGCGAGCGGGAATGCTGTTGGCGTGTCCAGCGCACCCAAGAGGTAAGGTCCGCCCGGATGGCTCAGGTTCGCAACGTCCGGCCCGGCTACGCCGTCATCCACCCCAACCGGGACAAGGCCATCTGCAAGCTGACCAAGCTGATCGTGGTGGGCCTGCTCATCGCCTCGGTCGTGCTCATGATGATCCTCACCATCGGAGGCTGGAGCAAGCTCCAGGGGATGAAGCCGGTCAATTTCATCTGGTCGGCCGTGTACCTGGTGCTCGCCTTCTACATCCTGCGCTGGGCGCGCGGGATCCTGCCGATCGCCGCCGCGCTGGCCATCCTGCTCCTGATCGTCGCCGTCATCGCCGCCTTCGGGCTCGACGGCACCAGCTGGTTCGATCGCAACCACCACGGCTTCGCCGCCGCCGGGTCGCTGTTCGGCGGCTCCGGGCTGAGCACCGACACGCTCGGCTCCTTCACCCTGCTGCTCATCCCGGTGCAGGCGGCCCTCGTCGTCTTCGCGATGATCGGCTTCTCCCAGGGCTGGAATGTGGAGACCGAGGTCCCCGAGGAAGAGGCGCGGCGCCGCGGCTCCAAGACCATCGCCCGGGGACCCTCCGCCGCCACCGCGTAGCCCGCCGGGTCCCGGCGTTGCCCGCAACACCAGGCGGACGTCAACGGCATCAATGATGGGCCGGCCCACGGTCTCCGGCGACCTGGATTGACTCGACAGATCGCTCACCGGCCCGCGGCCGACCGTGCGATCTGGATCGCGCGTTATGTTGACTCCACAGATCGCAGCCTCGGCTGAGGGCCGGTGAGCGATCTCTCGAGTCAACGCCGGAGAGACGGAACTCACGAATTGAGGTGAGCGCGATACGGCGGGTGGGATTCGAACCCACACGTCCCGAAGGACAATGGATTTTGAGTCCATCGTGTCTACCGTTCCACCACCGCCGCGGGGTGGGCGAAGTCTAGGGCCGCCGGTGCCCGGGGATCACCCCGAGGCGCCGGCGCCGCCGAGGATGAGGTCCAGGAGCGGGTCCATCAGCGCCGGAGCGGCCGCGGCCAGCCCCGCGGGGCCGTCCTGCGCCGGGGCCAGCTCGCGCACCGTCAAGCCGGCGCGGGAGGCGATCAGGCCTCCGGCGGCGTAGTCCCAGAGGTTGACCCCGCGCTCGTAGTAGGCGTCGTAGCGGCCGCTGGCCAGCCAGGCGAGATCCAGGGCAGCCGAACCGGCGCGGCGGATGTCGCGCACGCGCGGCAGCACCCGCGCCATCACCTCCGCCTGCTTGGCCCGCACCGCCGCGTCGTAGGCAAAGCCCGTGGAGACCAGCGCGGTGGCGAGGTCCTCGCGGGTGGAGCCGGCGATCGCCGAGTCGTTGAGCGTCGGCGGACCCGAGCGGGTGGCGGCGAAGGTCTCCTCGCGCACGGGATCGAGCACGACCCCCACGACCATCCCGTCGCGGTCCTGGCAGGCCACGCTGACCGAGAACTGGGGGATCCCGAACAGGAAGTTGACAGTCCCGTCGAGGGGGTCGACGATCCAGCGCAGCTCTCCCTCCCCGCTCTCGCCGCCCTCCTCGCCGAGGATGGCGTCCTCGGGACGGCGCTCGGTCAGGATCCGGCGGATCGCCGCCTCGGCGCAGAGGTCGGCCTCGGAGACGGGATCGGTCGCGGTGCTCTTGGTCCGCACGCCGCGCAGCTGGCCGCCGAACCGGGACATGAGCTCCGTGGAAGCGGCGCCCGCCGCCTCGTGCGCCACGGCCAGCAGCTCGTCCTCTGAAGCACTCATCGCATCCGGTTGTACTAGATCCGCGGCCGGCACCCGGCCCGGCCCGGCGGCGCCCCTGGGATCATGCGGCCGATGCAGGCCTCCGACATCGCCCGTCGCCTGGCCGCCTTCGAGGGCCGCGGCGCCGGCACCGACGCTGAGCGCCGCGCCGCCGTATGGCTTGCCTCCGAGGTACGCGCGGGACGGCGCCGCGCGGCGCTTCAGTCCTTCTGGTGCCGGCCCAACTGGGCGCTCGGTCACGCCTGGCACACGCTGGCGGCCATCATCGGCAGCCTGCTCGCGGTCCACCATGGCGCGTTGGGAGGAGCGATCGTGCTGGCGGCGCTGCTGAGCGTGCTGTCCGACGGCCTCAGCGGGCACTCGATCGGCCGGCGACTGACCCGCGAGCGCGCCAGCCAGAACGTCATCAGCCCACCCCGCGAGCGATCGGGCGACGGCGGCGGCCGTGAAGCGCCGCCGGGCGCGTCGGCCGACAACACCCGCCGGATCCGCCTCATCGTCACCGCCAACTACGACGCCGGACGCACCGGGCTGGCCTACCGCGACTGGGTCCGGGCGCCCGTAGCCCGTCTCAAGAGGCTGGCGGGCGACGGCCGCTGCACGCCCGGCTGGCTGGGGTGGCTGGTCATCGCCATGCTGTGGCTCCTCGCCGTCGCGGTCCTGCGCCACGAGGGGGCCACGGGCACGCCGATCGGGGTCGCCCAGCTCATCCCGACCGCGGCGCTGGTCATCGCGCTGGCCCTCCTGCTCGAGCTGGCGGGCGCGCCGTTCGGTCCCGCCGCGGGAGACAACGGCGCCGGCGCGGCCGTCGTGCTGGCCCTGGCCCGCGCGTTCGACGCCACGCCCCCGAGCCGCCTCGACGTGGAGCTGGTCCTCCAGGGCGCCGGCGAGGCGGCGATGACGGGCCTGCGCCGTCACCTGCGCGCCCGGCGGGCCGAACTGCACGCCACCGACACCATCGTCCTCGGCATCGCCGGCGCGGCCGCGGGTGCGCCCGGCTGGTGGGTATCGGACGGCACGCTCATCCCCCTGGGCTTCCTGCCGCGGCTTCGCCGGCTGGCGGCGCAGACGGCCGCAGTCGCCCCCGGCCCGGGCGGCCACGTCGCGCCCGTCCGCGGCCGCGGGGTGTCCCCCGCCCTCCCGGCCCGCGCCCGCGGCCTGCCGGCGCTCACCATCGGCCTCCGGGACCGCCGTGGCCTCGCGCCGCGCTCTCACCAGGCCGGCGACCGTATCGAGGCGCTGGACCCCGAGGCCATCGACGCTCTGCTCCAGTTCGCCCTGACATTGGTGGACGCCATCGACGCCGACCTGGCCAGGCGATCACCGATAGATCAGCTGCATTCCCAGCAACTGCGTGATGGTCACGAACGTGTAACCGCGTCGACGCAGCGTGTCGATGATGTCCGGGAGAGCGGCCAGGGTCTGTGACCGGTCCCCGCCGCCGTCGTGCATGATCACGATCGCGCCGGGATGGGCGTTGGCGAGGACGTTGCCCTCGATCTCGCCGCTCCCCGGCAAGGCCCAGTCGCGCGGGTCGATGTCCCACTGGATCGTCGTGAAGCCGAGGGAGCGGGCCTCGGCGATCAGGGCCGGGCTGACGTTGCCGTCCGGCGCTCGGAACAAGCAGGGGGTGAAGCCGCCGGTGGCCTGGCGGATCGCGTCCGCGGTCTCCTCGATCTGGCCGGCCGCGAGCGGCCCGGCACCGGTGACGTTGATGTGACTCCAGGTGTGATCGCCGATCATGTCCCCGTCGGCGAGCATCCGGCGCTCGATGGCGCCACCCTCGCCGTACTGGCTGATGTGCTCTCCGATCTCGAAGAACGTCGCGGCCACCCGGTAGCGCTTCAGCAGCGCCAGGAACTGCGGGGTCTGATACCACGGCCCGTCGTCGAAGGTCAGCGCGATCTCGCGCCGCGGCGTGGTGATCCCGGGGATGAACGCCGGCCCCGTGGCGGTGCAGCCCGACGGTCGCGGGGTGTGGAGACGAGCCAGCGCCCCGGTGGCCGGCCACAGCGTCACGCAGGGCGCCGCCTGGGGCGTGACGCAGTGCGAGCGCGCCAATGTGCTCGTGACCTGCCAGCGGACCGACGTGTAGGCGAGGCCGATCGCCGATGGCAGGAAGATTGCCGTCAGCTGTCGCGGGCTCGCCCGGCTGACCCTCCCGGCGATCGTCGACGGCTCACCGGCCGCCCCTCCCGTCCCGCCAGCGGGCCGATACTGCAACTGTGGGGTCCGCCCGCCCGGGCGCGGGCCGATCAGGCACAGCTGACCGCTCCCAGCACCATCGCCAACGTGCGCGATCACCAGGCACAGCGACCGGCCCGCCGCGCGCAGCGCCCCCGGGGAGAACGGCGCTCGCAGCTCCACGCTCCAGACCAGGTCCTGGCCGGATTGCCGCAGCGAGGCGGTCTGCACCTCGAGCGGCGCCGGCGCTGGCGCCCGGAATGAGGCATGAGCCAGCGGCGCGGCAATCACTGCCGCCATCAGCCCCACCAGCACCACCCGCACCCCGCTGCGCAACGTGCCGTGACTATACGCCTGGCCGCCGGGACGGCGACCGATGCATAGACTGCCGGGCCTCGTGTCATCTCCCGTGTGCATAGTGGGCGGGACGGGAGCGCTCGGCTTCGGCCTGGCCGTGCGGCTGGGGCGCGCCGGCGTGCCCGTGGTCATCGGCTCGCGGGATGCCGGTCGCGCACACGAGGCCGCCGAGCGGGCAGCAGCGCAGATACCCGACGGGGAGTTCCGCGGCGACGAGAACGCCGAGGCCGTGCAGGGCGCGGAGATCGTGATCCTCAGCGTGCCGTTTCGCTCGCAGTCCGAGACACTGACCAACCTCAAGAACGCGCTGAATCCCGACCAGCTCGTCGTCGATGCCACCGTGCCCCTGGCCGCGGCCGTCAGCGGCAAGGCCACCCGCACGCTCGGCGTGTGGCAGGGATCGGCTGCGCAGCAGGCTCAGGAGATGGTCCCGGAGGGGGTTCGCGTGGTCTCGGCGTTTCACTCCGTGAGCGCGGCGCTTCTCACCGACCTCCACCACGACCTCGACGAGGACGTGCTGGTCGCCGGCGACCGCAAGGCCGACAAGGCGAGGCTGATCGCGCTGGTGGACCGGATCGAGGGGCTGCGCGCGGTGGATTGCGGCCCGCTGGAGATGGCGCGGATCCTGGAGCAGACCACGCCGCTGCTCATCTCCATCAACGTGCGGCACAAGACCCGCGCCGGAATCAAGATCACGGGCCTGCCGGACAGGTGAGCTCGACCAGCCCCGTCGTCGTGCTTGCCGGCGGCACCGGCGGCGCGAAGCTCGCCCGGGGCATGCTCGATGTCGTGGGTCCTGACGACCTGGTCGTTGTCGCCAACACCGGTGATGACGTCGAGATCTACGGCGCCTACGTCTCGCCCGATCCCGACCTGGTGACGTTCTGGCTGGCCGACCTCATCGACGAGCGGGGCTGGGGCCTGCGCGACGACACCTTCCACGTGATGGACGGCCTGCGCGACCTGGACGTGGAGGTCTGGTTCAACCTCGGCGACCGCGATCTGGCGATCGGCATAGAGCGGGCCCATGCGCTCAGGGCCGGCCTGCGGCTGACCGAGGCCCACGCCCGGATCTGCGCCGCCCTGGGCGTGACGGCGCGCGTCCTGCCCATGTCCGACGCCCCCGTCCGCACGCGCATCATGGCCGACGAGCGCTGGTGGTCGCTGCAGGAGTTCCTCATCCGCCGCCGCGGCGAGGGGCCCGTGCAGGACGTCGACTTCCGCCACGCACGCGCCGCCACCCCGACGCCCGAGGTCCTGGACGCGATCCGCGACGCGCGCGCCATCGTCATCGGCCCCTCCAATCCGATCATCTCGATCGGAGCGATCCTCGCCCTCCCGGGCCTGACCGACGCCCTCAAGGTCAGCCCCGCGCCCGTCGTCGCGGTGAGCCCGCTGGTCAACGGGCAGGTGCTGAAGGGACCGACCGAAGCGTTCATGCACTGGGCCCGACGCACCGTCTCGAGCTCCGGAATCGCCACGATCTACGAGGGTCTGATCGATGGCCTGGTGGCCGACGAACGCCCGCGCGCGATCCCCGTGCTCCAGACCGATGTTCTGCTGGGCACCCCCGCCGAGCGTCGGCGGGTGGCCGAGGAGACGCTTGCCTTCGCGCTGGCCCTGCGCGCATGACCAGCACGCGAACGCGCCGGCGGCGGGTAGGCCGAGCAACGACTAGCGTGTACCTGCCGTGACGACCGTCGCCATCCTCCCCATCAAGACCCTCGACGCCGCCAAGCAGCGGCTGGCCGAGGAGCTCGACCCCCGGCCGCGCCGCGCGCTGGTCGAGGCGATGTTCTCCGACGTGCTCGTGGCCCTGCGGCGGACGACGCTCGTCGATCAGGTCCTCGTGGTGTCCAAGGACCACAACGCACAGAGGATCGCCGGCGGGTACGGCGCCATGGTCTGCGACGACGAGGACACCGGTCACAACGACGCCGCCGAGCGCGGGATCGCCCGCGCCATCGAGCTGGGGGCCGATCGCGTCCTGCTCATCCCCGGCGACTGCCCGGTGCTGGCTCCGTCTGAGCTGGACGCGCTGTTGCGGCGCCCGGTCGAGCCGCCCTCGGTCCTGGTCGTGCCCGATCGTCATGGGACCGGCACCAACGCGCTCGTGCTCACCCCGCCCGATGCCATGAAGCCGTCGTTCGGGCCCGGCAGCCACGAGCGCCACACCGCGCATGCCGCCGCGGCCGGCATCACCGCGCAGACCGTCGAGGTTCCGTCCCTGGCGCTGGACCTCGACACCCCGGAGGACCTCCACGCCGTGGAGAGGACGCTGGACGACACCCGCGGCGGCGCGGCCCATACGCGCGGCATGCTGCGTCAGCTCGCACGCAGCCGGACCTGAAAGCCCGGTGAGCCCCGCCATCACCGCCGCGGCCCTCGATGGGCTGCCTGAGGTCAGGGCCGGAGATGATCCCGCGCAGCTCATCGCCGCCGCCATGCCGTCCGGCGCACCGGCCGACAGCGATGTGCTGGTGGTGGCCCACAAGTTCATCTCCAAGGCCGAGGGCCGGTCCCGCCGGCTCTCACAGGTCACCCCCGGCCCCCGCGCGCGCTCCCTCGCCGCCGAGCTGGGCAAGGACCCCCGGCACGTCCAGGTGGTCCTTGACGAGACGCTCGAGGTCCGGCGGGCCGCCAACGGCGTGCTGATCAGCGTCACCCACCACGGGTTCGTCTGCGCCAACGCCGGGGTCGATGCCTCCAACGCCCCCGACGACGACACGGTGATCCTCCTCCCCGTCGACCCCGACGCGTCTGCCCGGCGCCTGCGCGCCGGCCTGCGCGAGCGCCTGGCGGTCGCTCCGGCGGTGCTGATCACCGACTCGTTCGGCCGCGCCTGGCGCAACGGGCAGGTCGACGTCGCGATCGGCTGCGCCGGGCTCTCGCCCCTCGAGGACTGGCGCGGTCGCCGCGACGCGCGCGGGCGCGAGCTCAAGGCGACCTGGATCGCCGTCGCCGACCAACTGGCCGCCGCGGCCGACCTCGCCCGCGCCAAGGACGCCATGCGACCGGTCGTGCTGGTCAGCGGCGCCGGGCGCCACGTGACCGCGGACGATGGGCCGGGCGTGCACGCCCTGCTGCGCGACCCGGAGACCGACCTGTTCCGCTGAGCCGGTGAGGTGGGCGCATGACCGCGATCGCGCGCGTTCTGCGATGGCCGGAGATCCCGGACTCAGACCGGGACCTGATGGGCTTCGCGTCCAAGCGATCTCGGTTTCCGAGCACAACGCGACGCAAAGGCGCCGGCGGCGGGATTCGCGTCGGGAAACTCCGGGGGTCGGCACCGGGGCACGGGGCACCGGGCCACCGGGGCACCGGGCCACCGGGCCACCGGGGCACCGGGGCACCGGGCCACCGGGCCACCGGGCCACCGGGCCGCCCGCACCCGCGACCCGTAGAGTCCGGGCATGGGCCACCGGGTGCTCGCGGCCGAGGACGCCTTCTGGCGCCCGTCCAACCAGATGGGCGTGATGAACACCGACCTGGCCAAGCAGCTGGAGGCGAGCACCCTGCGCGCCCGGCTGTGGCGCCTGACGCCGGGTCAGGCCAGCACCCGCCACCGCCACCGCGGCGAGCACGAGCTCTACGTCGTGCTCTCCGGAACGGGGCGCATCCGGATCGACGGCGAGCTGCTGACGCTGACGCCGCTGTCGGCGGTGCTGGTGGAGCCCGAGAGCCTGCGCCAGGTGTTCAACGACACCGATGGCGACGCCCTGTGGCTGGTGGCGGGGGCGCCGCCCGGGGCCGCCAACACGCTGGAGATGACCCCGGAGCGGCTGGAGTGGATGTATCCGGACGGGCCCAAGGCCCTTCCGCCCGAGCTCGACCAGGCTCAGGCGGGCTGAGCCGGCGCGCCCACGGCGTGAAAGCCGCCGTCGACGTGGACGATCTCGCCGCTGATCCCCTGCGAGTAGTCCGACAACAGCCAGCAGATGGTGCGCGCCACGGGCACCGGATCGGAGATGTCCCAGCCCAGCGGCGCCTGCCGGCGCCACAGGTCGGCCAGCTGCTCGAACCCCGGGATCCCCTGCGCGGCGACCGTCCCCAGGGGCCCGGCGGAGACCAGGTTGACGCGGACGCCCTCGGGCCCGAGGTCACGCGCCAGATAGCGCGCCACCGACTCGAGCGCCGCCTTGGCCACGCCCATCCAGTCATAGATGGGCCAGGCCACCGCTGCGTCGAAATCCATCCCCACCAGCGCCCCCCCGCGCGACATCAGCGGTTGCAGCGCCGCCGCCAGCGCCTTGAGCGAGTAGGCGCTGGTCTGGAACGCCTGCCCCGCCGACTCGGCGGGCGCTGTCATGAACTTGCCGCCCAGCGCGTCCTCCGGAGCGAAGGCGATCGCGTGCAGGGCGCCGTCGACGCCACCCCAACGCTCACGCAGCTCCCCCGTCAGCGCCTGCAGATCCTCGTCCTTGTTGACGTCGAGCTCGAGCACATCGGCGGGCTGGGGCAGCCGCTGGGCCGCGCGCTCGGTCATGCGCCGCACGCGACCGAAGCTCGAGAGAACGATCTCCGCACCCTCCTTCTGGGCCTGCTCGGCGGCGTGGTAGGCGATCGAGTCCTTGGTGATGACGCCGGTGATGAGGAGGCGCTTGCCCTCCAGGATCACGCGATCTCACCGACCTCGCCGGCGAAGGAGTGCAGCGCCCAGGCCAGCCGGTCACGGGTGTCCACCGGATCGATGATCTCGTCGACGAACCCCTCGGCCGCGGCCGTGTCCGCCCGCAGGTGCTCCTCGGCATAGGCATCGGCCAAGCGGTCGCGCTCAGACTCGGGATCGGAGGCCGCGCGCAGCTCGCGCCGGTTGACGATCCCCACCGCGGCCCGCGCGCCCATGATCCCCATCTCGGCGTCCGGCCAGGCGAGCACGAGATCGGCGCCGAGGTCGCGCGAGTTCATCGTGATGTAGGCGCCGCCGTAGTTCTTGCGCAGCACCACCGTCAGCTTGGGCACGCGCGCCGCCGCGAACGCCCGCACCAGTGAGGCGCCGTGGCGGATGACTCCGGCCTGCTCCTGCTTGGAGCCGGGCATGAACCCGGGCGTGTCGACGACGGCGATGAGGGGCAGGCCGAACGCGTTGCAGAAGTTGACGAACTGGGCGGCCTTCTCGGAGCCCTCGGCATCCAGCACTCCGCCCAGGTAGCGCGGTTGGTTGGCGACGATCCCGACGGGGCGGCCGTCCAGGCGCGCCAATCCGGTGACCATGTTGCGCGCCCACCGCGGCCGCAGCTCCACCAACGAGCCGCGGTCCAGGATCGCCGCCAGCGCCGCGCGGACGTCATAGGAGCTGCGCGGCTCCGCGGGGACGAACACGCTGGGGTCCGGGTCCGCGGGTGGGGTGGGAAGCCCGCGGGGCAGTGGGGAGCCCGCCGCCGAGGGCAGGTAGGACAGCAGCTCGCGGACGCGCAGCGCGGCCGCCGCCTCGTCGGGCTCGACGAGGTGGCATACCCCGTTGCGCTCGTGGATCTGCGGCCCGCCGAGACCCGCGGCATCGATTTCCTCGCCCAGCGCCTCGCGGACCACGCCGGGTCCGGTGAGGAACATGGCGGCGTCCTGCGTCATGACGATCAGATCGGTGAGCGCCGGCGAGTAGGCGCCGCCGCCCGCCGACGCACCCGAGACGATCGAGATCTGGGGCACGACGCCGGTCAGGGCCACCGTCTCGCGGAAGATGCGCCCGTAGCCCGCCAGCGCTGCGGTCCCCTCCTGCATGCGCGCCCCGCCCGACTCCACGAAGCCGACGACCGGGATCCGGGCCCGCTGGGCGGTGGTGAGCACGCGGACGATGGTGTCCGCGTGGCGCTCGCCCAGCGAGCCGCCCAGGAACGCGCCGTCCTGGGCGTAGCAGGCGATGGGGCGGCCGTTGACCGCCCCGGTGGCGCCGACGACGCCGTCCCCGGCCACGGCGCGCTCGCCGAGCCGCGCGGAGCGTGCGCGCGAGCGCAGGACCCGCAGGGAGCCGGGATCGCACAGGGTCTCCAGGCGCTCGAGCGGCGACAGCCGCCGGCGGACCTCCTTGGGGGCGGCGGTGGCGCTCACTCGGCGGCTCCGCGCAAGGCCAGGGCCACGTTGTGGCCGCCGAACGCGAACGAGTTGGACAGCGCCAGCGGCGGGTGGCCGTTGCCGGTCACCAGCGGCCGCGCCTCCCCCGGCACGTAGTCCAGGTCCAGGTCGGGATCCGGCACCTCGTAGCCCAGCGTCGGGGCGATCACGCCCGTGATCAGCGTGCGGATGGTGGCCACAGCCTCGACCGCCCCGGCCGCGCCCAGCGTATGGCCGATCGAGGACTTGGTCGAGGAGACGGGGATGCGCTTGGCCTCGGCGCCCAGAGCCAGCTTGATGGCCGCGGTCTCGGCGGCGTCGTTGAGCTGGGTGGAGGTGCCGTGGGCGTTGATGTAGTCGATCTGTGTCGGCTCGGCGCCGGCGTCGCGCATGGCCAGCTCGATGGCCCGCGAGGCGGGGCCGCCGGTCGGCTCGGGGGCGGTGAGGTGGTGCGCATCGGTGGTCGAGCCGTAGCCCGCCACCTCGCCGAGGATCGTGGCGCCGCGCTCGCGCGCGAACTCCTCGTCCTCCAGGACGAGCATCCCGGCGCCCTCGCCCATCACGAACCCGTCACGGCGGGCATCGAACGGCCGCGAGATCCCCACGGGGGACAGCGCCTCCATCGAGTTGAAGCAGGCGAAGGCGAAGTCGGTCAACGCCGACTCGGCGCCGCCGCACACGACAGCGTCGGCATCGCCGTACTGGATCATGCGCAGCGCGGAGCCGACGGCGTGGGCGCCGCTGGCGCAGGCCGAGACGACCCCGTAGCTCTGGCCGCGCAGCTTGTGCTTCATGGTCACGGCGGCAGCGGCCGCGTTGGGCATGTACTGCGGGATGCCCAGCGGTGACACCATCCGCGCGCCTCGCTCACGCATGACCTCGAGCTGCCTCTCGAGCGTTCCCTGGCCCCCGATGCCGGTGGCGATCACACAGCCCGCCCGGAGCGGGTCATAGGGCGGCTCCCCATCCCAGCCGGCCTGCTCGAGGGCCTCGCCCGCGGCCACCACAGCCAACTGTGCGAAGCGATCCAGGCGCCGCGCCTCCTTGACCGAGAGATGGTCCTTGGGATCGAAGTCGCGACAGACGCCGGCGCCGTCGGAGATGCCGACCTCGCCCGCGGCCCAGCGCTCGTGCAGCGTGGCAGCGCCGACGCCGAGCGGCGAGACCGCGCCGAGCCCGGTGACGACCACCTTGCGTCTGTCCGGCATGGAACTCACTCAGCCCGCTCGCGCAACGATGAGATCGACGGCGTCGCCGACCGTCTTGAGGTCCTTCATGTCCTCACCCTTCAGGACGACGCCGTACTCGTCCTCGACGACCTGCGCCAGCTCCACCAGGTCGAGCGAGTCGATGTCGAGCTCCTCGAACGTGGCGTCACGGGTGATCTGGCTCTCGTCGGGGCCGAAGCTGGCCAGGGTCTCGACGACCCGGCTCTCCACCTGCTCCGTTGTCACTGACATCTGCTGCTCCTCTCAGTTCGTTTCGGTTTGAAGTTCACGCGGCCAGTCCGCCGTCCACGGACAGCACGGCCCCCGTTACATAACTCGCGGCATCGGACGTGAGAAAACGTACGCACGCGGCGACTTCCTGAGGGGTGCCGACGCGGCGGGCCGGGATGTGCTCAACCAGGTCAGCGGAGGCGCCGGCCATCATGTCGGTCCCGATCAGCCCCGGGGCCACCGCGTTGATGGTGATCCCGCGCCGGGCCACCTCGACGGCCGAGGTCTTGGTCAGGGCGATCAGTCCGGCCTTGGCCGCCGAGTAGTTGGCCTGGCCGGGGTTGGCGCGCAGCCCCGCCACGGATGAGACGTTGACGATCCGTCCCTGGCGCGCCCGCATCATCGGCCGCAGCGCGCGCCGGGTGAGCCGGAACGCCGCGCTGAGGTCGGTCTGGATGACCGCGTCCCACGCCTCGTCGTCCAGCGACGGCGTGAGGTCGTCACGGGTGATGCCGGCGTTGTTGACGAGCACGAGCACGGGACAGTCGAAGTGCTCCTCCAGCGCGGCGAAGAGCCGGTCGGGCACCGCGGGATCGGCCACGTCGCCGCCGACGGCGAGCGCGCGGCCGCCGTCTGACTCGATCTCGGAGACCACCGCGTCCGCCCCGGCCTGGTCGGAGTTGAAGTTGACGCCCACGGCCCAGCCGTCGGTGGCCAGGCCCCTGGCGATGGCGGCACCGATCCCCTTGGAGGCGCCGGTGACCAGCGCGCAGCCGTCCTGGCGCGCCTCAGGCATCGTCTCGCGCTCCCCACTGCACGACCCCGCCGCCCCAGGTGAAGCCGGCGCCGAAGGCGGCCAGCAGGACGTTGGCGCCAGGGGCGAGGCGGCCGTCGGCCCGGGCGGTGGCCAGCCCGACGGGCAGCGTGGCCGCGGAGGCGTTGCCGATCGTCTCGATGCACTCGACCACCCGCGCCGGGTCCAGGCCGAGCCGCTCGCCGAGTGCGCGGGTGATCCGCGCGTTGGCCTGATGGAAGACGAACAGGTCGATGTCGTCGAGCGCCAACCCCGCGCGGTGCACCGCCTGCAGCGTGACATCGCCCATGCGCGTCACCGCGTGGCGGAACACCTCGGGGCCGTCCATGCGGATCTTGCGGTCGGCGATGGTGGCGAACAGCGAGGCGGCGTGTGAGCCGTCGGCGCCGAGGATGATCGGCCCGATGGCGCCGCGATCGCCGTCGCCGGTGTCACTCGGTCCGAGGACCACGGCACCGGCGGCATCGGCAAACAGCGGCGCCGAGCGCTTGTCGCCGTAGTCGACCAGGCGCGTCACGAAGTCCGCGCCGATGACCAGCACGTGCTGCGCGCGGCCGCTCTCGATGTTCGCGGACCCTTGGGCCAGCGCGGTGAGAAACGCGGTACACGCCGCGCCCACGTCGAACGCCCCGGCGCGGGCGGCGCCGAGTGCGTGGGCGACGATCGGCGCGGTGTTGGGCGTCAACTCATCCTGGCTGAGCGTGGCCACGATCACGAGGTCAAGATTCGCCGCCTCCACCCCCGCCGCCTCCAGGGCGCGGGCGCCGGCCCGCGCGGCGTAGTCGCTGAGCCGCTCGTCCGGGCGCGCCTGACGGCGCTCGCGGATCCCGGTGCGGGTGACGATCCAGTCCTCGCTGACGCCGAGGCGCTCAGCCAGCTCGGCACTGGACAGACGCCCGGGCGGCAGCTCGGTGGCGACCGACAGGATCGTCGCCGTGGTCAGCCCGGCGCCGGCGGGGCGCAGCACGGGCTCGCGGGTGAGCAGGGCCGGGTCAGGCATTGACGAGCTCCACTCCCGACAGCGTCCGCTTGGCCAGGCCGGTGAGGACCCGGCCGGGGCCGACGTCGACGAACCGCTCGGCCCCCAGCTCGTGCAGGGTCAGCATCACCTCGCGCCAGCGCACCGGCTTGGTCAGGGCGTCGGCCAGCTCGCGGCGTGGATCGGTGAAGGGCTGGGCGGTGACCGCGGAGACCACGGTGGTCCCCGGCGGCTCGCTGAACGTCACCTCCGCGAGGGCGCGCTCGAACTCGGGCACCGCCCCCGCCATCATCGGGGAGTGAAAGGCGCCGGTGACGTCGAGCTCCATGGCGCGCAGACCGAGCTCCTTGGCGTGGGCCATGGCGTCGGGGAGGCGGGACTTGGCGCCGGAGATGACCACCTGCTGGGGGGAGTTGTCGTTGGCGACGGTCAGGTCGTGGGCCTCGGCGATCTCCTCGGCGTGCTCGGAGGCGCCCGCCCCCAGCACGGCGATCATGCCGCCCTGGCCCTCGCCGGCGGCAAGCCCGGACTCGTGCATGAGCCGGCCGCGCAGCGCCACCAGGTCGAGGCCCTCGCGCTCCGCCAGCACGCCGGCGGCCACCAGCGCGCCCAGCTCACCGAGCGAGTGGCCGGCCATGAACGCCTCCGTCGGCCGGCCCAGGGCCTCCCAGCCCGCCAGGCTGGCGCAGAAGATGGCCGGCTGCGCGAAATTGGTGCCCTCGTCGGCCCGGGGAAACGGGTCCTCGCCCACCGCCGTGACGGCCATTTCGAGCAGGTCGGGACGCACGCGCTCCACCAGGTCACGCATGTCCGGCGTCTGGCTCCCCTGCCCGGGGAACAGGATTGCGCTTGCGGCACCCATCGATCTCAACCTACGCCGCCCACCGGGCGCGGATACAGCCCCCTTATGTACTTCCCCCCTTTTGGGGGGACCCCATTTGGGGGGTCCTCCCGCTGCGCACCGCGCCGGGGCCCATGGCCAGTTTTCCGGCGGATCGCTCCATCGGCGCTGCGGAGGAAGTAGGCTGCCTCCCGATCGCCCGGTGAGCCTTCCCGCCCCCACCCCCGAGACAGCCGCCATGGTCACCGGAGCCTCCTCCGGGATCGGCGCCGCGATTGCGCGCGAGCTCGCCGAGCGGGGCCATAACCTGGTGCTCGTGGCGCGGCGCAAGGACCGGCTTGACGCCCTCGCCGAGGAGCTCGCCGGCGAGTTCGGCGTCCGCGCCGAGGCGGTGGGCTCTGACCTGGGCAAGGCCGCCTCGCGCCAGCGGCTGCCGGCGCGCATCGAGTCGCTGGACCTGGAGATCAGCGTGCTCGTCAACAACGCGGGCTTTGCCACCAACGGCGCCTTCCACCAGTCCGACCCCGCGCGCGAGCTCGAGCAGGTGCGGGTGCTCGTCGAGGCGCCGGTGGCCCTCACCTCCGCGTTCCTGCCCGCCATGGTCAAGCGCGCCCAGGGCGCGATCCTCAACGTCGCCTCCACCGCGGGAATGCAGCCGCTCCCCTACTCGGCGGGCTACTCGGCGGCCAAGGCCTACGTGCTGACCTTCTCCGAGGCCCTGCATCAGGAGCTGCACGGCTCGGGCGTCACCGTGACCGCCCTCGCCCCCGGGCCGGTGTCCACCGACTTCTGGGAGATTTCCGGTTGGGAGGTCGCCGGCGGCCAGTCCTTCGAGCGTGCCGTGCCGCGGCCCGCGTGGGTGACCGCCGAGGAGGCCGCGTCGGCGGGCATCAAGGGCCTGGAGACAGACCGGCGCGTCGTCGTTCCCGGCCTGCCGATCCGGGCGGCGATGCTCGCCACGCAGTACCTCCCCCACGCGATCAAGCTGCCGGCGATCGAGTGGGCCATGCGCCGGCGCTGACCCGGCTACGATTGCGTCCGCAACCACTCTGACGCAAACGAGGGACCATGGCCAAGTCGATCTACACCGCGCAAGCCCACGTCACCGGAGGTCGCCAGAACGGACACGGCCGCACCAGCGACGGCAATCTCGACGTCCAGCTGCGCCCGCCCACCGACAACCCCGAGCACGGCACCAACCCCGAGCAGCTCTTCGCCGTCGGCTATGCCGCCTGCTTCGAGGGCGCGCTGGCCGCCGTGGGACGCCGGCAGAAGCTGGAGCTCGGGGACGTCGGCATCGACTCCTCGGTCAGCCTCATCACCACCGAGAACCGCGGCTACAACGTCGCGGTGAAGCTCGACGTGTCGCTGCCGGACATCGGGGATGCCGAGCAGGCCAAGGAGATCGTCGCCGCCGCCCACGAGGTGTGCCCGTACTCCAACGCGACCCGCGGCAACGTCGAGGTCGAGCTGATCGCCAACGGGCAGCCGGTGAGCTAGCTAGCTCAGGAGCCCGATTCGCTGGGCGCGCTGCACCGCCTCCGCGCGGTTGCGCGCCTGGAGCTTGCGGTACACGGCGCTGGTGTGCTCCTTGACCGTGTGCGGGGACAGGAACAGCTGCTCGGCTATCTCCCGGTTGGTCGACCCCGCGGCGATCAGGTCCAGGACCTCGCGCTCGCGCTCTGAGAGCATCGGCGCGGGCTGCTCGGACGTGGGCTCGAACACCGTCATCCCGTATCCCACCATCCGCACCGCTCGGGCCACCTCGCGTGCCTCCCAGTCCTTGGAGACGAACCCCGAGGCGCCCGCCGCCCGCGCCGCCGCCGGCGACATGCGCCCCGCGCCGGAGATGAGCAGGACTCGCGTCGACGGCGAGGCCTTGCGGATCGAGTCGCACACGTCGGCGCCCGACTCGCCGGCCAGGAAGAGATCGACCAGCGCCACGTCGGGATGCAGGCCGGGCAGCAGGGCCAGCGCCTCGGCGCCGGTTCGTGCCGCCAGGCATCGCTCCACCCATGGCTGCTCGCCCAGCAGGACGCGAAAGCCCCAGTGCACGACGTCATGGTCGTCGACCACCAGCACCCGCAGCTTGCGCTCGGCCGCCCGCCCCGGTGGCGGCGTGGCCGCGGTCATACGCGCGACTCCGCGACCAGCGGCATCACCAGGCGCACCCGCCAGCTGCTCTCGGCGGGGGCGCCGAAGTCCACGACCCCTCCGTGCTGAAGCGCCTCGAAGGCCGCCAGGCGCAGGCCCATGCCCGCGCCCCGCGCGCCGGAGGCCACGCCGTCGTTGCGGATCTCGAGGCTGAAGGTGTCGTCGTCGACCCCGACCACCACCTCCACCACCGAGGGGCGGGCGTGCTTGGCGATGTTGCGCAGCGCCTCGGCCAGCACCGACTGGGCCAGCGGCTCGACCGAGGCGGGGACCTGAACCTCGTCGGGCCACGTGACCTGGACCGCGGGCCCCGGCGCCTGCACGAGCCGTGCCACCTCGGCCGCCAGCGTCGTCCCGGTGTCGTTGGAAACGGGCGCCAGCGGACGCTCCAGCGCACTGCGCAGGTCACTCAGCGCATCCTGCATCTCGACCCGGCAGCGGTCGCGTTCCTCGCGGTCGAGCGGCTTCTCCGCGCTCAGCGCCAGCGAGACCCCGAACAGCCGTTGCATCACTCGCTCGTGGATCTCTCGGGCCAGCTCCAGGCGCTCGCCCAGGCGGCGCGTGCGCTCCTCCTGGCGCGTCGCGTTACGCGCCGTGGCCACCAGGGCGGCGGTCTTACCCAGGGTCCAGAGCAGATGGCGCTCGCCGTCGGTGAGCTCGAAGCGGCCGCCGCCGCGATCGGCGCAGATGACGCCGTAGGCCCGCCCGGCGGCGCTCAGTGGCGTGCACACGAGCGTGGTGATGCCGAACAGCTTGGCGTACTCGGAGGGCAGCTCGTCCTCGATGCCCTCCGAGACGACCACCACCGCATCCTCGAGCAACGCGCGGCGAGCGATGGGCGCCGAGATGAGCGTCGGCGTCGGCGCAAGCGTCGCCAGCTGCGAGAACGAGGTGCCGTACGAGCCGACCACCTGCACGCGCCGCCGGCCCAGGTCGGCCATGAAGATGGCCGCGCGCCGCATCGTGGTCAGGCGGCAGATCGCCTCGCAGATGCGGTCGTAGAACTCGGTCGAGGTGGTATCCGCCTCCAGATCGGCGAGCAGCTCGACGAACACCTCGAGTGGCTCGACGCCCGCGAACAGGGAGGGCGGCCGCTCGACGCTCATGGGCTCGCCCCGCTCCTAGGCGGCCAGCGGCTCGAGATCGAACCGGCGGCGGATCTCGTACAGGGTGGTGCGCTCGGCGGCGGGGCGGCCGGCGCGGTGGGCGGCGGCGACGAGCTCGCCGGGCTCCAGGCGGACCCCGTGATAGCTGCCGGCCATCCGACTGATCGACTCCTCCATCAGGGTGCCGCCGAGGTCGTTGACGCCCCAGCGCAGAGCCTCGGTGGCGGTCTCGAGGCCCATCTTGACCCACGAGGCCTGGAGGTTGGCGATGGTGAACCCGAGCGCGAGGCGGAACGCGGCGGTGTGCTTGAGGTTCTCCTCGCGGGAGATCTCCTGGACGCCATGAGCACGTCCCAGCAGCGTCTGGAACGGGATGAACGACAACGGCACGAACTCGGTGAAGCCGCCGGTGCGCTCCTGGAGCTCGCGCACCACCCGCATGTGCTCGGCAAGCTCGTGCGGTTCCTCGATGTGGCCGAACATGACCGTGACCGTGGAGCGGATGCCCTCGGTGTGAGAGGCCTCGATGATCTCCACCCACCGGGCGACCGGCAGCTTGTTGGGCGAGATGCGCTCGCGGACCCCGTCGTGCAGGACCTCGGCGGCGGTGCCGGGCGTCGAGCCCAGGCCCGCCTCGCGCAGGCGCCCGAAGACCTCGCGGGGCGCCAGGCCGCTGACCTCGCACATGTGCGCCACCTCCATCGGGGAGTAGGCATGCAGGTGGATGTCGGGCGCCAGCTCCTTGGCGAAGCGCAGCCAGCCGAGGTAGTCGTCCAGCGTCCAGTCGGGATGGATGCCCGATTGGATGCACAGCTCCGTGGCGCCCGCGTCCAGCGCGTCCCGCACGCGCTCGGCGAACTCCTCGCGCGAGTGCTCGTAGGCGTCGGGTGAGCGCTTGGACTGCCCGAAGCCGCAGAACGCGCAGCCGACCACGCACACGTTGGAGACGTTGATGTTGCGGTTGACGACGAAGGTCACGGTGTCGCCGGCCAGGCGACGGCGCAGCTCGTCGGCGGCGGCGCGCATGTCCTCGATGACCGGCGGGCGGCGTTCGGCGAACAGCGCGGTGAGCTCCTCGGCGGTCAGGACGGACCCGTCGCGCGCCCGCTCGATGGCGCGCGGCGCGGCGTCGTCCGCCACGTTGAGCTCGGCCCGCCGGCCGCTGCCGCGGCGCGGGATGAACGACCAGTAGCGCGTCTTGATCACGTCCATCACCGGCCGCGACACCCATTCGGGGTCGATGTACTCCGGGTAGACGCAGAGCCGCTCAGACAGGGCGTAGCCGTCCTGCGCCAGGCGCTTGCGCGCCTGCGTGGGCGACGGGAACGGGTGCTCAGGCGAGATGTGGTCGCCGTTGGCGCTCAGCCCGCCCAGGTCGGTGGCGCCCGCCGCCACCAGCTCCGGCCACCAGTCAGACAGGTTGGGCGGCACCTGGATGCCGATCTCCGGCATCAGCCGCCGCGTCTCGGCGATCAGGCGCGTCATGTCCTGAACCGACACCGGCGACGCCCACTTGGGCGCATCGAGCTGCGGTCCGTTGGCCACGCCCGTCCGCCAATACTCCCGGGCGGCAGCGTCGGCGATGTCGGCCGGCTCGCGCCCGTAGTAGCTCTGGTGCGGGACGAAGTTCTGGAGGATGACCTCCTGGAGGTGGCCGTGGCGGCCGTGCAGCTCCGCCAGCGCGGCCAGGGAAGCCATCCGCTCCTCCTCGGTCTCGCCGATCCCGACGAGGATCCCGCTGGTGAAGGGGATCTTCAGCTCGCCGGCGGCGGCGATCGTCTCGATCCGCCGGGCCGGATGCTTGGTGGGCGAGCCGGCATGGACGGTCTCCATCAGGCGTTCGGCCACCGACTCGAGCATCAGCCCCTGGGAGGCGGTCACGGCGCGCAGCCGCTCGAGATCTGAGCGATCGAGCACGCCCAGGTTGGTGTGAGGCAAGAGCCCGCGTTCGAGGGCCTGCTCGCACACCCACACCACGTAGGCGGTGAAGTCGTCGAACCCCAGCTCGGCCAGCCTGGCGGCAACGCCGGCGTTGTGCTCGGGCCGCTCGCCGGTGAGGACGAGGAGCTCCTTGGCCCGGTGGCGGCTGACGGCGCGGTCGAGGATCTCCAGCACCTCGTCGGGCTCGTGCAGGTGCGGCTTGTGCGTCGCAAACGCGCAGTACTTGCAATAGCACCGGCACGTCCGGCTGAGCGACAGCGTGAGGTTGCGGCTGAACGTGACACGGCGGCGACGCATGCTCGGCCGCCATTCTAGGGGCCGCCTATCCTGGGCCGACTGTGCGGCGCATGCTCGTCACCCTGATCGCCGTCGGCGCGCTCCTCAGCGGCTGCGGCGGCGCATCGCCCGACACCCGCTCCTCGCCGCGCAGCGCCACGCTCGTCCTGGACTTCACGCCCAACCCGGTGCACGTGGGGATCTACACCGCCTTGGCGCGACACTTCGACACCGCCGCCGGCGTGCGCCTGCGCGTGATCGCACCGTCGGCCTCCACCGACGCCATCCGCCTGCTCGAGACCGGCCGCGCCGACTTCGCGATCCTCGACATCCATGACCTGGCCCTCGCCCGCCAGCGCGGCGCTGACGTCGTCGGCATCCTGCCCATCGTCGAGCGCCCCCTGGCCTCGGTGATCGCCGCGCCGGCGGTGAGCACGCCCCGTGGGCTCGCCGGTGCGACCGTCGGCGTCACCGGGGCGCCGTCGGACACCGCGGTGCTGGACTCGATCGTGGCCGGCTCCGGTGGCCGGCCCCAGGAGCTGAAGACGATCACGATCGGCTTCAACGCCGTCGGCGATCTCCTCGCCGGCAGGGTCGCCGCCGCCACCGCGTTCTGGAACGACGAGGGCGTCACGCTCAACCGCCGGCGCCCGGGTTTTCACGTCTTTCGCGTCGAGGACTACGGGGCGCCCTCCTATCCCGAGCTGGTGGTATGCGCCACCGCCAAGCGTCTGAAGGCCGCGCCGGGGCTGGCCCGCGGAGTCGTGAAAGCCCTGGTTCGCGGCTACGACCTCGCCCTGGCCAAGCCCGCGGTCGGCCAGCACGCGCTCGAGTCTGAGGTGCCGGGGCTCAACCATGCCCTCGACACGGCGGAGCTGGCCGGGCTCGGGGCGGCGTTCCGGGGACCGGGGGGCCGCTTCGGCGTGCTCGATCCGGCGGTCCTGCGGCGATGGGCTCGGTGGGAAGCCCGCTTCGGGATCGTCAAGGCGCCGCCCGATGTCTCTGAGACGTTCGATCCGGCGTTCGCGCCTACTGCGCGCGGAGCTTCCTGAACTCCTGGCGCACCGACTCGGTGCGGCCCCACATCTGGACCACCTCGGCACGGCCGGTGCGCACCTCGCGCAGGGCCAGCTCACCGTCGATCCCGCCCTCGTCGAGCAACTTCAGCGCCAGGTGCGCCGCGGGGACCGAGGCGGCGTGGCCGAAGCGGTGGGCCACCAGTACGCGCCAGTGCCAGTCATGCTTTGAGTAGGGCTGCGCGTTGCAGGTCACCATCACGATCGAGGCGTCCACGTAGCGCGTCTCGTCGAAGATCCGCACGTCGAACTCGAGGTCGGTCCAGTCGTCGGGTAGCCCCGCGACGATCTCGTTGAAGGTCTCGGCGAGCGACATCGCGCCAAGCGTACTTCAAGCTCGGGTCAGCCCAGGATCTGCTGGGCCAGCGCAAAGACGTTGAGCGCGCTGATCAGCACCGCCACCGCGCAGGCGACGATCGTCATCAGCCGCCCGTTGACGTGAACGCCCATCACGTCGCGCCGGCTGGTGAGGAAGACCAGCGGGAACAACGCGAACGGGATCCCGAACGACAGCACCACCTGGCTGAGCACGAGGGCGTTGGTGGGGTTGGCGTTGAGGGCGAGGACGACGAGCGCGGGGACCATCGTCACGGCGCGGCGGACGAGCAGCCGGATGCGAACGCCGATGAAGCCGGCCATCACCACCTGGCCGGCGTAGGTGCCCACGCTCGACGATGAGGCGCCCGAGGCCAGGAGGGCCACCGCGAAGGACAGCGCGGCGCCACCGCCCACCAGATTCCCGATCTGCTCATGGGCGACCTGCAGCGAGGTGATCCCCGACAGGTCCGGGGTGTGGAAGAGCTTGGCGAAGACGGCCATCATCGCCAGGTTGATCACCCCCGCGGTGCCCAGGGCGATGATCACGTCGATGCGCTCGAAGCGCAGCACGCGGCGGCGCTCGGCGTCGCTGCGCGCCGCCACTCGGCCGTTGGTGAGCGCCGAGTGCAGGTAGATCACGTGCGGCATGACCGTCGCGCCGATGATCCCCACCGCCAGGTACACGGCCTCGCTGCTGGGAAGCCGGGGCACGAAGCCGTCCAGGGCCAGGTGCGCGGACGGGCCGATGTGCAACGTCTCGTACAGGAAGCCGGCGAGGACGATCCCCAGCAGAGCGGCGATCGCCAGCTCGAACCCGCGATAGCCGTGGCGCTGGAGTTCGAGGATGCCGAAGGCGATGATCCCCGTGAGTACCCCGGCCACGAGCGGCGGCACGCCGAAGAGCAGATTGAGCGCGATGGCGGCGCCCAGGAACTCAGCCACATCGGTGGCCATCGCCATGACCTCCGCCTGCAGCCACAGCCCCACCGTGGCCCAGCGGGGGAAGTGCTCGCGGCACAGCTCGGGCAGGTTGTGGTCGGTAGCGATGCCCAGCTTCGCCGACAGGTACTGCACGACCATCGCCATCAGGTTGGCGAGGAGCACCACCCACAGCAGTTCGTACCCGAACTTGGCGCCCGCCTGAAGGTTGGTCGCGAAGTTCCCGGGATCCACGTATGCCACTGCGGCGACGAACGCGGGGCCGAGCATCGCCAGGGTGACTCGGAGCCGGCTTCCCTGCAGCTGGGGCGGCGCCAGGCCGTCGCCGACGGTGGCGGTCCCGCCCTCGGCGGTCGCGGTCTCGAGCGCGGTCTCCGGGGTCATCGGCCCACCTGCACCCGGATCGCGCGCGCCAGGTCGCCCCCCAGCGCGTGGACCTGGTCGCCGAAGCGCACGAACAGGGGGCCGCCGAATGGCTGGCGCTCGACCACCTCCAGCGCGTCGCCGGGGGCGATGCCCCGCTCCGCCAGGTAGCGCAGCATGTCCGGATCGGAGTCAGAGATCCGCGCGAGCGTGCCGTGGTCACCCGGCTCGAGCGCCTCCAGGCTCTCGGTGGCGACCTCCTCGATCGTCAGCTCGCGCGAGGGGATCGGGTCGCCGTGCGGATCATGGGTGGGGTCCCCCAGCTTGGTGGCGATCAGTTCCTCGAGCTCCTCGGACAGCACGTGCTCGAGGACCTCCGCCTCCTGGTGCACCCGGTCCCACGGGACGCCGAGGCTCTCGACCAGGTACAGCTCGAGCAGCCGGTGGTGACGGATGACCTCGAGCGCCACCCGGCGGCCGGCGTCGGTGAGCAGCACGCCGTGATAGCGGCGGTGCGAGACCAGGCCCAGCTCGCCGAGGCGCTTGACCATGCCCGATGCCGACGCGGCGGTCACCCCCAGGCGCTCGGCCAGCGCGGTCGTGGTGACCGGTTGGTCATCGCGCGCGTGCAGCGCGTAGATGGCCTTGGTGTAGTCCTCCACGGCGGAGGAGCGCAGGGCGCCGGTGTCAGAAGTGGTGCTCATGGCCTCAACAGAGATTATGGTAGACCTAAATTATAGTTCAGGCAAAAGCGTGCCTGAGTTTCGGACTCCCGACGAGGCGGACCTGCGCCCCACCTATGCTGTGGACGAGATGTCCTCGATCACCGTTACCGACTCCGAATATCGCGCTGTCACGCGGGGCTGTGGCCTCGTCGATCGCTCCGAGCGGGGCAAGCTCGCCCTGACCGGCCCGGACGCGAAGGGCTTCCTTCAGGGCCAGGTGTCCAACGACGTGGAGGCCCTGGTCCCGGGCCGGGGGTGCTACGCCGCCTTGCTCACGCCGAAGGGCAAGATGCTGGGCGACGTGCGGATCCTGGACGTGGGCGACGAGATGCTGCTCGACACCGAGCGCGTCGCCCTGCAGGAGCTCTTCAACATGATCCGGCGCTTCAGCGTCGGCTACACGCTCGAGCTGCACAAACGCACGCTCCAATCTGGCCTGCTCTCGCTGCTGGGACCGGCCGCCGCCGAGCTGGCGGGCGCCGAGCACGTCGGCGAGGCCGAGGACTCCCACGTCGTGATCGATGTCGACGGCATCGCGGCGCGGGCCATCCGCACCGACGCCGGGATCGACCTACTCTGCGACGCCGGCGACACCGGCGCGCTGACGGCGACGCTGACGGCGCGCGGCGCCGAGCCCGTGTCAGAGGCGGTGGCTGACTGCGTGCGCGTCGAGCGCGGGCGGCCTCGCTACGGCGTCGACCTCGACGACTCCGTGATCCCCCAGGAGGCTGGACTCAACCAGCGCGCCGTGTCGTTCACCAAGGGCTGCTACGTCGGCCAGGAGACGGTGGCGCGGCTGTACTACCGCGGCAAGCCCAACCGCCAGCTTCGCGGACTGCGTCTCTCGGCCCCCGCCCACAGCGGGGACGAGATCATGTTCGCCGGCAAGGAGGTCGGCCGGCTCGCCAGCGTGGCCGAGTCCCCTGCCCTGGGGCCGATCGCCCTGGCCCTGGTGCGCCGTGAGGCGCCGCCCGGCTCAGACGTGGTGGTCGGCGCCGACCAGATCGACGCCGTCGTCGTCGAGCTGCCCTTCGCCGCCTGAGCCGCCGCCGCGCGGCCGCGCGCGCTCCAGGAGGTCGCCGAGCGCGTCCCGGCCAGGGGCCGGGCGCAGGACGAGCTGCGGCGCGTGCGGGTGCGAGGCCAGCCAGGTGCCCAGGATCCGCACCTCGTCCACCTCACCGGGCGGCACATGCGCGCCCACCTCCCCCACCCGTCCTTCGCGCCGGAGCGCCCGCTCGGTACGCGCGGCCAGCTCGTCCAGCGCCTCGGGGCCGCCCCACGCCGGGCCGGCGCCCGCCGGGCCTGCGCCCGCCGCGCCGAAGTCCACGACTCGGCCCCCGACCAGCCAGAACGCCTCGGGCGGACCCTCGCCGGGGTGCGGCGCCAGAACGAGCCGCGGCCGGGCGTGGGTGGCCTCCAGCACGCCGCCCAGGCGCTCGAGGATCGTCCGCAGCCGTCCGGCCCGCCGGCGCAGCGACTCCGCGCGCTCGAAGCGGTGCTGACCGGCGGCGGCGCGCATCTGTACGTACACGTGGGCCAGCAGGGGTTGGTCGGCGCCGGTGGGCTCGCCGACGAACAGCCGCAGAACCTCGTCCAGCCGCCGGCGGTAGAGGTTGGGGTCGAGGTCTCCCAGGCAGGGCGACAGGCAACGGCCCATCTGTCCGTAGGCCGACGGATGCTCGCGATGCGGCAGGCGGCGGCCGCAGTGGCGCAGCCCGAACAGCGAATCCAACTGCTCCACCAACTCCAGCGCCAGGCGGCGCCCCCGCACCGGGCCCACCGTGACGGCATGACCGGCGGCGGGATCGGACGCCACCTCCAGGATCGGGAACGGGATATCCAGGCGACAGCGGATGTAGACGAGGCGGTCGTCCCGCCGGGTCAGCCGCTTGTTGCCCGGAGGCTTGAGCTCCTTGATGAGGCGGTTCTCCAGGATGAGCGCCCCCAGCTCAGAGCCGGTGGTGCGGTAATCCACCACGCTCGCGTGGGCCGTCCAGGCGGCCGGCGGCGAGGACGGGGCGAAGTGGGCGCGAGCGCGGCTGCGAATCGACACCGACTTGCCGACATAGAGGACCCGGCCCGTGGCGTCGCGGAACAGATAGACGCCCGGATCGCGCGGCAGCTCCGCGAAGCTGGGCTCGCTCGCGCCGGCGCGTGCGCGCGGCAGGCGGGCGGCTCCACCGGGCGCCGGCGCCAGCAGGCTGCCGGGCGGCAGGGGCCGCTTGCGGGCGCGCCGCGGCGGGCGCAGCAGCGCCAGGGCGTCCCCGATGGTCGCCGCGTTGGCGCACAACCTCGGAAACAGCGCGCACAGCACGCGCGCGCACGTCTCGGCATCGGCGAGGGCCCGATGGGCGACGTGGACCTCGATCCCGAGCGCGTCCGCGAGCACGCCGAGCCCCCGCCGGCGCTGCAGCGGCAGCATGGCGCGCGCCATGGCGGCCGTGCAGAGCACCGGCGGGTCAGGCCAGGGCAGTCCGATGCGGTCAAAGGCCTGACGCAGGACGCGGCGGTCAAACGGCGCGTTGTGGGCGACCAGGACCCGGCCCTCCAGCAGCTCGCGCAGCGGCGGCAGCACCTCCTCCAGCGACGGGGCGCCGTCGACCATGGCCTGGCTGATTCCCGTCAGCCGCTGGATCCCGCGGCGCAGCGGTGCGCTGGTGCGGCACAACGAGCTCCAGCGATCGTGCAGCTCGCCACCGCCCACCAGGACCGCCCCCACCTCGGTCAGCTCGCAGTCGTCTCCCGCCAGGCCGTTGGTCTCGGTGTCGACCACCATGAACTCGGCGGTGGCGATGGGCGCGGACAGAAGCTCCATGACGGCAAGGAGCGGTGATACGCCTCGGTCCGGACGGCGTGCAGGAATCGCTGCATGGCGAGCCGAAGGCCGGCGTGATGGCGACCCCGCGCCGACATCATGACTTGACGACCGCGAAGCGGGGTAGCATCGACACGGTCCTCTAGCAAGGAGCCATGAGATGACTGCTACGGCCCCCGATACGGAACGACTGCAAGAGCTCGAGGCGGATACTCGTCTGGCGTGGAGCTCGTACAGCGAACGGCTGCGCGACCTCACGGGCGATGAGTACGAGCGCGTCGAATCGGAATCATGGACGGAGCTGCAAGCAGAGTTGCAGCGACTCGAGCATGAGCGCGAGGAGCTGACGGCTGGAGCCGCGTGAAAGCGCCCGGCGTCAATACGGGAGCGATCCCTGGGGTCGGATAGATTTTCCGGCGGTTCATCCCGCGGGCACGCACCGACGGGCTGGCCCCGGAGAGGAGAGCCGGTAAAAATGCGCATCAGGACGATCGGAGAGATGGCGCTCAGCGCTCTCGTCCTGGCAGCGTGCGGCGCGGCGGGCGGCAAGTCCGCCTCGGAGGTGCGTCCGCCCGATCCCGTCAATCTGACCGTCTACGTCAACGATTCGCGGGTCTCGGTCTCCCCGACCCGGGTCGGCGCGGGGCCGATCACGTTCATCGTCACCAACCAGGCCAGCCGCGCCGAAGCCCTGGCCATCTCCAGGGGCGGATCCACGCTCGCCAGCACCGCGCCCATCAATCCCCAGGGCACCACCCAGGTCTCGGTGGACTTCAAGCCCGGCGAGTACACCATCACCACCGGCGCGAAGGGGCGCAACGACGCCCAGCTCTCCAAGCAGTCCTCGATCCGACCCGCCTCCATCCACATCGGGCGCGAGCGGGCCGGGTCGGACAACTCGGTGCTCCAGCCGTAGGCGATCGCGGGGTGTGAGCCTGCCACGCGGCGCAGGTGCGGCCGGGCGGTTCCATCGGGCCTACTAGCGGGTACGATCCTGAGCCCACCCCCCCAACCGGGGGGTCACCCGTTCATCAGACCAGGAAGGTGACAGCCGCGTGGCCGTCGATCTCAGCCAAGTCGCAACCGTCGAAACCGAGCCCGGCGAACTCCCGCCCACCATGGCGGCGTGGGTCATCCGCGAGGAGCGCCAGGGCGAGCCCGTAGACGCGTTCCAGCTGGAGGAGATCGAGGTACCCGAGCCTGGCGCGTTTGAGGTGATCGTGCGGGTGATGGCCGCGGGCGTGAACTTCAACAACGTGTGGGCGGCGCTGGGCGAGCCCGTGGGCGTCTGGCGCTACGGCGATCACCCGCAATGGGGCCACCACATCGGCGGGTCTGACGCCTCGGGCGTGGTCTGGAAGGTCGGCGATGGCGTCACCCGCTGGCACCCGGGCGACGAGGTCGTCATCCACTGCAACCAGGCCTCCTACGAGGACCCCGAGGTGCACGGCCTCGATCCGCTGGCTGCTCCGTCGCAGCGGATCTGGGGCTATGAGACCACGTGGGGCTCGTTTGCGCAGTTCTGCAAGGTTCAGGCCCAGCAGCTGCTGCCCAAGCCCAAGCACCTGGCATGGGAGGAGGCGGCGTCCTACGGCCTGACCTACTTCACCGCCTACCGGATGCTCATCGACCGCTGCCAGCTGCAGGCCGGCCACCGCGTCCTCATCTGGGGGGCCGCCGGGGGCCTGGGCGTGTTCGCCACCCAGTTGTGCGCGCTCACCGGGGCCGACGCCGTCGGGGTGGTCTCCTCCGAGGAGAAGGGCGAGCTCATCGAGCAGCTGGGCGCGGTCGGGCACATCGACCGGGGCAGGTATGACGGCATGATGCGCCAGGGAGGCGAGAGCGCCGAGGCGGAGAAGGCCCGCTTCAAGGAGTCACGGCGCTTTTGCAAGGCCGTTGAGGAGCAGCTCGGCGGCCCCCCGGACATCGTCTTTGAGCACGTGGGGCGCGCCACCTTTCCCACCTCCGTGCTCGTGGTCAAGCCATTCGGCAAGGTGGTGATCTGCGGCGCGACGTCGGGCTACCAGCTCGATTTCGACGTCCGCTACCTGTGGATGCGCCAGAAGCAGATCATCGGATCGCACTTCGCCAACGCCTGGGAGGCGATGAAGGCCAACGAACTCATCGAGGAGTCCAAGATCCGACCCGTGCTCTGGCAGACGATGGGGTTCGAGGGCGTCGCCGAGGCCCACCAGCTGTTGCGAGACAACCGTCATCTTGGAAAAATTGCCATCCTCGTGGGAGCAACACAAGAGGGCCAGGGCAAGACCGCCGAGGGCCCCGGCGCCATCCGTGCAGAGGTGGGAGCGTAGACATGGCTGATCTGGTGTTGGTGAAGTGGTACGCGACGGTGCTGCGCAAGGACGCGTTCGCGCTCGACGTGGCGCGAGTAGCCCCGCTCGCGCTGCGCTACGGCGCCACGCAATACGAGGTGCACATCGACAACGACGATCGCTACCGGATCAACCAGCTGACCTGGGTCAAGTCCAAGACGGACTGGTATCGCTACTGGGACGGCCCGGAGATGATCGAGTTCCGGGCGCGCAACATAGGCCGCTACCAGGTGCCGATCGGCTACAACTGGGCCGACGAGATCGCCGCCGGCGCGTTGGGACCCGAGGTGACGATGGGCGAGCCAGATCCCAACGGCACCGATGGCGGCCCCAACGGCGTGCGCGGGCCGTCGCCGGCTCAGCCGCAGGCCGCCTAGCCACTAGCCACTCGGCACTCGCCACTAGCCGGAGCGGCCGGCGGCGCGCGCCGATGGGGCGCCGCCGTCGCCGAGGCGCAGCGCCACCTCCAACCAGAAGCGCTCATCCGGGTCGTCGAGCGCCTCCCCGAACAGCTCGCGCAGCCGGCTCACGCGGTAGCGCGCCGTCTGCGGGTGGATCCCGAGGCGCTGGGCGACGTTGCTGAGTCGTCCCTGCTCCGCCAGCCACACCCCCAGGGTCTCGCGCAGGCGCCGTCGCGATCCCGGCGAAAGCTCGGCCAGGGGCGCCAAGCGGTCGACGGCCAGCTCGTCAGCCAGCCCGGGGTCGCTGCGCAGCAGCAGCTCACCCGCGCGCTCGCGCGCCGACACCATCTCGCCGTCGCGCTCGGTGAGCTCCAGGGCGGCCCGCGCGCGCAGGAAGCTCATCCGCGCCTGGGACCAGTCGACGGTCGATCCCAGTCCCGCCCGGGCCCCCGCGCCGGTGATGGCCTGCTCGAGCGCCGCGCGCTGGCCAGGCCCGTCGGGATCGGACACGAGCGCGCACATGAGGTCGCCGATCGCCTCCCGGATCGTGCCCGCGGGCAGACGCGAGGCCGCGACCTCGCGGTCAGGGCCGCTGAGCGCCACGACGGCGACGCGGCGCGGCAGCGGCCATCCGGCGTCAGCGGCCGCCCGCTCCACCGCATCGGGCTCGGCGGGCGTTTCGCGGACGAGCATGCGCACCAGCCGGCGTCGTCGCAGCTGGGCCTCCCCAGCGGCCGCGAACTGTTCTGAGGCGTAGCCCTCGGCCGACTCCGAGGACAGGACGTCGATGTAGGCGAAGATCGACTCGGCCAGCAGGTAGAGGATGTCGGGCTGCAGCCCGGCCCGCACCCCGAGCTCGGCGAACCGGCGCCAGGCCACGCGCGCGCCGATGCGGTAGGCGCTGAGCAGCGACTCGAGGCTGCGCCCGGAGCGCATCTCGCCCTGTCCCAGGGCCCGGTAGACGTCGCGGCGATCGACCGGACCGCCCGCCTCGATCTCGGCGAGCAGGTGACGCAGCGCCTCCTGCACGCCGGCGCGGACGCCATCCCCGAACGGTCCGTCCAGCGGCCGCCCGTAGGCCGGGATCGTCGCCACCGCCTCCATCATCTCGCGCGCCACGTCGTCGAGCCCGGGGCGCAGAACGCCCACGACCTCGGGCGGCAGCTCGTGCCAGGGCTGATCAGCCAAATTTCATGCTTTCACTCTAAGATCTGAGGCTGTAATCATGCCGACTGCAAGAGAAAATTGCGCGAAGGGCACGTAAGGTCTGTTTTCGGATGAGTCGGACCCACAAGCTCGTCAACCTCTTCGGCGTGGCCGTCCCCCCGCTGTGCGTCCTGGCCGCGATCGTGCTCCTCTGGAACCGCGCGATCGGGCCGCTCGAGCTCGGCCTCATGGTGGGCCTCTACGTGGTCACCGCGCTCGGCATCACCCTCGGCTATCACCGCATGTTCACCCACCGCGCCTTCGAGTCGTCGCGGGCGTTCCGCGCGATCATCGCGGTACTGGGCTCGATGGCCGTGGAGGGATCGGTCATCACCTGGGTGGCCGACCACCGCAAGCACCACGCCTTCACCGACATCGACGGCGATCCCCACTCCCCCCACCTGTCGGGGCCCGGCCTGCTCGGCGCCGTCAAGGGGCTGTGGCACGCGCACATCGGGTGGCTGTTCGAGACCGTCGGCACCGCCGAGCGCGAGCGCTTCGCCCCCGACCTGGTCAAGGATGAGGCTCTCCGGGTCGTGGACAAGCTGTTCTTCCTGTGGGTCGCCCTCGGGCTGCTCATCCCGTTCGCGGTCGGGTGGATCGTCGGCGGCGGACTGGGCGCCGCTCTGACCGCGCTGCTTTGGGGCGGCCTGGTCCGCGTGTTCCTGCTGCACCACGTGACGTGGTCGATCAACTCGGTCTGCCACTTCTTCGGCCGCCGGCGCTTCGACATCGAGGATGAGAGCCGCAACGTGTTCTGGCTGGCCCCCTTCTCGATGGGCGAGGCCTGGCACCACAACCACCACGCCTTCCCCACCTCGGCCTTCCATGGCCTGCGCTTCTGGGAGCGGATCGCCGACCCCACGGGCCTGATGATCGCGCTGCTGGAGAAGGTGGGGCTCGTCTGGAACGTGGTGCGCGTCAGCCCTGACCGCCAGGCCGCCAAGGCGCTGCCCTCCGCGCCGGGCTCCAAGACGCTGCCCGCCTCCGGCGCCTGATCTCACGCGCTCGGCCCCCGGGCCGTTTCATGCGCAGTGAACGCTGCGAAAGGAGCTGGCATGAGCGTCGCCGCCGACGTGATGACAGACGTGCGCGAGCGCGTGGACAAGCTGGACTGGGAGGAACTCCAGGCCGAGCTCGACGAGCGGGGGCACGCCGTCACGGCCCCGGTGCTGACCGAGGCCGAGTGCGAGGAGCTCGCCGGCCTCTTCGACGACGGCCGCTTTCGCTCCACCGTCGAGATGGCCCGCCATCGCTTCGGGGACGGGCGCTACCGCTACTTCGATCATCCGCTGCCGGAGCTGATCTCGGCGCTGCGCGTCTCCTTCTACCCGCACCTGGCCGGCGTGGCCAACCGCTGGAGCCAGCGGCTGCGGGGCGACACGCCAATGTTCGCGACAGCGCACGAGGAGCTCCTGCAGCGCTGTCGCGCGGCCGGGCAGACGCGGCCGACGCCGCTCATTCTGCGGTACGGCCCCGGGGACTGGAACGCGCTTCACCAGGACCTGTACGGCGACGTCTTCTTCCCCTTCCAGATCCTCACCCTCCTCTCGCGCCGCGGCACGGACTACGAGGGCGGCGAGTTCGTCCTGCTCGAGCAACGGCCGCGCGCCCAGAGCCGGGCCCACGTTCTCACGCCGGCCCAGGGCCAGTTCGTCATCTTCCCCACCCGCGAGCGCCCGGCCCGCGGCCGCAGCGGCTATCACCGCGTGGGGATGCGCCACGGCGTGGCCACCGTGACCGCCGGCAGCCGCACCGCCTTGGGGGTGATCTTCCATGACGCCCGCTGAGCCGGCCTGGGCCGTCTACGAGAGCCCCATCGGCCCGCTCACGCTCATCGGCGATCATGCCGGCCTGCGCGCGCTGCACTTCCCGGGGCGCGGCGGTCCGCTCGACGAATCCGCCCGGGACCGGGCGCCCTTCCGCGATGTGCTGGATCAGCTGGAGGAGTACTTCGCGGGGGGCCGGCAGCGCTTCGAGGTCGCGCTCGCGCTCGAGGGGACTCCGTTTCTGCAGCGCGTGTGGACGGCGCTTCAGGCGATCCCGTTCGGGTCCACGTGCTCATACGGCGAGCTGGCCGCCCGGATGGCGCGGCCCGACCGGGTGCGCGCCGTGGGCGCGGCCGTGGGGCGCACGCCGGTGCCCATCATCGTCCCCTGCCACCGCGTGATCGGGGCCGACGGCAGCCTCACCGGCTACGGGGGCGGCCTGCAGCGCAAGCAGCGGCTGCTCGAGTTGGAGGCGGCGGTGCGCGGCGGCGCCCCGGCGCCCTCGGTCTGGGCGGGTCGTCAGCTCTCGCTGATGGCCTAGCCGGCGTCGCCGGCGGGCTCAGCCGGCTTCCAGCGGCCCCATCGTCAGACCGGCGTCGTCGAGAGCCTCCCAGTAGACCTCGGCATCCTCGCGCGGGCCGCTCCAGACGATGGCGCAGCCCTTGTTGTGGATCCGGTCGGCGATGCGATACCCGTCGGCCAGCGTCACGCCGGGCACGACGCGCGACAGCGTCTCGGCCACGTGATCGAACGTGTTGAAGTCGTCGTTGAGGACAACCACCCGCCACAGGCCGCCAAGGCCGCTCCCAGGCAGGCCGGTGCGGGGCAGCTCGACCGTCAGGGACATCGGTGACCCAGGATAGCGTCGACCGGCCGTTCCGGCCAGTCGTCAGACGTCCAGATGCCGGTCAGTCCCGCTCGCCCCGCTTGCTCCAGTAGCGCTCGTATCCGGCGAAAAGCTGCTCCACCGGAGCGGCCTGCTCGTAGGCCGCCGCCTGCTCCGGGCTGCCCTCGCGGGCGATCTCCTGCTGGACGGTGGTCACGAACGTCTCGCGGCCGCCGTCGCGCGCCAGTTCGGCCCACGCGTCCAGCCGCGCGTCGAGCTCGTCGAGCTGGTGCTCGACGTCCTCGGTGGCCCCGAAGTGCGTGATCGCCAACCGCCGCGGGCGCCACGACCGGACCAGGGCGGTCGACGCGTGCCACGCCTCGACGTCGACGTCGGGGGGCGGCGTCGGCGGGATCGTCATCGAGGTCGGGGTGATTCGCACGCCGCCGACGTCCCCCACGAAGGCGGTGCCGTCGTGCAGATAGGACACGTGGTGAGAGGCGTGGCCGGGCGTGTACTCCACGCGATAGGCGCCGTCACGGATGGTCTCGCCGCCGGTGAGCACCTCGAGGTTCTCCTCGGGGACCGGCAGCATCTCGCCCCACAGCCGCTCCATGTCGTCGCCGTACAGGCGCCGGGCGCTGTTGTACAGGCGCGTGGGATCCATCATGTGCTTGGCCCCGCGCTCGTGGACATAGACGCGCAGGTCGGGCCAGCGCTGCACCAGCGACCCCGCCGCGCCCGCGTGGTCAAAGTGGATGTGGGTCAGCAGCAGCGCCGCCGGGCGGCTGTCGCCCAGCGCCTCCAGCAGGACCGGCAGGCACGAGCTGGGCCCGGGGTCGATGAGGACATCGTCCACCTGGTAGCAGGCGATCACGCGGGCACGCCGCAGGTGCATGAGATCGATCACGCGCACGAGCGAAGCGAGTCTAGGACGGCAGCTACGGGTTCTGGCGGCGGTTGGCGGCCTGCGACGCCGGTGGGATGACCGCAGTGTCGTCCTCACCGGGGCGCGTGGGGGCCGCCGGCGCGTCCGCCTTCTCGCCGCCCGCCGCGGCCTCGAGCGGCCGGAAGGCGACGGTCTGCTCGATCTCGCTGCGCTCGACCGGCGTCTCCTCGCCCTCCTCGGTCTCCTCGGTCTCGTCGGGATCCACGACCTCGCTGGCGTTCTCGGCCTCGCCGAGACCCTCGACCGCGCCGGGGTCCTCGACCTCGTCCCCCTCGTCATAGGCCGCGAACGCGGGACCGGGCTCGGCCTCTGCCACTGCGTCGGCCTCAGCCTCGGCGTCGGCGTCGGCGTCGGCGGGGAAGCGGTCCGCCGCCGTCCTGGCCAGCGCCAGCAGCTGCGCGGCGAGGTCCTCGGCGTCGGCCACGATGCGCTGGCGCTCGAGCCAGATCCGGTCGGTGTCGGTGTCCAGGTCCCTGACCCGCCGCTCGGCCGCGTCGGCGATCTGCGTGGCTTCGACGCGCGCCTGCTGGAGCCGGTCCTCGGCTTCCCGGCGCGACTGCGCGGTGATCTGCTCGGCGGTCTCGTGGGCGCGCTGGAGGATGCCCGAGATCTGCTCGCCGACGCGCTCCAGAGCCCTCCGCACCGCGGCCTCCGGCGACCGGGTCGCCTGCAGCTCGGCCACGAGCTGGCGCGTCTGGCGCACGTACTCGTCCACGGCCACGCGCTCGTATCCGCGCAGGGCGGAGGGGAAGTCCGCGTCCACGACCGACAGCGCGTCATCGGGAAGCGACTCCAACGGGCGGGTGATCTCCGCGAGGATCGCGTGCTCGGTCGCTGCTGAGCTCTGATCGGGCATTGATCTGTGGCCATTGTCGCACGTTGGTCCCTCCCCCAGCCATACAATGCTCCGGATGCCAGAGACCGTGCATCTGCCCGAGCGCGATCGTCCGTGGATGATGCGGACCTACGCCGGGCACTCGGACGCAAAGCGCAGCAACGAGCTATATCGCCGGAATCTGGAGAAGGGGCAGACGGGACTGTCGGTGGCCTTCGACCTGCCCACGCAGACCGGCTATGACCCCGATCACGAACTGGCCCGCGGCGAGGTGGGCAAGGTCGGGGTGTCCATCGCCCACGAGGGCGACATGCGCACCCTGATGGACGGCATCCCGCTGGATCAGATGAACACGTCGATGACGATCAACGCCACCGCCGCCTGGCTGCTGGCCCTCTACATCGTCGCCGCCGAACACCAGGACCCGCCCGCCCCCGAATCGGCCCTGCAGGGCACCACCCAGAACGACATCCTCAAGGAGTACCTGAGCCGCGGCACCTACTCCTTCCCGCCCGGCCCCAGCATGCGCCTGATCGCCGACACCATCGCCTACACGGTGCAGCACGTCCCCAAGTGGAACCCGATCAACATCTGCTCCTACCACCTCCAGGAGGCCGGCGCGACCCCCGTCCAGGAGATCGCCTACGCCATGAGCAACGCGATCGCGGTGCTCGACGCCGTGCGCGAGCGCGTGCCCGAGGAGCTGATGGGCAACGTCTTCGGACGGATCTCCTTCTTTGTGAACGCCGGCGTGCGCTTCGTCGAGGAGCACGCCAAGCTGCGCGCCATGGCCCAGCTGTGGGATGAGCTCGGTCAGGAACGCTACGACGTCCAGGAGGACCGCCACCGCCGCTTCCGCTACGGCGTTCAGGTCAATTCGCTGGGGCTCACCGAGGCCCAGTCCGAGAACAACGTCTACCGCATCGCCCTCGAGGCGCTGGCCGTCACCCTCGGCCGTGACGTGCGCGCCCGCGCCCTCCAGCTGCCCGCCTGGAACGAGGCGCTCGGGCTCCCCCGCCCCTGGGACCAGCAGTGGTCCCTGCGCCTGCAGCAGATCCTCGCCTACGAGACCGACCTGCTCGAGTACCCCGACATCTTCGAGGGGTCGCGGGTGATGGAGGGACTGGTGGCCGAGCTGGTGCAGGGTGCCCGCGAGGAGATGGCCCGGGTGGCCGAGCTCGGCGGCGCCGTCAAGGCAGTGGGCTACATGAAGTCCGCGCTGGTGGAGTCGCACCGCGATCGCTGGCGCAGGATCGAGTCCGGCCAGCTGACGGTGGTCGGGATGAACCGCTTCCAGTCCACCGAGCCCAGTCCGCTGACCGCCGACGCCGACGGCGGGATCCTGGTGGTCGATCCAGAGGTCGAGGCCGAGCAGAAGGCCGCCCTGGAGCGGTGGCGCTCCGCCCGCGACGCCGCCGCCGTCAAGGCAGCGCTGGCCGAGCTGGCCCGCGTCGCCGCCGACGACGCCGCGAACATCATGCCGGCGACCATCGCCGCCGCCCGGGCCGGCGTCACCACCGGTGAGTGGGCGCAGACCCTCCGCGACGTCTTCGGCGAGTACCGCGCCCCCACCGGCGTCGGTGACGCGGTGGCCGCCCCCTCCGAGGACCTCACCGAGCTGCGCGACGAGGTCGAGCGGCTCAGCGATGCCCTGGGGCGGCGGCTGAAGTTCCTGGTGGGCAAGCCCGGCCTGGATGGCCACTCCAATGGCGCCGAGCAGATCGCCGTGCGCGCCCGCGACGCCGGGATGGACGTCGTCTACGAGGGCATCCGCCTGACCCCGTCGCAGATCGCCGGCTCGGCGGCCCAGGAGGGTGTGCACGTGATCGGCCTCTCGATCCTGTCGGGCTCGCACGCCGAGCTCATCCCCTCGGTGCTCGAGGCGCTGGCCGAGGCGGGCGCGGGGGACGTGCCGGTCGTGGTCGGCGGCATCATCCCGGAGAACGACGCCGCGGCTCTGCGGGAGGCCGGCGTGGCCGCCGTCTACACCCCCAAGGACTGGGATCTGAACGCCATGATGCGCGACATCATCGCGCTGGTGGCCGAGCGCAACGGCGCTGACACCGCCGCTCCGGCTTGAGCGCAGGCCCAGTCGACGGCTCAGCGCTCGGCGCCCGGCTGCGCGAGCGCGACCTGCGCGCCGCCGCGGCGGTCCTGAACCTGGTCGAGAGCCGCAGCGCGCAGGCCCGCGCCCAGACTGAGGCGCTGCTCGGCGCGGTCTCGCCGGCGGCGCTCGGCGGCGAAGCCCCCGGGTTCATCGTCGGAGTGACCGGCCCGCCCGGCGTGGGCAAGTCCACGCTGCTGTCGCGGCTGGTGGCGGCGTGGCGCGCGCGAGGCCGGTCGGTCGCGGTCCTGGCGGTCGACCCCAGCTCCCGGCGGTCGGGCGGCTCGCTGCTGGGCGACCGCGCGCGGATCGAGCGTGACCCGTCCGACGACGCCGTGTTCATCCGCTCCACCGCGGCCGGCGACCGGCTGGGCGGCCTGGCCCCCGCCACCCGGGCCGCGGCGAGCGCGCTGGCCTGCGCCTTTGACGTCGTCGTCATCGAGACGGTGGGCGTGGGCCAGTCCGAGACCGAGGTCGCCGACGTCGCCGACGCGGTCGCCGTCGTCGTCCAGCCCGGCTCCGGGGACGTCCTGCAGTTCCTGAAGTCCGGGATCATGGAGATCCCCGACGTCCTGGTGGTCACCAAGGCCGACCTCGGCGACGTGGCCGGCCGGACGCGCGCCGACCTGCAGGCGGCGCTGCGCTCGCTGGACTCCCGCGACACCGCCGTGGTCTCGGTCTCCTCGGTGCCGCCACCGATGGGCATCGACGACCTGCTGGAGGCGCTGGACGCCCATCGGGCGCGCGTGGACCTGGCGGCGCGCCGGGTGCGCAGCCGCCGCCTACACGCGCTCGCCGACTTCGCGGCCGAGTGCGGCGACCGTGGCCTGCGCGCCCTCGGCGGCCGGCGCGACGCCGAGCGGTGGCTGGCACAGCAGGAGCCGGGACTCGACGTGGCCGCTCTGCGTCACGGTTTGGAGGAGAAGGCCCGCTCGTGACCACCACCCCCACTCCCCGGATCGTGCTGCCCGCCGAGCCCATCGTCGAGGACGGCACCGCGCTGCGCCGGTGGCGCGACTCAGACCTGCCCGAGCTCGTCCAGGCCTGCCGCGACCCCGAGATCGTGCGCTGGACGAGCGTCCCCGCCGCCTACAGCGAGTCCGACGCTCGCAGCTATCTGCGCCAGCGCTACGACGCCGCCGCGGCGGGCCTCACCGCGCCGTTCGCGATCGTCGATGCCGACAGCGACCGCCTCCTGGGCTCGATCTCGCTGCTGCGCTTCGCCTGGACCCATGCGCGCGGCGAGGTCGGCTACTGGCTGGCCTCGTGGGCGCGCGGCCAGGGCCACGCCACCCGCGCGGTGCGACTCATCTGTGCCTGGGGCTTTCGCTCGCTGCGCCTGGAGCGCATCGAACTGATGGCCTCCACGGCCAATCCCGCCTCCCAGAGCGTCGCCGAGCGGGCCGGCTTTGTCCGCGAGGCGGTGCTGCGCACCTACATGCTCGGCACCTTCGGGCGCCAGGACATGGTGATGTTCGGGCTGCTCAAGACCGACCCGCCTCGGTCCCCCCAGTGCGGCGAGGCGTCCGCTCCCCCCTAACGCGGCGAGGCGAGAGAGGTCAGCCGCCACCCGCCCTTGGTGTTGCTGAGCTGGACGGATTCCAGCGAGGCCTCCTGCCCCTTGGCCCGCGCCAGCACCACCGCGGATGCCGACGAGCCCTTGACGTGGACCTTGGACACGCTCAGCGACGGGTCCGTGACGCTGTTGACGAACATGCGCATGGCCTGTTGGCAGCTCAGCCCCGCGGCGTTGAGGTGACCGACGAGGTCGGGGGCGAGCACCTGGCTGCACAGCGTGCCGGTGTCGCGGCTGGCCACGGCGTGGGCGAACTGCTGGAGCTTGGCCTGCACCTGGTCGGAGGCGCTGGCGCCGCACCCGGTGAGTGCGTAGGCAACGCCTAGGAGCGCGACGGCACGACCGGGTCTCATCGGCGCAAAGCTACCCTTAGGGGGATGTTTTCAGAACCTCTGCGCGACGGTCACGACCGCCAGATCGGAGATCTGCGGGTGTCGGTCACCGACCGCTGCAACTTCCGCTGCCAGTACTGCATGCCCGCCGAGGGACTGCCGTGGCTGGAGCGCGCGGAGATCCTCACCTTCGAGGAGATCGCGCGGATCGTGCAGCTGTTCGCGCGCATGGGCGTCGGCGACGTCCGGCTGACCGGCGGCGAGCCCCTCGTGCGCCGTGACTTCCCGGCGCTGGCCGCAATGATCGCGGCCATCGACGGCGTGCATGACCTGTCGATCACCACCAACGGCTTCCTGCTGCCCCGCGACGCGGAGAAGCTCGTCCGCGCCGGCATCAACCGCTTCAACGTGTCGGTCGACTCGCTCCAGCGCGATCGCTTCTACGAGCTGACACGCCGCGACGCGCTGGATCAGGTCCTGCGCGGCCTCGAGGTGCTCGCCTCCTTCCCCGAGGCCCACCCGATCAAGGTCAACGCGGTGGCCATACGCGGGTTCACCGAGGAGGAGGTCATCCCCTTCGCCGAGCTGGCCCGGCGCACCCCCTACGAGGTCCGCTTCATCGAGTTCATGCCGCTGGACGCCGATCACGCCTGGGATCGCAGCAAGGTCCTCACCGGCGCCGAGATCCGCGAGGCGATCCAGGCCGTGTACCCGCTCGAGGCCGAGCCCCGCGAGCCCAGCTCCACCTCCAACGTCTACCGCTTCGCCGACAGCCCGGGCCGGATCGGGTTCATCAACCCGGTGTCAGAGCCGTTCTGCACGGACTGCAACCGCGTCCGGCTGACCGCCGACGGCCGGCTGCGGACCTGCCTGTTCTCCCTCAACGAGACCGACCTGCGCGAGCCGCTGCGGCACGGCGCCACCGACGCGGACCTCGAGGAGATCATCCGCGCCGCGGTGTGGCGCAAGGAGCTCAAGCACCACGTGGGCGAGCCGGGCTTCATCCAGCCCGCGAGGAGCATGTCGGCCATAGGGGGGTGAAAACCCCTCCCCTCCGCGCTCTTAACCATGAGTGCGCGATTTTCTCCACATAGCCATCAAAATCGAGCGGATCGCGGACCGGCAGTACGGCCATGTGACCCGCCAACAGCTGCTGGAGCTCGAGGTGCCGTCCCAGACGATCGTCAACTGGGCACGCACGAGGCGACTGATCCGCGTCCACGCCGGCGTTTATGCCGTCGGCCACCAGCAGCACACCGGTATCGCGCGCGCCGCCGCCGCAGTCCTGGCCTGCGGGCCAGGGGCGGTCCTCAGCCATGACTCCGCCGCCGCTCTCTGGAGCGTCCGTGAATGGCCGCGCCTGCCGGAGACCACCACGGCCCTGCACCGCCGGCGCAGGGGAATCCGCTCCCACCGGACGGCGACCCTCGCAACCCGCGACGTCCGCAAGCACCGCAACATTCGTGTCACCAGCCCGGCCCGCACAGTCCTCGACATCCAACCCCGCCTGACCGACGCCCAGCTGATCCGCGCCGTCAACGACCTCCGTCTGGCCAAGCACATGCGCCCGACCGAGCTGCAACGGCTCCTCCAAGCCTCGTCGCGCGCCCAAGCCCTCATCGACCCGAGCCAGAACGCCACTCGCTCCCCGATGGAGGACCGGTTTCTCGCGTTCTGCACGGAGCACCACCTCCCGACCCCAATCCTCAATGCCCAGCTTCTCGGCTTCGAGGTGGACGCTCTCTTCCCGGAGGAGATGGTGATCGTGGAGCTTGACAGCTGGACCCACCACAGGGAGCACGCCACCTTCGAGTCGGACCGCAAGCGCGACGCGGTGGCCGGGGAGCATGGCTTCCTCACGGTCCGCATCACCTGGGACCGCCTCACCCGGTGCGAGGACGAGGAGGCCGCGCGCCTCCACAGGACCCTCGAGCGCCGCCGCCGCCAACAAAACGGTGGTTCATAGAAGCGCAACCTTTGTCGGTCATGATGGACCCCGGCCGATGGTGCTCCTTCTGCTCTTCGCGCTGATCGCCGGCGCCGGCACGGCCATCACGCCCTGCGTGCTGCCGGTGCTTCCTGCCCTCCTGAGCGCCAGCGCCGCCGGAGGTCGGCGGCGCCCGCTGGGCATCGTCCTGGGCCTGGCGGTGACGTTCACGATCGCGATCGTGGCCCTGGCCCAGCTGGTCAAGGGCGTGGGCCTCGCCGCCGGAGCGGCCCGGACGCTGGCCATCATCGTCCTGCTCGCCTTCGGCATCGTGCTGCTCATCCCGGAGCTCGCCGAGCGCGTCCAGGCCCCGCTCTCGCGCCTGGCCCGCTTCGGTCCGAAGACCCGCGGCGACGGCTTCCTCAGCGGGCTGGCCGTCGGCGGAGCGCTCGGCTTCGTGTGCGCGCCCTGCGCGGGGCCGATCCTCGCCGCCGTGACGTCGGTGAGCGCCTCCAGCGGCGCCACCACCCAGGTCGTCGCCGTCGCCCTGGCCTACTCCCTCGGCCTCAGCTCTGTCCTGCTCCTCTACGCCCTCGGCGGCCGCAAGGTTCTGGACAGCGTCAGGCGCCATACGAAGGGTCATGTCGTCGAGCGCTCGCTGGGAGCGGTCCTGCTCATCACCGGCATCGTCATGGCCGCCAACCTCGACGTCCGCTTCGAGGAGGCGCTGGCCAAGGACACGAGCCTCCCGGCGTTCCTGGTCGACCCCACCCGCTCGCTGGAGAACTCGGGCGCAGTGCAGAACCGGCTCGCCCAGCTCCGGCCCGCTTCGCGCTTTGCGCAGCGACAGCAGCAGGCGTCGCTGACCCCGGTCCCCGACCGCCCGGGGGTGGCCATCCAGGGCGTCAAGACGCCGTCACTGCCCAAGCTCGGCGCCGCCCCGCCCTTCACCGACAACCAGCGCTGGTTCAACACGCCGGGGGGCCGGCCGCTGACCTTGCAGGGGGGGCTGCACGGCCACGTCGTGCTGGTGGACTTCTGGACCTACACGTGCATCAACTGCATCCGCACGCTGCCGTTCCTCAAGGGCCTCTACGCTCACTACCACCGTTACGGGCTGGAGATCGTGGGGGTCGAGACGCCGGAGTTCACCTTCGAGCAGGAGGCCTCCAACGTCCAGCAGGCCATCGCCTCCGACGGTCTGCGCTACCCGGTCGTCCAGGACAACCGCTATGGCACCTGGAACGCCTACCAGAACCAGTACTGGCCGGCCGAGTACCTGATCGACGCCCAGGGTCAGGTCCGCCACACCCAGTTCGGAGAGGGCAACTACAAGGAGGACGAGGCGGCGGTTCGGGAGCTGCTCTACGACGCCGGCGCCCATCATCTGCCGCCGCCGATGACGGCCACGGCGATCACCCCGTCGCGCAACCTGGGCACCCCCGAGACCTACCTGAACACCCAGCGGGCGGAGGGCCTCGCGCAGCCGCTCAAGCCCGGGACCCACTTCTACCCGGGCGTTCTCGCCCCCATCGTCAACGAGTTCGGCCTGCATGGCACGTGGAAGGCCACCTCTGAGTCCGTCACGGCCATCTCGAACGGAGCCTCGATCACCGGCCGCTCCCAGGCTGCCCACGTCTATCTGGTGATGACCTCGACCGGCAATCGCCCGCGCCAGGTCCGGGTCCTGCTCAACGGCAAGCCCATCCCCGCGAGGGCCGCCGGGGCAGACGTCCACGATGGGCTCGTCACCGTCCGGGGCCAGCGCCTGTACTCCCTCGTCTCGCTGCCCGACGACGAGCAGCAGACGTTCACCATCCAGATCCCGCCCGGCGTCAGCGCCTACGACTTCACCTTCGGGTAGGTCGGCGCGGGCGCCGTGACATCGGCCCACGATGTCCGGCGCCGGAAACTCCTGCGAAGGCCGTCCTATCATGGTCGTGATGGAGGGCTCGACGGAGGTCCGCAGCTGGTTGCGTTGCTACCGCTGCTGGTCTCAGAACCTTGAAGTGCAGGTCCACTACGAGGGCATCCATCGCATCGACCCTGAGACCGGGGAGCGCGGCGAGGTGGTCGACGAGATGCAGGAGGCCGTCGTCCAGTGCCTGGAGTGCATGCACGACCAGCCCCATCTCGGCTTTCACAACGGCCGCGTCGAGCCGATCGAGGACCGCTGGGAGCGGATGATCGCCGGCACGCCGTGGGTGGCGTCCTGCACGGTTACGGTGGACGCCGATGACGTCGAGACGTGCTCGGGGCCGGAGGCCGGCGACGCGCTGTCCTACGCCGCCTTCGGCGATCACGGCACCCGCGAGTTCTTCACCCACGTGCGCTTCCACAAGCACGACGAGGACCGGATCGTCGTGCACCTGCTGGTGGAGCTCTACTCCAGATCGGCCGAGGAGGCCACCGAGGTGCTCGACGAGGCCGCCCGGGGCAAGCTGGCGATCACGTCGCTGGCCGAGGAGTCCCGGCCGCCCGCGGCGACGGGCGACGAGCCCCACTGAAGCCCTGACGGCGTCGCCGCCGGGCTCCCGCGCACGCGCCGCCGGCGCGCCACCCACACCCACGCCTCGCCGAGGATCAGGGCGAGCGCGACCGGCACCGTCGCCGGCAGCTCTCCGACGAAGAAGAACAGCAGGTCGAACAGGCCGGCCAACAGCAGCGTCAAGAGGGCCATCGGTCCCTGGCGCCGACCCTCCCGCGCCAGCACCGCGCCCAGCAGCCCGGCCACGAACAGGTCGCCGTAGCCCATGACCACGCTGCCGAACTGCTCGCTCTGCAGCTGGGGCAGGTGTAGTCCGCTGTGCGGCAGCGGCGCGGCCACGGTCAGGGTGTCGTTGGGCGCCTGCAGCAGGTCTGTCGCCACCAGCCACACGTCGGCGACGCACATGGCGATGATCCCCAGCTTCAGCCACCGCGGCGGGGTCACCGCGCCCAGCAGCCACCCGAGGGTGACGCAGCTCAGAGCCGACAGCAGCGTTGCGGCTCCCTGGCCCCACAAGGTCGTCTTGGACGCCCAGGCGAGCACGAACAGCGGAACGGCCAGCAGCGACAGCCACCAGCGACCGCCGTGCATGGCACGGCCCAGGGCGACCGCGGCCAGGATCGGCACGGCGATCAGCGCCAGCCAGGTCAGGCCGGTGGCGGTCCCCGACGTGTAACGGATGGCAAAGATCACGCCGATGATCGACGCGATCGGGATCAGCGCCCACGCCGGGCCCGACAGCCGCCGGATCCACGGTATCTCGGGGGGGCGCCGGGGCGCGGCGACAATGCCCGCCTGCACGGCGAGCATCGCCGCGTCGGACGGGATGAAGCCCAGCGCCATGCCCCCAGGGTACGCGTGGCGCACCTCCGGAAGCGAAGGGTTTACAAAGAGTTACGCCTCCAGGCGCTCTTCGAGCGAGCGCAGCTGCTCGTGCAACTCGGGCGGCAACTTGTCACCGAACCCGCCGTAGTGCTGCTTCATCTGGGGCAGCTGCGCCGCCCAGCCCTCGTGGTCGACCTCCAGCAGCTTGGCCATCGTCTCGGGGGAGACGTCCAGCCCCTGAGTGTCGATGCCGCCTTCGCCGACCGGCGGCACCAGGCCGATGACGGTCTCCTGCGCCCGGGCCTCGCCGGTGAGCCGGCGGAAGATCCATGCCAGCACGCGCGAGTTCTCGCCGAAGCCCGGCCACATGAACTTGCCGTCGTCGTCCTTGCGAAACCAGTTGACGTAGAACACGCGGGGCATCTGCGCGCCATCGCGCTTGCCAACGCGGAGCCAGTGGGCGAAGTAGTCGCCCATGTGGTAGCCGCAGAAGGGCAGCATCGCCATCGGGTCAAAGCGCAGCTTGCCGACCTCGCCGGCCTGGGCCACCGTCGTCTCCGAGGACATGATCGAGCCGATGAACGTGCCGTGCTCCCAGTCGCGCGCCTCGTGTACCAGCGGCACCACGGTGGCGCGCCGGCCGCCGAACAGGATGGCGGAGATCGGCACCCCCTTGGGGTCCTCCCACTCCTCGGCCATTGACGGACACTGCGCGCAGGGCACGGTGAAACGAGCGTTGGGGTGCGCGGCGGTGGTGTCGGAGCCCGGGGTCCAGTCGTTGCCCTTCCAGTCGACTGCGTGCTCGGGCGGCTCGCCGGTCAACCCCTCCCACCAGATGTCGCCGTCGTCGGTCTTGGCGCAGTTGGTGAACACCGTGTTGCGGCTGACCATGTCGATGGCGTTCGGATTGGTCCGCGCGCCGGTGCCCGGGGCCACGCCGAAGAAACCGGCCTCCGGGTTGACGGCGTACAGCTGGCCGTCGGACCCGAACTTCATCCAGGCGATGTCGTCACCGATCGTCTCGACCTTCCAGTCGGGCAGCGTCGGGATGACCATCGCCAGGTTGGTCTTGCCGCAGGCACTGGGGAAGGCCCCGGCGACGTAGCGGACCTCGCCCTCGGGCGAGGTGACCTTGAGAATGAGCATGTGCTCGGCCATCCACCCCTCGTCGCGGGCCATGACCGAGGCGATGCGTAGGGCGAAGCACTTCTTGCCCAGCAGGGCGTTGCCGCCGTACCCCGAGCCGAAGGACCAGATCTCGCGCGTCTCGGGATAGTGGACGATGTACTTGTTGTCCCCGTTGCAGGGCCATGGCACGTCCTCGGCTCCGTCGATGAGCGGCGCGCCCACCGAGTGCACGCACGGCACGAAGTCGCCGTCGGTTCCCAGCAGATCGAGCGCGGGCTGGCCCATGCGGGTCATGATCCGCATCGAGGCGGCGACGTAGGCGGAGTCGGTGAGCTGCACGCCGATGTAGGAGATCGGCGAGGCCAGCGGGCCCATCGAGAAGGGCACGACGTACATCGTGCGGCCGCGCATCGAGCCCTTGAACAGCCCGTCGAGCAACTCGCGCATCTCGCCCGGATCGCGCCAGTTGTTGTTGGGACCGGCATCCGCCTCATTCGCGGAGCAGATGAACGTGCGGTCCTCGACGCGAGCCACGTCGGCGGGATCAGACAGCGCCAGGTAGGACCCCGGCCGCTTGGCCTCCGACAGCCGCTCGAACGTGCCCGCGTCGATCAGCACCTGCGCCAAGACGTCGTACTCCTCCCCCGAACCGTCGCACCAATGGATGTCGTCGGGCTGAGTGAGCGCCGCGATTTCCTCTACCCACGCTTGCAGACCGGCATGCTGCGTCGTTGCTTGGCGCTTCGGTGCGGTGTGGGCCATGGGCGACAATTACTCCTTGGGCGTAAAAAGGGTGGCGGCCTGCGAAGGCTACCCGGGCAGAACACAAGGTGCTCACAAACTCCGAAAAGTGGGCGCCTTGCAGGTGGTTCCGCGAGGGCCCATCGCGAACGATTGTTCGCTCACAGCAGCTGAGGAAAAATAAACGCGGGTCTATGCGCCCGGCTTGCGCGGCACGAGCACCAGTCGCTTGAACTCGGCCACCAGGACGCCGTCCTGGTTGAGCACGCGGGTGTGGACGCGGACGGTCCCCCGGTCGGGCTTGGACTTGGACTCGCGCACCTCCAGAACCTCGGACTCGCAGAACAGCGTGTCGCCGTGGAACACCGGCGCCGGATGGCTGAGCTCCTCGGTGGCGAGATTGGCAATCGCCTTGCCGCTGACATCGGAGACGCTCATGCCCAGCGCCAGCGAGTACACCAGCGGGCCGACGACCACGTTGCGGCCCTGCTGGGACCCCTTGGCGTACACGTCGTTGAGGTGGAGCGGATGGTGGTTCATGGTGATCAGGCAGAACAGGTGGTCGTCGGCCTCGGTCACCGTCTTGGCCGGCCAGTGCTTGTAGACCGCGCCCACCTCGAACTCCTCCAGGTAGCGGCCGTAGGGATGGGCGCCGCTCGCCTCCCGCGCGGCTTGGTCGGTGTCGACTTGGGGCATGTTCAGGGCTCCTGGGTAAATGTCGCGTCGCTGATAACGCCGGTGGCCCTCTCCGCGGGTGCGCTCGCACTCACGCAGACGACCGCTAGAGCATGCCATCTGCCCGCTGGCGATAGGTTTGATGCGCGCAAACTCGATCAGGAGACTCCTAGAACCGTGAGAAACCCCCGTGACTTCGGCAAGCCGCTGGCCATCGGCGCCCCCGATCCGATCCTCGAGATCCCGTTCAGGCCGTCGCGGATGATCCACTTTCTGGACTTCTCCAACGAGAAGATGGTCGCCAAAGTCCCGGACATCGCACCGGCGGTGGACATCCTGCTCGGCAACCTTGAGGACGCGGTGCCGGTGGACCGCAAGTTGGCCGCGCGCGACGGGCTGGTCCGGGTGGGCAGGGAGATGGAGCTCGGCACCACGCAGCTGTGGACCCGGGTCAACAGCCTCGAGTCACCGTGGGTGCTCGACGATCTGACCACGCTGGTGACCGAGATCGGCCGTAAGCTCGACGTCGTGATGATCCCCAAGGTCGAGGGCGCCTGGGACATCCACTACGTGGACCGGCTGCTGGCGCAACTCGAGGCCAAGGCGGAGCTGCAGCGCCCCATCCTCATCCACGCGATCCTCGAGACGGGGCTGGGCGTGGTCAACCTGGAGGAGATCGCGACGGCCAGCCCGCGCATGCAGGGCATGAGCTTCGGTCCCGCAGACCTCGCCGCCAGCCGGCGGATGAAGACCACCCGGGTCGGGGGCGGCCACCCCGGCTACCGAGTCATCAACGACCCCGATCCCGAGAATCCCGAGGCGCCGCGGCCCACCGCCCAGCAGGATCCCTGGCACTACTCCATCGCCCGGATGGTGGACGCCTGCACCTCGGCCGGGATCCTCCCCTTCTACGGTCCCTACGGGGATATCCGCGACACCGAGGGATGTGAGACCCAGTTCCGCGCCGCCTTCCTGCTCGGCTGTGTCGGCGCCTGGTCCCTGCACCCCGCGCAGATCGAGATCGCCAAGAAGGTGTTCAGCCCCGATCCGGAGGAGGTGCTGTTCGCCAAGAAGGTCCTGGAGGCGATTCCCGACGGCCGCGGCGTGCACATGATCGACGGCAAGATGCAGGACGACGCCACCTGGAAGCAGTGCAAGGTGATGGTCGAGCTGGCCGAGATGCTGGCCGAGAAGGATGGGGATCTCGCCGACGCCTACGGGTTCGCCCGGGCGGCAGCGTAGTCTCCCGCACCATGCGAATCTCGGCCAAAGCTGACTATGCCGTGCGCGCGGTGGTGGAGCTGGCCGCCGCGGCGGGGGACAAGCCGGTGAAGGCCGAGCGCGTCGCCACCGCGCAGGAGATCCCCCTCAACTTCCTGGAGAACATCCTCGGCGAGTTGCGCCACGCCGGCATCGTGCGCAGCCACCGCGGCGCGGAGGGCGGCTTCCGCCTGGCCAAGCCCGCCACCGAGGTCACGGTGGCCGACGTCATCCGCGCCGTCGAGGGCCCCTTGGCCAGCGTCCGCGGAGGACCGCCTGAGGACGCCCAGTATGCCGGTGCCGCCACCACGCTGCCCCGGGTCTGGATCGCCGTCCGGGCCAACCTGCGCCGCGTGGTCGAGAACGTGACGATTGCCGACATCGCCAACTCCAAGCTGCCGCGATCGGTGGAGAAGCTCACCGAGGATCCCGGGGCCTGGGTCACACGCTGATCGTGCGATCGGCCAGCGCCGGCCGATCCCGCACCCACTCCCGCCCGACCTCCTGGAGCACCTCGAGCATGGCGCCGGCCGCCGGGGACCGGAAGCCCGAGGGCAGGATCACGCTGATCGGCCGCGGCGGGGGCGCGGGGTCGAGCTCGCGGATCACGATGTCGTCCCGGACCGCCCGGGTGACGATGTCGGGGACGAGCGCCACGCCCACCCCGGCCGCGACGAAGCCCAGAATCGCTCCATAGTCGTCGTTCTGGAAGGCGATGCGGGGCTCGAAGCCCGCGTCGTGGCACGCGCGCATGAACAATCGGGCATCCGGGCACGTCTGCCCGGTGGCGAGCATCCATGGCTCAGACGAGAAGTCGGACATCGACAGGCTGCCGGAGTCGCAGAGGCGATGGCCGGCCGGCATGGCCACGTACATCGGGTCCTCGAACAGTGCGACGACATCGACGTCCTCGGCCTGGCTCTTTCGCTCCGGATCCTCGCGAGGGTCGTGAGAGAGCACGAGGTCGAACTCGCCGGCTCTCAGGCGCGGGATCGACTCATCCGGATCGGCCATCGCCACCTCGAGCGCCACCTCGGGATAGCGGTCGCGGAAGCGCGCCACCGCGCGCGGCACGATCGAGCCCGCGGCCGAGGCGAACGTGGCCAGGCGCACCGTGCCCCCCGCCATTCCGCACAGCGCGCGCAGCTCCTCCTCCATGTCCTGCAGATACGACAGGACGGCGGCACCGCGCTCGGACAGCAGCCGGCCGGCATCGGTCAGCACAGCGCCCTGCGGGACTCGCCGCACGAGCACCGTGCCCACCTCGGCCTCGAGCGCCGCGATCTGACGGGACACCGCGGGTTGGGTGTAGCCGAGCGCCGCGGCCGCGGCCGAGAACGAGCCGTGGCGGGCGACCTCGCACAGCACCCGGAGCCGGCGACTGTCCAGCATGCTTAAAAGTTATACCCCCTCAAGCAAACCCCTATTTGCCTTTATGGCTCAAGCCCGTCACCCTCGTCACATGAACCCGCTGGCCTCCTCCCAGATCCTCATCCGCCCGGGCGACGCCGGGGATGAGCTCGCGCTCCTGCGTCTGGCGGCGCTCGACAGCGCCGCCGGCCCCCCGCGCCCGCCGATGCTGGTGGCCGAGGTCGACGGTGAGCTCAGCGCGGCCTTGTCGCTGCACGACGGCTCGGCTATCGCCGATCCGTTCCGCCCCACCGCCCAGATCGTCGCGCTCCTGCGAGCGCACGCCGCTGCGGCTACGCCGGCTCCTCGAAGGCGGCGCCGGCGGGCACTCCGGCTGCGTTTCGCTCCGGGGTAACGGACCCCACGCTCCCCTGCAGGGAGGGCGTGATCGGCACCCCTGCGGGCGGCCGCGCGTAGACGATGTCGCCGGCGGTGACCTCGAGCTCGTCGGCCTGCGCGCGCGTCAGCTGCGCCCGGGCCTCTGAGCCGTCGGGCAGCTCCAGCTCGAGCCGGACCTCGAAGCCCAGATGCACCACGCGCTTGACCATCGCCTCGAAGCGCGACTCACCGGGCTCGAGCGCGATGGTGACATCGTGGGGGCGCACCAGCTTCCCGCCGAGCCGGCTCACCGGTCCGACGAAGCCCATCACGAAGTCGGTGGCGGGGCGGTCGTAGATCTCGCGCGGATCGCCCACCTGTTCGATCGCGCCGGCACTCATCACCGCGATCCGGTCAGAGATCTCCATCGCCTCCTCCTGATCATGCGTGACGAGCACCGTGGTCACGTGCTGCTCGTCGTGGAGCCGCCGCAGCCAGGCCCGCAGCTCGGCGCGCACGGTGGCATCGAGCGCCCCGAACGGCTCATCCAGGAGCAGGACCTTGGGCTCCACGGCCAGTGCTCGAGCGAGCGCCATGCGCTGGCGCTGGCCGCCCGACAGCTGTGACGGCCGCTGCTCGGCCCACTTGGTCAGGCCCACCAGGGCCAGCAGCTCGTCGACGCGCTCGCGCACCTCGGGCTTGGGTCGCTTGCGGATGCGCAGCCCGAAGGCGACGTTCTCGCGCACCGTCATGTGCGTGAACGCTGCGTAGTGCTGAAAGACGAAGCCGATCCCCCGCTTCTGCGGGATCACGTAGCTGACGTCGTTGCCGTCGATCATCACGCTCCCGGAATCCGGCGTCTCCAGCCCGGCGATAATCCGCAGCAGCGTGGACTTGCCCGAGCCGCTGGGGCCCAGCAGCGCGGTCAGCGACCCCTCCGGGACCTCCAGAGAGACGTCGTTGAGCGCGGTGAAATCACCGAAGTGCTTGGAGATGGCGTTGACGTCGATTCTCATCGAGGGTCGGGCCTCCTGGCTCTGAAAGCGGTCATGGCAAGTAGCACCACCAGCGAGATCACGGCGAGCTCGGTGGCGGCGGCGTAGGCGCCGGTGACGGCGTCAGCGCCCGGCTGGTCGGCGCGCTGGTAGACGAGCAGCGGCAGGGTCAGGGTCGAACCGGCCACCAGCGAGGACACGACGAGCACCGCGCCGATCTCGCCCAGCGCCCTGGCGGTGGACAGGATGACGCCGTAGATGACGCCCCACCGGATCGACGGCAGCGTGATCCGCCAGAAGGTCTGCCACGTCGTCGCGCCCAGTGTGGCCGCGGCCTGCTCCTGCTCGTCGCCGACCTCAAACAGGACCGGCGCCACCTCACGCACAACGAACGGGAGCGAGACAAACACCGTCGCCAGCACCATGCCTGCGGGGGCGAAGATGATCTGAACGCCATGGTCGGCGAACCACGTGCCAAACCAGCCGTGAATCCCGTACACCAGCGTGAGTGCCAGACCCACGATCACCGGCGACACGAGGAACGGCAGGTCGATCAGCGAGTCGAGCACCGCCGCCAGTCGCCCGCGCCGCCGAACGATCACGAGGGCGCACACCACGCCGAAGATGGTGTTCAACGGGACCGCGACCAGCGCCATGAGCAGGGAGAGCGTCAGCGCGCTGACGGCGGCGGGCGTTGTCATCCAGCCCCAGGCGACGCCAAAGCCGTGCTCGAAGGTCTTGAAGAAGACCACCACCACGGGCATGACCAGCAACAGCAGCAGGTAGAGGAGCGCAGTGGCCCGCAGCGACAGTCGGGCTCGACGGCTAATGACCAACGCGACCTCCCAACCTGCGGATGAGCACGAGCACGATCAGCGACACCACGATCAGCACCAGCGACAGCGAGGCCGCCGCCTGGGGAGCGTCGGACTCGATGTCAGCGAAGATGACGATGCTGGCGATCTGGACCTTGCCCACGATCAGCACCAGCGAGCCGATCTCGCCAACCGCGCGGGCAAACGCGAGAGCGGCGCCGGAGAGGATTGCCGGGAGCAGCGCCGGCAGGATGATCCGCCGGAAGATGACGCCGTTGCTCGCCCCCAGCGAGGCGGCCGCCTCCTCCACCTCCCGATCGAGCTCGAGCAGCACCGGCTGGACCGAGCGCACCACGAACGGGAGCGTGATGAACAACAGCGCCACCAGCACGATCGCGCGCGTGAACGCGAGGTGGACGCCGAACGGGCTGTCGGGCCCGTACAGCGCCAGCAGCGTCAGCCCGGCGACCACCGTCGGCAGCGCGAAGGGCAGGTCGATGAGGGCGTTGATGAACCGTCGACCGGGAAACTGATCGCGCACCAGCACCCACGCCACCAGCGTCCCCGTCACCGCGCCGATGACCGCAGTCAGCAGCGACGCCACCAGGGTGATGACCAGCGCCTTGATCGACGTGGGGTTGGTGACCGACTGCCAGAAGCTCGCCGGGCTCTGGGTTACCGCCTTGACGGCGACCGCGGCGAGCGGCAGCAGGACGATGACGCTCAGGTAGAGCGTCGACAGCCCCAGGGCGAGGCCGCCCGGACGGACGGTGCTGCGCGGCGCCGTCCGGGCGCGCTGCACCGACGGCCCCGGCCGCAGAGCGACCGGGGTCGGCGGTGCGGGTGCGCCGGCTGGGCTAGCTGGAGGCAGTGGGCACCCCCGCCGCCTGCTCGATCTTGGTGATGGACCCGCTCGCGGGGTCGAAGAACGTCTTCTTGACCTTCGTCCAGCCGCCCAGGTACTGGATCGTGAACAGCTGCGGCGGTGTTGGGAACTCGGAGGTGAACTTCTGCGCCACCGATTGGTCCACCGGGCGATAGCCCTTCTGGGCCCAGATGGTCTGACCCGCGGTGGACCACTGCCAGTTCAGGAAGGCCTTGGCCTGGGTCTGGTGCGAGCTCTTGGCCGTCACCGCAATCGGCGTCTGGATGAGCAGCGTCTGCTTGGGGATGACGTACTGGACGGCGTCGCCGGCCTTCTCGGCGGCGATGGCGTCGGACTCGTAATCGAGCAGGACGTCGCCCTTGCCGGTGGTGAACGTCGCCAGCGCCTGGCTGGCGCTCGACGGCTGCGTCGACACGTTCTTGGTCATCAGCGTGCGCACGTAGGCCAGCGCCTCGGCGGGGGACTTGCCCTGCTTGAGCTGAGCTCCGTACCCGGCCAGGATGTTCCAGCGGGCGCTCCCCGAGGTGGACGGATTGGGGGTGATGACGTCGGTCCCCTTCTTGATCAGGTCATCCCAGGTGCTGATGTGCTTGGGATTGCCCTTGCGCACCACAAATACCACCACCGAGTCCGAGGAGAAGCCCTTCTGGGGATTGGCGTCCCAATCGGAGGCCACGATCTTGTCCTTGACCAACCGCGTCATGTCGGGTGTGGTGGAGAACGCCACCACGTCGGCCGGCTGCCCGGAGTCCACCGCGCGGCTCTGCGAGCCCGAAGCGCCGAAGGACTGGCTGAAGCCGACTCCCTTGCCGGCGCTCGTCTGGGCGAATGCCGTGGTCAGCGCGTCGTAGGCCTTCTTCGGCGTGGAGTATCCGACCAGGTTGAGGGTGGTGCTGGGGTCGCTGGCGCCGGCCGACGCCGAGGACGACGCACCGCCGCCACCACCAGCGTTGGTGTCGGAGGACCCTCCGCAGGCGGCCACTGTCATGGCCGTCACAGCGGCGCTCAGGACAGCGAGCACCCTCGGCCGCCACAGTTCACTTCGTCTGGTCATCCAATCCTCTAATTCCTATTTTGTCGATGGGGTTTCCACGGTTGATCGACACAGAGTAGCCCACTATGCCGACCAAACAGATAATTCCAGTTAGGATGGTTTCGTTGGTGGAATTTGTGGGGTTTGTGCCATCGGACGAGGCCGACGCGGCAAGCGAGCGCCGGGAATGGGCCTCCCTGACACCCCAGAACTCGGCGCATCAGCGGCAACGGCGTGTCCCGGGTGTGCGATACCGCACGCCGCGCCCGGGCCAGGACCGCTAGATTCCCCCGCCCCAGATGCGCTTCTTCGAGTACGAATCGCGGGCGATCGTGGCCAAGGCCGGGATCCCGGTCGCGAAGCACGGGTTCGCCACGACGGCCGACGACGCGCGGCGGATCGCCGCCGACATCGGCGGTCCCGTGGTGATCAAGTCCCAGGTGCTGACCGGCGGGCGGATGAAGGCCGGCGGCGTTCAGTTCGCCGACACGCCCGACGACGCCGCCGTTCATGCCGAGCACGTCCTGGGCCTGGAGATCAACGGCCACATGCCCCGCGGCGTGTTGGTGGATTCAAAGGCGGCCGTGAAGCACGAGTACTACGCCGGGGTCGTGTGGGATGGGATCCGCAAGCGTCCCGTGATCCTCTTCTCTGACATGGGCGGGATCGACATCGAGCAGGTGGCGTCAGAGCACCCTGGCCACGTCGCCCGCGCCCACTTCTCCACGCGGACTCCGTTTGCCGACTGGCAGGCCAAGCAGATCATCGCCTCCTTGGGCGTCACCGGCTCGGCCCTGAACCGTCTCACCCCCATCGTCGCCCGCCTGGCGCGGCTGTTCTTGCGCTACGACATGACTCTGGCGGAGATCAACCCGCTGGGCGAACTCGAGGACGGTTCGTTCCTCGCCCTTGACGCCCACATGGACATGGAGAACGAGGCGCGCCCCCGGCAGAAGGCGCTGCTCTCCGAGCTCGGCGTGGGTGAGGAGGAGACCCGTCAGGCTCGCGAGGCGACTGCGTTTGAGCTGGCCGGCGAGGCCGTGGACGCCCAGGACCACCGTGGTGTGGCCGGAAACGTAACCGAGTTCTCCGGCAACCTCGGCCTGGTCATCGGCGCCGGCGGCGGCTCGCTCACCCTGTTTGACGCCGTCCGCGCCCACGGCGGGGATCCGGCCAACTACTGCGAAATCGGCGGCAACCCGTCGGTGGCCAAGGCCTGCGGCCTGGCCAAGCTCGTGCTGCAAAAGCCCGGCGTGGACAAGATCGCGGTGATGATGTCCATCGTCTCCAACACGCGCGTGGACATCGTCGCGCGCGGGGTGATCAAGGCCTGCCTGGAGCTCGGCTATGACCCCGCCGAGAAGATCGCCATCTTCCGCATCCCCGGCGCCTGGGAGGAGGAGGGCTTTCAGATCCTCGAGCGCTACGGCGTCCCCTATGCCGACCGCTCGGTGTCGCTCAACGAGGCCGCCCGCCGCGCAGTGCAGCGCATCCAGGGCGCGCCCGCGGCCGCCGCGTCGGTCCCCGGCGGGGAGGACTTCCCCCAGACGACCGCCGGCATCGGCGGGGAGACCGACGTCTGATGAGCATCCTCGTCGACGCCGACACCACCTTCATCGTCCAGGGCATCACCGGCCGCGAGGCCGTCAACCTCACCCGCGAGTGCCTGGACTACGGCGCCGGAGCCAAGATCGTGGGCGGCGTGACCCCCGGCCGGCTGGGCCGCGATGTGCACGGCGTGCCCGTCTTTGACACCGTGGCCCAGGCGGTCGCGCACAACGGCGGGCCGATCGACGGCTCCGTGGTCACCGTCCCCCCCGCCTTCACCAAGGACGCCGTATTCGAGGCGATCGAGAACGGGGTCAAGCTGGTGGTGATCGTCACCGAGCGCATCCCCCGGGGCGACGTGGCGCAGATGGTGGAGCTCGCCGCCGAGCACGGCGCTCGCATCATCGGCCCCAACTGCCTGGGCATCATCGTCCCCGAGGTGATCAAGATGGGCGGTATCGGGGGCCCGGCCAAGGACGCCGCCAAGTCCTATCGGCCCGGTCACGTCGGCGTGATCTCCCGCTCGGGCGGCATGACCACCGAGATGTCCTCGACGCTCAGCGCCGCGGGCCTGGGCCAGTCCACCGCCGTCTCCATCGGCGGTGACGCGATCATCGGCTCCAGCTACGCCGAGCTCATGCCGCTGTTCGAGGCCGACGCCGACACCCAGGCGATCGTCATCTACACCGAGCCCGGGGGACGCATGGAGGCCGAGCTGGCCGCGTGGGTGACCGAGAACGACTCCCGCCTGCCCATCGTCGCCTTCATGGCCGGGCGCTTCATGGACGAGATGCCGGGCATGAGCTTCGGGCACGCCGGGACGATCGTGGAGGGCAAGGAGGACACCGCCACCGAGAAGATCGCCCGCCTCGGAGCCGCCGGCATCACCGTGGCCGAGCGCATCGAGGACATCCCCGCGCTCGTCACCGACAGACTCCAGGTGACGGAGGACTGATGGCCGGCACGTTCATCGATGTCGAGGTCGATCCCACCGCGGGCGCCGATCCCGAGCTGGCCACAAAGCTGGAGGGCGTCTGCCCCGTCGACATCTTCAAGGCCGGCGAGCACGGCGTGGAGATCGTGCAGGAGAATCTCGACGAGTGCGTCCTGTGCCAGCTGTGCATCAACGCGTCGCCGCCCGGCGCGATCCGCGTGGTCAAGCTGTACTCCGGCGAGTCACTTCCCGCCTGAGAGACGCTGTCGCGCCGCCTCCGTGAGCGGGCGGTAGCGCCGGCCGCTCCGGTCCAGGTACCAGGCCGGTCCGTGGGCGGGGTCGGGCAGGCCGGCCTCGCGCAGTGGCGCGGCCAGCGGTCGGTACCACGTGGTCACCGGGATCTCGTCGACGACGCGGACGATCGCGGGACGGTGGCCTTCCTCGAGTTCGAGGAGGGCTCCAGACACGGTCTCCGCGGTCAGTTCGTGACCGGGACGCAGCGTGACCGCCGCGGCGGCGAGCTCGGGCTTGTCGGGCGACGGGCGCACGCAGTAGGCGACGGCGAGGTCTACGGCCGGCAGATCGCCCAGGGCATCGCGGATCGGCGCGGCGAGCACGGGCCCCGACGCCGTGTGGATGACGTCGTAGACCCCGTCCAGGCGCCAGTAGTCACCGTCCGCGTCGCGGCGGAACAGGTCCCCGGTGGACAGCCACGCGTCATCGCGGGCGAAGACGCCTCGCATCGGCGTCACCGAGGTGTCGCCAGGGCGAACGCGGGCAACGAGGATCCCCACCTCGTCGGCCTTGCACTGGCGCACGAAGCCTCCGCGACCGAGGATGAGCTGCGCGGAGTCCGGGTCATAGGCCGCCAGGCGGACCTCGGGGGTGCCGGGCAGTGGGCGGCCCATCGCCCCCGGCTTGGCGTCGCGTAGGTTGACGAGGATCACGCCGGTCTCCGTGGAGGCATAGAACTCCACCACCCGCGCCGGGTGGAAGCGCTCCTGCACCCGGCGCCACAGCCCACGCGGCATGCCCGAGCCGATGAACAGCCGCACAGGGTGCCCGCGCTCGCCGGGGTGGGGGTCGGCGGCGACGAGGTCGTGCAGCAGGGTCCAGGTGTAGGAGGTCACGGTCACGCCGTAGCGGCGGACCTCGTCCCAGAACGTCGCCGGCGCAAAACGCGAGGCCATCGCCAGTCGGGCGCCACCGGCGATGGCGCCGCCAATGCTCATCATCAGGCCCGACGGGTGGTAGAGCGGCGTCACGCTATACACGGTGTCCCCGCTCGACAGCGCCGCCGACGAGGCCGTCCCGAAGGCCGACGTGGCCCAGCGCCGGTTGCTGATGCGACTCATCCGCACGTGGTCGCCTTCGCCGGTGAAGAGGATGAAGGCGAGATCGGAGGCGCGCCCCGGGTTGGCGCGATACCAGGCCGGCAGCGTCACCGTGGTCGGATCGATCTGCTCCATGTCGGTGGTCAGCGGCACCCGCAGGTCGCGCGCGCCGCCCCCGCCACCGAGCACGAAGGTGTGCACCGTCCCGAGCCCCGCCGCCTGGGCAGCGCGCTCGGGATCCGCGATGATCCGCCGCGCCTGGCCCAGCGATGCCTCGCGCGCGGTGTTGCCGTCCGGACGGAGCATCACGGCGACGGCGCCCAGCCGGCTCAGCGCAGTGACCACGGCCAGCGCGCTCGGGCGCGATCCCATCAGCACGCCGACGTGCTCGCCCTGGCGCACCCCGATGGAGATCAGCCCCCGCACGATGTTGTCGATGCGCTGGTTGACCTCGCCGGCGCTGTAGGCGCGGTCCTCGAAGAGGAACAGGGTGTCGTCGGGGCCGCGCTGCATCCGCTCCTCCACCAGCAGGCCCAGCGAGATGCGGGTGCTCGGCTGGATCTGGTCGAGTCGGGCCAGCTGCGGCAGGGCGCCCGCAGCCTCACGGGCCAGCTCGCGCATGCTGCGTGTCGTGCGCTGCACGCCGCCGGCCATCGAGCGGGCGATGCCCGAGCTCACCGCGCCGGCGAGCTCCAGCCCGTAGCCGGCGCGGTTGCGGATGCGGTCTCGCGGCGCAATCGCGTCGGCCGCCGGCTCCTCGGGTGCGGGGCGGACGTCCTCGGGCAGCTCACCCTCGCCGTCTCGCCACCGCGCCCAGCCCGCCACCGTCGGCCACGTCAGCTGATTGGACGTGGAGCCCACGACCAGCCCGAAGTGCCCGGCGTGCAGCGCGAGCTCGTAGACGTCGGCTCGCGGGGCGGCCCGGCGGATGGCGCGCACGCCCGGGGGCGGTGCGATCTCGTCGACGGTCCCGATCACTGACAGGATCGGGCAGCGGATATCGGCCAGGGTGAGCAGCCGCTCGCCGACCACGAACCCACCCTCGAGCATCCGGTTGTGGGCGATGAACTGGCTGACGAAGTCGGCCAGCGCAGGCCCCGGCCAGGCGACCCACCCGTCGCCCTCCAGAAAGCGGCGCTGACCCTCCCGCGGCAGCAGCGCCTCACGGTCGTGCAGCTGCATGATGAATTCGATCCGGTTCCGCGTTGACTTGACCGGATCCAGGAGCCGGAAGCCGTTGCGGCTGAACCAGGCGGGCAGCGCCGACGCGCGGAAGACATCTGCGATCACGCCGGCAAGCCCCGACGCGAACTGCTCGGGCAATCCGAACGGCATCCCCAGGCGGGTGTCGACCGGGCTGCCGAAGGTGACGAGCGAGCTGAGCCCGTCGTTGCGCCGGTAGGCCGCGACCTGGTAGCAGAACATTCCTCCCTGCGAATAGCCGGCCAGGTGCACGTCGCGCCCCGTGGCCTCCCGGACGCGGTCCACGGCCTCTGAGATCGCGATGACGTGGTCGGCGAGCGTGCGTTCCAGGCCGCCCTCCTCGCGCTCGGGGACGCCGAAGTCCACCACCCAGGGGTCGACCCCGTGCTCGTGCAGGAGGGTCACTGCGCTGGTGGCGGGCGAGACGTCATAGATCTCGGTGGCCAGCATCATCGGCGGCACCAGGAGCACCGGCGGGCCGGCGTCGGCCGGCGCATCCCCGTCGGAGCCGCGGTAGTAGCGCCGCAGCTTGTAGACGCGGTGCTCGGCCACCACCTGGTAGGGCGACGGCTGCTCATCGGTGGCCAGACCACCGAAGCGCGCGACCTCCAGCGCGTTCTGGGCCGCAGCGCCGAGGCGGCCGACCGGTCCCGTGATCGTCTTGGGCAGCAGCTCCATCCTCGTCGCCCACATCTTCGCTGATCCTCGTGCCTCGATGCCACCGGATCCGGGGCCGGGCGCTATTGTCCGCTGCCCGACGATGAGCGTGCTCAACCTCGAAACGATCGAGTGCCGGCGCGGGGACGGCGTCGCTTGGCTCGTCCTCAACCGCCCCGACGCGCTGAACGCCTGGACCCGCCAGCTCGGCGAGGAGCTCACTCAGGCCATCGACGACGTCGCCGCTGATCCCGAGGTGCGAGCGATCGTTCTCACCGGGGCCGGGCGGGCGTTCTCCTCGGGTGCGGACCTGCGCGCCGGGGTCGCCGGCGCCGACGGCAAGCCCGACGTCCGCGGCCCGCTGCGCGAGGTCTATCACCCGCTGATCATGCGGGTGCGGACCGTGCCCAAGCCCGTCATCGCCGCCGTCAACGGCCCGGCGGTGGGCATCGGCTGCTCGCTGGCGCTGGCCGCCGACCTGATCGTCGCCGCCCGGTCGGCCTACTTCCTCATGGCCTTCGTCAACATCGGACTGGGCTTGGACGGCGGCGCCTCGCAGACGCTGGTGGAGCGCATCGGTCATGCCCGCGCCTTTGAGATCGCGTATCTGGGCGAGCGGATCGGCGCAGAGACGGCGCTGGACTGGGGCCTGGTCAACCGGATCGCCGACGACGGCGAGCTCGAGGCCGAGGCGGGAGCCCTCGCTGGGCGCCTGGCCGCCGGACCCCCCGGGTCCTACGCCGCCATCAAGCGGACGATCAACGCGCGAGCCTACGACGGATTCGGCGAGCTGCTGGACCTCGAGGCCGACGTGCAGCAGGAGCGCGCGGCGTCGCGCGACTTCGCCGAGGGCGTCCTGGCCTTCCTGCAGAAGCGCCCGGCCGAGTTCACGGGCGAGTAGCGCGGCCCATGAACCTCGCCGGCATCCTGATCGCCTCCGCGGAGCGCGACCCCGACCACGTCGCGATCAAGCTCGATGGCATCGAGCTGAGCTACGCCGCGCTCGACGGGGCCAGCGCCCACATCGTCGGCCTGCTGCAGGAGCACGGCTTCCAGCGCGGCGATCGGGTCGGGATCATGCTGCCCAACGTCCCGTACTTCCCGGTGATCTACTACGGGGTGCTGCGGGCCGGCGGCGTCGTGGTGCCGATGAACCCGCTGCTCAAGAAGCGCGAGGTGGCCTACTACCTGTCCGACTCCGGGGCCAAGCTCCTGTTCGCCTGGCACGGCTTCGCGGAGGAGGCCCAGGCCGGGGCTGCCGAGGCGGGCGCGGAGTTCCTGGCGGTGACGCCCGGGGAGTTCGAGCACCAGGTGGGCGCCGCTGCGCCGGACACCAGCGTTGCCGACACCGGCGATGACGATACCGCCGTCCTCCTCTACACGTCGGGCACGACGGGGCAGCCCAAGGGCGCGGAGCTGACCCACTCCAACCTCACCCTCAACGCCGAGGGCTCGCGGGAGCTGTTCGACCTCGGCAGCGAGGCGATCGTGCTCGGCGCGCTGCCGCTCTTTCATTCGTTCGGTCAGACCTGCGGCATGAACGCGACGGTGGGCGGCGGCGGCACCCTGACGCTCATCCCCCGATTCGATCCCGGCAAGGCCCTGGAGATCATGCAGCGCGACAAGGTCAACGTCTTCCAGGGCGTGCCCACGATGTACGGAGCGATGCTGCACCACCCCGATCGCGAGTCCTACGACGTCAGCTCCCTGAGCCTCTGCGGGTCGGGCGGCTCGGCCATGCCGGTCGAGCTGCTCCACGGGTTCGATGAGGCCTTCGGCTGCAAGATCCTGGAGGGCTATGGCCTGTCGGAGAGCTCGCCGGTGGCGTCGTTCAACCACGCTGACCGCGAGCGCAAGCCCGGGTCGATCGGGACCCCGATCAAGAACGTGGAGATGAGGGTCGTCGACGACGATGGCAACGAGGTGCTCCAGGGCGAGGTCGGCGAGATCGTCATCCGGGGCTACAACGTCATGAAGGGCTACTGGCAGCGGTCCGAGGCGACTGCGGAGACGATCATCGACGGCTGGCTGCACACCGGCGACATGGGCCGGGTCGACGCGGACGGCTACTTCTACGTGGTGGACCGCAAGAAGGAGCTGATCATCCGCGGCGGCTACAACGTCTACCCGCGCGAGGTCGAGGAGGTCCTCTACGAGCATCCCGACGTGCGCGAGGCCGCGGTGCTGGGGGTGCCCCACGACGAGTACGGCGAGGAGATCGGCGCCGCCGTGGCCCTCAAGGACGGCGCCACCACCACCCCTGACGAGCTGCGCGACTACGTAAAGGAGCAGGTGGCGGCCTACAAGTACCCGCGGCTCGTGTGGCTGGTGGACGACCTGCCCAAGGGGCCGACGGGCAAGATCCTCAAGCGCGAGATCGCGCCCCCGCGCTCGGAGTGAGCCCCGCCGGCGAGCCGACCGGCGCCGGGCAGGGCGTCTTCGGCGGCGGGCAGGGCCCGTCGGGCGAGGGCCTGGGCGCCTCCGCCGCGGTGCGCGTGCGGGCGGCAACTCCTGACGACGTGCCCCAGATCTATGCCTTCATCGTCGAGCTCGCGGTGTACGAGCGCGAGCCCGAGGGGGTGACGGGCACGCCCGAGATGCTCGCCGAGGCGTTGTTCGGCGACCGGCCAAGCGCAGAGGCGCTGATGGCCGAGGTCAACGGCGAGGCGGTCGGGTTCGCCGTGTTTCACGGCACCTTCTCCACGTGGGAGTGTGCGGCAGGGATCTGGCTGGAGGACCTCTACGTCCCGGAGCGCCACCGCCGCCTCGGCGCGGGCGGCGCGCTGTTGTCGCACCTGGCGGCGCTGGCGCTGGAGCGCGGCTGCCCGCGCCTGGAGTGGCATGCGCTGGATTGGAACGACTTGGCCCTCGGCTTTTATGAGCGCGTTGGCGCCGAGCGCCTGTCGGAGTGGGAGCTTCACCGGCTCAGCGGCGAGGCGTTGCGGCGAATCGCTGCGGGCGCGGCGAGCCAGCCGCGCTCACGTCAATAGAAAAGCCCCGCCGGAGCGGGGCTTTTCCGTAGCAGGCCTGTAAGCCGGATCTTGTCGAGAGCAGTCATCCATCTGCGCGGCCTACCCGGACCTTGGCGGGTCACCTACAAACGGTCCTGCTTGGCCTAGCATCGGGTGGGGTTTACCTGGCACGCCGCGTCACCGCGACGCCGGTGCGCTCTTACCGCACCATTTCACCCTTACCGGCCTGAAGCGCTGCAGCGGCCTCAGGCTTAGGCGGTGTCTTTTCTGTGGCACTTTCCCGCGGGTTTCCCCGGGTCGGTGTTATCGACCACCCTTCCCTGTGATGTCCGGACTTTCCTCGAAGGCTGAACCTCCGCGACTGCTCGGCCTGCACCTACCAGGATAGTCGCGCCGCCCACCGCCGGCCACCCCCTCCCCAGCCGTCGGTACTGCCGCCACCCGGCACGCCGGTTCACGCCGCGGGGGCGCCGGCCACCACGCCCCCCCGGCGCCGACCCTGCCGGCGGCCCCACCCGGAACGCGCGCTCGGCGCCGCCACCTACGCGCCGGAGCCGGGCCGTCAGCTCAGCCGCGTCCCGCAGTCCCGACAGCTTCCGCCGATCGGGCGCGCGTGCGCCCCGTAGTCCGGCGTCATCTCATGGCGGCACAGCGGACAGGCGACGGATTTATGGGCGGCGAGTCCCTCCCATACCCCGGACACCAGGGCGTCCAGGGTCGGCTCGCCGCCCAAATCCGCGACGCCCCTCCGGGCGTCCTGCACCCCCACACGGTCCGAGCCGCGGGCCACGCGCGGCTCCAGCGCCAGCGCACTCACGAGATGTTCCTCATCAATCCCACGACCTTGCCCAGCACCCGCACGTCACGGGTGCGGATCGGCTCCATCGCCGCGTTCTCCGGCTGCAGGCGGATGTGGTCCTCCTCTTGGAAGAACCGCTTCACCGTCGCCTCCTCCCCTACGAGCGCGACCACGATGTCGCCGTCCTGCGCGTGGTCCTGCGAATGGACCACGACCAGGTCGCCCTCGATGATGCCCGCGTCGACCATCGAGTCGCCGCGCACCCGGAGCAGGAACTCGCCGTCCGCGCCGCCCGCGAACGCCGGAGTCTGGATGTACTCCTCGATGTTCTCCTCCGCCACGATCGGCTGACCCGCGGCGACCTGCCCCACCAGCGGCAGCCCCGGCTGCAGGAACGTCTGCACCCCCGCCTGCACGCCGGCGGCGGCGCGGTCGAGCAGCTCGAGGGCGCGCGGCTTGGTCGGGTCCCGGCGCAGGAGCCCCACCTTCTCCAGGTTGGACAGGTGCGCGTGCACCGTTGACGACGAGGCCAGGCCGACCGCCTTCCCGATGTCGCGCACCGTCGGGGGATAGCCGTACTTGGCCGAGTAGCGCTTGATGAAGTCGAAGATTTCCTGCTGTCGCTTGGTCAAGTCCATGCGGTCCACTCCTTTACCGGGTCAGCCCGCGAGGCCGCCGTCGAACATGTGTTCGCAAAGGTAGCGCCCCCCGCGGACGGACACAAGCAATGACCCTGCAAAATCCGCCTTGGCGGGTGGGTCACGCTTGCCGGGCACAGAACCGGCGGAGCAACGCCAAGGCGCCGCGCCGACCCCCGTCCGAGCCAGGCGCGTCCCGCCCCAACCGCCGTGCCGGTCTATACTGCGCGCCCACGCGCCTGTGGCGGAATTGGTAGACGCGCAAGGTTGAGGGCCTTGTGGACTGTATGGTCCGTGGAGGTTCGAGTCCTCTCGGGCGCATTGGAGAAAGCCCCGCAATGCAGGGCTTTTTTCTTGCCCGCAGACAGCCGTTGCGAGCATCCGCGGCTGGACGTATTGTTGTCACGTGGCAACAATACGTCCCTTTTGTACGTCCACTGGGCAACACGTTGGACGTACGCCGGCGGCTATGGAGACGCTAGGTGAGCGTTCGTCAGGACCGCGGCGCGTGGGAGGTCCGGTGGCGGGACGGCTCAGGCACCCGGCGAGCAAGGCGCTTTGCATCTGAAGAGGCGGCTCGCGCGTACGACGAGGCGCTGCGCGAGGTTTCCCCCGCCGCCCGCCGGTCGTCCACCGCCCGGGGCGGATCGGGCGTCTATTCCTACGCGACGCGCGAGGGGATCCGCTGGCGGTTCGTCGTGCGCCGGAGTGACGGCAGTCAGACGTCTAAGCGCGGGTTCACCAGCCAGCGGGCCGCGGCCGACGGACGCCGTCGGCTCATCGAGCAGGTCGAGCGCCGTGAGGTCGTCCACACCACCGAGACCTTCGGCCGCTTCTGGGAGCGCTGGCTCGCCCGCCGGCGCCCGTACCTCGAGGAAGGCACTTGGAGCGGTTACGAGATCAACGGCCGAAAGCGTCTGCTCCCTGCTTTCGCCGACAGGCGGCTAGGAGCGCTGTCGGTCGACGACGTCCGCTCGTTCATCGCCGACCAGGCCGAAGCCGTGGAGGCCGGCGAGCTCGCAGCCAAGACGGTCAACAACGCCCTGGTCACCCTCGTGGTCTGCCTCAACGACGCTGTCGAGGACGGGCTCATCGCTGCCAATCCCGCTTTGCGCGTCGACCGGCTCCCCGCCGCCCACATCGAGCGCGAGTACCTACGCCTCCACGAGATCCCGACCTACCTCGACTCATGCTCGGACGTCTATCGCCCGCTCGCCGAGGTCCTGATCGGGAGCGGATTGAGAATCTCGGAGGCATTGGCGCTGAGGATGGGCGACCTGGAACTGGACGACAGCGGCGGGGTGATCGTCGTCTACCGCTCCCGCAAGAAAGCGACCGTCGGCTCGACAAAGTCAGACCGCTTCCGCTCGGTCGAGATCGGACCACGGACAACCCTCGTCCTCCGCACTCAGCTCGACCGGCGCCGCGAGTTCGTTACCGGACAAGCGGGAGCCGCGCTCGTGTTCGTCATGCCGGTCCGCGCCGCCAAGCGCAGCCAGGGCCGCTGGGAGTGCCGGGGTCGGCGAAGCCATGGATCGCACCACCATCTCCCGCGACTGGCACAAGCAGGCCCTTCAGGACGCCGCCCTACGTGACATGCCGCTGCATGCCCTTCGCCACACCGCCGCCGCCGCATGGCTGGCGGCCGGCAACTCGCTCATGTACGTGCAGCGCCAGCTCGGACATGCCGACATCGGCACCACCGAGCGCTACTACGGGCATCTCGAGCGCCACGTGCTCGCGGCCGGCGCGATCGCCACCGAGGAAGCGATCGCCCGCGCCGCCGCCAAGCAGCGTTAGAGCAGCGACGGCCGTGGATCAGCACGACTGGCGCCGGCTCGCGTTTCGAAGCCGGCTCCTGGTGCCAGGACCGACCGGGTCGCCAACTGGCGCGGGCGTCAGCGAGCCACTGCTCGAGGTCGGAGGCGACGAACCGCAGCGGCCCGTCGTCACCGCCGAGTCGCACTGATGGGATGCGGCCCGTTCGCGCCGCCTCGTACACCCAGGCACGCGACACGGAGAAGAGGCGTGCCACGTCGTTGGGACGCAGGAGCGCCGGCAACGCGCTGTCCTCTTCGAACGGCGATTGGCGGACGGACAGACTCATCATCCTGGAGCCCTCAACTCCTGGCTCCATCGAGGGAGCGGAGGGCGGTCGGCGTGAACGATGCGGACGGGTCGACCATGACGCTACCGCCGTGTACGATACCGCACGTCCATCCATTTTTTCCTGCAAATCGGCGTAATATGGTAAGCGTTCAGTTGGTCGGTGCGGTCAGGCAACGGCTGAGTCAGGCCAGCAGGGGGACCGAGGCGCCGCGGGCGTGGTGGGTGATTACGTCGGCGAGGTAGTCGAACAGGCTGCGGGCTTGGAGGCGGCAGGTGGTGTGCGCCGACAGCAATCGGGCGATCCGAGTTTCGCCGTCGGCTGATTGGCTGCCGAGTGAGAGCTTGCGGTAGATGACCGCGCCGCGCAGCGCGCGCTCGGCGTGATTGTTGGTCGGGGTGACGCTCTTGACCTTGGCGAACGTCCACAGGGCTGTCCAGATCTTGAGCAGGTTCTTCGCGAGGCCGCGGGTGCGCTTGTAGCGAGGCTTCTTGGCGGCGTAGGTGCGCAGGATTGGCTTGAGGCGGCGCTGCAGGCGACGGATGACGCGCGTCAGCTGGCGGCGATCGCGGGTGTGTTGGAAGGCCTCGTAGGCAAAGAACAGCTCATCGCATATCTCCAGCCCGACCTTGCCCAGTTCGTGCTCGGCACCGATGCCTTCAAACTGGGCTTGGAAGTCGCGCTGCACATGTGACCAACAAACCTGCCGGCGCGCGACGGGCAGGTGGTTATAGGCCCACCAGCGGTCAGAGCACACGACTGCTGTGGTGTCGCCCAGGATCGCGCGGGCGTGCTCCTCGTGGCGGCTGTTGGTGACCTGAAGCACGGCGTGGCGTTCGGTAAACGCTCCCCACAGCGTGCGCTGGGCACCCTGCAGCCGCCAGCCGGTCTCGTCCATGTTGATCGCCCGAGCCGCGCGCACGCGATCCAGCAGATCCTCATAGGGGTCAGCCAGCGCGTCAGCGGCCCGCGCGAGAATCGCGTCGATCGTGCCGGTGCTGATCCGCGCGCCGAACAGTTGCTCGACTAACTCGACCGCGTCACGACGCGAGATCCGGTTACGCACCGAGACCGTCACGATCGCCGCCTGCAACCGCGGCCCGAACGCGCTGGCCGCGATCTGCGTAGGCAGCTGTGCGCGCTGACGCCGCCCGCAGCCCGGGCAGCGCACCCGCGGGCACTGATGCTCGACCACAATCGTCGATATCTGCGGCAGCTCCTCGACCTGATGGCGCACCGGATCACCGACCGCGACGCACTCTGCGGCGCAGAACACATGGCCGCACTCACAGCCCGCCGGCCAGTGCACAACCACCTCATCGGCGGCCATCGTCGGCAACAACTCCCGGCCCCTGCCCTCATGCCCGGGCTGCCCTCCCTGGCTCTTGCCCGACGGTCCCTTCGGCCGCGCCGGCCTGCCGCGCTGCTTCGTGCTCGGCGAGTCGCTGGACGGCGGCCGCGACGAGTTCTTGGAGTTCTTGGCCAACTCCCGCTCTAACCGCTCCACCCGCCCAGTCAACGACTGGATCTGGCGATCCATCCGCAACAACACCTCGACGACCGCCTCCCGACCGGCCGCATAGATCGCCTCAGCCTCGCGCCGCTCCACACCCACAAATTTCGACGGAGCGGTGTTATGTCCCCCCGACCAACTGAACGCTTACTCTTTTTCTTTGCCTAGAAGTTTATTGACTCCTCAAGGTGTCACAAATATGTCGCGAGAATGGCTCCGGGCAAGGGCGTAGCCTTCGCCTCATGCAGCGCGTGTCCGGCAGCGTCAGGCGAGTCGAACGCAAGCGCGGGCCGGTCTGGTACGCGCGTTGGCGACTGGCTTCCGGCCGCCAGGGCCAGAAGGCTCTCGGGCCGGCATGGAGCGGCCGAGGGCGGCCTCCGGCGGGCTACTACACCAAACGCACGGCTGAGGACTGGCTCGTTGAG
>DASXJW010000016.1:0-12399 GCA_036497165.1 Solirubrobacteraceae bacterium
GTGTCGTGAGTCGCTAATTCGGTGGCAGCCTCGCGGCGTCTGGACGCGCCTGACGGGAGGCGACGACCACGCCGGACCACCAGTACGACTCAGGTCGTCGCCCCCCGCCAGCCACGCCCAGCCACTCCCGAGACTGCTCACGAATTAACAACTCAAGACACTAGAACTCCTTGTCTGCGGTGCCGCTCTCGGTCAAGACCGAGGTGCTGGCCGCGTTGCCGGCCGCATCGGTGACGGTGGCCGACGGCGTCCAGGTCATCGCCCCGGTCCCGGCGGCGGTCCCGGCCCCGGCGCTGGGCGTGCCGAGTGTGAGGGTGATCGCCCCGGCGCTGTCGAGCATGGTCGAGCTGGTGGCTGAGGCGCCGAAGGTGATCGTCTGTGTCACGTAGTCCTTGCGGCCGAGATCGATCGTGCCGAAGGGCAGGACGGCGGACGTCGAGGCGTTGAGCACCTGCAGGGTGTCATCAGCGGAGCCGCCGTCGATGATCTTGACGATGACCGGCGTCGAGGCGCCGCTCCAGCTCGACTCGACCGTGGTGGGATCGATGGCCTCGCTGTAGGTGAGGGTCATGGTGTCCCCCAGCTCGGCCTTGCCCGCGATGCCCCCGGCCACGTTGGCGGTCTGGATGTTGCTGGCGCGCGGGGCCGTGTTGTCCACGGTCACCGAGTAGGAGGTCGTCGTGGCGGTGCCGGCGGTATCGGTCATCGTGATCGTGAAGGTGTCGGTGCCCGCCGCCAGAGTGCTCTTGGCGGTGAGCTGAGCGCTGCGGTAGTCATAGGTCTGACCGCCGACCGTCCAGCTGCCGCTCGAGAGGGCGGCCGTCGTCTGGCCGGTGGTGACGGTGCTGACATTGGCGGTCAGGGAGCCCAGCCCTGCCGGTGGGGTGCCCGAGCCGGTGACGTTGGCATAGACGTAGTAGGCGCCGCCCTGCTTGATCGCGCCCGAGACACCCCCCGCGGACCGGGCGATCGCGGCGCCGGTGACGGTGGGCCGGGTGACGGTGAGCGAGGCGGTCGCGCTGTCGCCGCCGCTGCCGACGGCATAGATCGTGTGCGCTCCCTGCGCCGTGCCGGCCGGCATGGTGATGGTCGCGGTGGCGGCGCCGTTCGCGGGAACCGACGTGGGCGACAGCGTGCTCGTGAGCGTCGTCCCGGTGGCGCTGTCCAGCCTGAAGGTGACCGTCTGGCTCGGGGCGAAGCCCGACACCGAGGCGGTGACCGTCGCCGGCAGGCTCGTCAGCGTGGTCGCCGAGGTGACGCCGAGCGCCGGGCTCTGGACCGTGGCCGAGGCACTGCGAGGGCTCTCGCTCCCGCTCCAGGAGTGCAGCGACGGGGTCACGGTGTAGGTCCAGCTCCCGGCCGACACGGAGGACTCGGTGCAGCTGAGCGTGGTGATGGTGCCCGCGCATCCCGAACCCACCGTCTGAGCCGTGCCGCTGGAGTCATAGCGCTTGACCGTGTAGTCGTCGGCGCTCTGGCCCTGCAGGATGGTGGCCGACCAGCTCACCGTCACGCTGCGCCCGGTCACGCTCACCGTCGGCGTGCCGCCGGCGCCCAGCGCGGCCGCGACGGCCTGGCCGGTGCCGCTGCCGGTGCCCGACCAAGCGGCCTGGGCGATTGCCGGACCGGCTGAGATCGCGAGGACCGTGACGGTCAGCCAGCGGCCCAGACGCCTCACGGTCGTCCGTCCAGGGTCATCGAGAACGACAGCGGGATCTGCGCGCCCTGGCAGGCGTTCGGCGAGGACGGCAGCATGCGCAGCGAGGCCCACACCGTCCGGGTGGCCCCGCGCGGGAGCGTCACGCGCACGGCGAATCGGCCCCCCACCACCGCCCATGCCGGGCATCTGCCGGTGGGCTTTCCGACCTTGACGTCCACCGCCAGCGCCTTGACCTTGCGCGGCAGCAGGTTCTTGACGCGCAGTCTGAGAGGCCGGATGCTGCCGGGGTACAGCAGCCCCGACATCTTGGCGGTGACGGTCAGCGCATGCCGTGGCTTGGCCGTGCGCGTGGACGACCCCGGGCGCGTGACAGCGGCATAGGTGGTCGCGCCCAGGAGGAGCGCGACCACCGCGACGACGATCGTCGATATCCGCTTCACAGAAGGCTGGGGCCGTCGGGGATCGAGGCGCGCGTTAGGAGGTCGCGGCGCTGGACCCGTTCAGGCTCACCGGGATGGTGAACGTGGCTCCCTGACAGCTGTTGTCAGAGGTATTGCTCATATGCACGCTGTTGGCCACCGCCACCTGGCTGCTCCCGTTGGCGGGGATCGAGATGGTCAGGTTGTGCTGGTCGGTGTAGGTCACGCCGGTCGGATGAGTCGCGTCCTGCCCGCACGTCGAGTGCGAGGAATCGGCGGTGACGGTCCCGTTGCCGGTGACGTCGGTGATGGTGATCGGGTAGGGGTTGGGATTCGACAGCTTGAGCGTGAGGTCGGCGGTTGCGCCGGGGTACAGGCCGGCGCTCGCCGCCGACACGGTCACGCTGCTCAGCGCCTGGGCAGTCGAGGCCTTGGCAACGCCCGATCCATTGCCGGAGGAGGTCCAGGCCGCGTAGCCGAGACTGACGATTCCAAGCGCCATGACCGTGACGGCGGCAAAGATGAGCCGCCGCTTTCCAAGCAGCTTCATGAAAGAGGCTCCGATCCGTTCGAGGGGGTCCTGCCGACCATCCCATCGGCATTCCGTCCAGATCCTTGAACTGAAATTCATGGATTTCACGTTCATGGGTTGGGGTTCATGCGATTTCTTTCAGCGAACAGTTTTGAGCGGCCGCCACGACGGGAAGAGTGCTGCTCGTGACCTGGACCTTTCTCTCCAATCACGGCAACGTGATCGTCTACATCGATGAGCACCCCCACGCCACGCTGCGCGAGATCGCCAACGCCATCGGCATCACCGAGCGAGCCACCCACAAGCTCGTCTCCGAGCTGGTGGAGGAGGGATATCTGACGCGGGTGCGCGTCGGCCGGCGCAGCCAGTACACGGTCAACTCCGGCAAGCAACTCCGCCATCCCGCGCTGGCCGGACACACCCTGCACGAGCTGCTGCTGGGGATGACACGCGCCGCGTGACGACACCGACGCGGCGTCACAGCGTCAGCGCGGAGCGGTCAGGCGTCCGCCGCTGAGCACGGCGAGCCCGTCGCGGGCGAGCCCGACAGCGATCGGGCGATCCTCCTCATCGACCGCCACCGCCCCCTCGGCCAGCACCCGGCGCAGCAACCGACCGCGGCGCTGGCGCGCGCTGCCCTCGAACGGCTGCGGGCGGCGCGCGGAGCGGGCGCCGGCGGCGCCCGGGCCGACCGCGCCGGAACCGGCGCACCCCGCCCGCACCGGACACTCTCCGCACCGCGGGCGGGCGGTGCAGATGCGCTGCCCGAACTCCATCAGCGCCTGGCCCGCGCGCCATGGGTCACGGGCGATGTCGAGCCCGCCAGGAAAGCGGCGGCTCAGCACGCGCGCAACGTTGACGTCCATCGGCAGCACGGGCTCCTCGCGGGCGAAGCAGCGCACCGCCGCCGCGGTGTAGGGCCCGACCCCCGGCAGCGTCTCCAGGTCCTCCGGCCAGCCGGTGGCGGCCACTATCCGCGCGGAGCGGCGCAGGTCGCGAGCGCGGCGCGGATAGCCCAGCCCCTGCCACTGACCCAGCACCTCAGCCAGCGACGCTTCGGCCAGCGCCTCCACCGTGGGCCAGCGCGCCATCCAGCGCAGCCACGCCTCGGCGGCGCGGCCCACCGTCGTCTGGGCCGACATCACCTCAGATACCCACACCGCGTAGACGTCGCGGGTACGGCGCCACGGCAGCGGCCGGGCGTTGGCCGTCCACCAGGCCAGGACGCCGGCGACCTCCGGATCGGTGACGTCCCAGGCCGGCGCGGTCATCTCAGTGCAGCGGCCGGTCATGCGCGGTAGGCAAGGCCGCGGGAGTGTCGCAGTTCGCCGGCACTGGTAGCGTGACCCGCATGTCCGCGTGGCCGGCCCTCGACTACGAGGTGTGGTCTGACACCTGCGACACGCTGCACGCCCACACCCAGGTGCTGGGCAAGCTGGCGGTGGCGCTGGCGCCCCCCGAGCCGCAGCTTCAGCACGCGGCGCTGCGTCTCGCCGCTCGCGGCTGGGAGACGTTGCCGCTGCCCGCCCCCGATGGCTCCGGCTCCCTGGTGGCGGCGCTGGACCTTCGCACCCACGAAGCCGTGGCCGAGCACAGCGACGGCGGCGTGCGACGCGTCGCGCTCGCTCCGGACCGATCGGTCGGGCAGGTGGCGCGTGAGCTGCTGAGTGGGATTCGCGAGCTCGCCGGCGACGTGCGGATCGACGCCTCCCCGCAGGAGGTCGCGTGGACCGTGCCGCTGGACGAGGATGAGGAACATGCCACCTATGAGGCCGACCAGGTGCGGACCTACTTCGCGGCCGCCACCCGGGCCGCGCTCGTACTGGCGGCCTTCCGAGCGCCCTACCGGGGGCGCTCCACCCCCGTGAACGCCTGGTGGGGATCGTTTGACCTCGCCGTCAACCTCTTCTCGGGCGAGCCGGCAGACCCCCCGTCGAGCGACTTCATCATGCGCAATGCGATGGACGCCCAGGAGATCGCGGTGGGATGGTGGCCCGGCGACGCCCGCTACGGCCGCGCCGCCTTCTACGCCTACGCCCACCCGGCCCCGGAGGGTTTCGGGGGCGCTGCCCTGGAGCCCGCGAGCGCCCGGTGGGAGGCCGACCTGGGCGAGTACGTCCTCGACTGGGCCGACGTCATCGCCGGCCGCGACCCGCACGCAGAGGCGCTCGAGTTCGCCCGGTCGGCGTTCAGACACGGATGCGCGATCTGCCAATGGGACCCGGACCTGGTGTCCAGCGCCGAGGGGTCGCCCCCACCCGTCAGATAGTCAGTGCTCGCGTCCGCGACCGGGGTCGAGCACCAGGTCACACCAGACCTGGGTCGCCCCGACCGCGTCGCGCCCCACTCCCCAGGCCGCCGACAGCTGTTCGACGAGCCGTAGCCCGTGTCCCCCGAATCCATCCGGTCTCTCGCGCAGGAGCCGGGGCTCGACCTCACAGCCCGGGTCGGTCACCGAGATCCGGAGGTGCTCCTCGAGGAGGATGAGGTCGACCGTGACCCGCTGGTCGGTCCCGACCCGCGCGTGCCGAACGCTGTTGGTGACGAGCTCTGAGACGATCAGCTCCGCATCCGAGGCCACGCCGCGGTCGATGTCCCGCAGGTGAGACGAGGCCAGTCTGCGAGCGTGTCCGGGCGCCTCGGCGCCGCCGGGAAGGCCGACGGACAGCGGCGGGGCCTCGCCGGACGTGCGGGGGCCGCCCATGCCATTCCGGCCGGTGGAGCTGGCAGACCTTTGTCCGGACATCGACGACCCCAGTCAGAGCAGTCAAAACGATTCTCGTCTTGACGGACCGGGAGGCGACGTTCGCTGGTACGCCCGTCGCCCTGCGCTCCGCGTTTCTTCGTCTGCACCACCGGTGCTGCCGTGGCTGGCCATCACCGGACCGGCCACCAGATTGTACCGGCTCACACCCCCACGCGTGAGGCCGCACGCCGGCCGCGGCGCCCAGAGATCGCGCGCCTTCGTCAATGAGAACGTCGTCGTCCGAGTCCTGACTAGGGGCGGCGCAGCGGGGTAGGCTCTCCTCAGCGGCGGGCCCTGGGTGGGCGACGCGCTCCCCGGGCCGGGGCCAAGAACTTCAGAGCGGACGACGGGGTCTCGCGGGCCTCGCCGGACAAGGAACGAAGGGGCGGAGCATGCCCGAGGCAGAACGTCAACCGGCAGCCCTTGCGGGCGGCAACTTGCTGGCGGCGATCTCGACCAGCATCGTGGGGATCCTGCGCGATCACTACGGCCGCGGTCCCATGAAGGCCAAGACCTACGCACTCGACGACATCATCGTCGTCGTCATGCGCGGCAGTGGGTTCACGCCGTTGGAGCAGACGATCATGGACAGCGGCGCTCCGGACCGGGTGATCGCGATGCGCGAGGACTTCCAGCGCGTGATGAAGCAGCGCTACGAGGAGACGATCAAGGAGCTCACCGGCCGCAACGTCGTCGCCTTCCTCTCCCAGGCCCACGTCGACCCTGACATCACGGTCGAGATGTTCTTCATGGACGGCCCGCTGCCGGGGTTCGGGGCCGTGGAGCTCACCGAAGAGGAGCTGCTCGGCCCCGATAGAGCTTCCTAGCGCTCGCCCTCGACCCGAGACTCGGGCGCACGGACCGCGCCGGCGTCCGACGCCGGCGCATCGGCGACGTCCCCGGATTGGGGCACCGCCGAGGTTCCTGCGAACTTGTCGCGCTCGTCGTCGGAGATCAGCTCGTGATCGGCCAGCCCGCGCTCGTGCAGCGTGGCCTGCTCCTCGCGCATCTGGGCCGCGGCGCGCTCGCGCTCGGCCTCCTGCTGGGCCACGCGGGCGCGCTGCTCCGCGACCTCGGCCCGGCGCTCGCGCTGAGCCGCCTCCTCACGGTGAGCGGTGACGACCTGACCGCGGCGCTCATCCAGCTGCCGCTCACGGCCACGGATCCGCCGGCGCTCACGCATCCGCGGCAACGATACGAGCAGAACGATGAGCGCGATGACGACCACTGCGATGATCACGATGACAAGGCCGGTGGACATCCCGTACCTCCCTTTCCGGGGTCTCTTTCCCGAGGGCTACCCGCTCTTCCGCGCGCAAAATCAGACACGCCGGCCGGCGAAGCGGCGGGGGGCGAGCGGCGACGGGTCGCACACCGGCGCCTCGCCGGTGATCAGCTGGGCCAGCAGAAGCCCGGAGATCGGACCCAGCGCGACGCCGGATCCCTCATGGCCGCACGAGGTCCACACGCCGTCGGTCAAGGCACCCACCGCCGGCAGCCCGTCGGGCAGCCACGGGCGAAAACCACACCACTCGCGGCGGACCGGGAGCTCGGCGAGCGCGGGCACGAAGCGGGCCGCGCGTCCGATCATCGCCCGGGTCAGCTCGGGGTCGACGCGATGGTCGAAGCCCACGCGCTCGCGGCTCGAGCCCACCAACACCTCGTCGCCGTCGAGCGTCTGCTCGATCACCGAGGCGATCATCCGCCCCGGCTCCGCACTGGCGGCGGCGGCCACGTAGGCGGACTCGATCAGCTTGTGGCGGATCAGCCCCGGCGGCGCGGCGAGCGCGACGAGCTGTCCCTTGCGCGGCTCCACCGGCAGGCCCGTGAGCTCGCGGGCCCACGGCCCGGTGGCCACGACGACATGGCGCGCGGTCAACCGCCCGCCCCCGGCCAGCGTCACCGCCCCGGCCTCGACGGCCACCACCGCAGCCCGGGTCCGGACCCGCACGCCCGCAAGCAGCCCCCTCGCCAGTCCGGCCGGGTCGACCTGGAGGTCGCCGGGCTCGCGCAGGCATCTCACCCCGCCCGCAAGCGCGGGCTCCATGTCGCTTCCCGGCTCCCCGTCGGGATGATCGAGCAGGAGCGCACCCTTGCGCGCCACGCGCGCGGCCGGAAAGCGCGCCCCCAGCTCGTGCCACAGCTCGCGCCCCAGCACGGTCATCTCACGCTCAAAGCCGGGCAGCTTGTCGGAGACGAGCACGTTGCCCTCCCCTCGCCCCGTCGTGCCCTCGGACACCCCACCGCGATCGAGCACCAGGACATCGAGGCCCCGCTCGGCCAGGAAGTGAGCGACCGACGCCCCGCAGATCCCCGCGCCCACGACGAGGGCGTCAGCCAATGCGAAAGCCGCTGGGGAACGGGTCGCTGGGGTCCAGCACGTAGGACCCCATGCCCGTGATCCAGGCCCGGCCGGTGATCTCGGGGATGACCGCGGAGCGGCCGCCCACCATCGTCTCGCCCACGAGGCGGCCGGTGAACCGGGTGCCGATGATCGACTCGTGCACGAACGGCGAGCCGAGCTCGAGCAGGCCCCGGGCGTACCGCTGGGCCATCCGGGCGCTCGTGCCGGTGCCGCACGGTGAGCGATCGACCCAGCCGGGGTGGATCGCCGTGGCGGCGCGCCCGTCGGCGCCGGGCCCGGGCACGTCGGTCCAGATCACGTGGTGGCAGCCGCGGATGGCATCGTTCTCGGGGTGGACGGGCTCGGGCAGCGCGTCCATGAGCTCCAGGCCCGCGGTGATCAGCGCCGGCGCGTTCTCGGGGGCGACGCTGAGTCCGACGGAGGCCGCGTCGGCGATGGCGTAGAAGTTGCCGCCGAAGGCCATGTCGTACCGGACCCCGCCCGCCTGGGCGTCGAGTTCGTGCACAAAAGCGGGCACGTTGCGGATGGTGACGCTCCTCGCCCTGCCCCCGCTCACCTGCACGCGGGCGACCACCAGCCCCGCGGGCACGTCGAGGCGCACGATCGTCTCGGGCTCGGTCACCGCGACGCGCCCGGTCTCCACCAACACGGTGGCCACGCCGATGGTGCCGTGCCCGCACATGGGCAGGTATCCGCTGACCTCGACGAAGACCACGCCCCAATCGGCATCGTGGCGGCACGGCCGCTGGAGAATCGCCCCGGACATGGCCCCATGGCCGCGCGGCTCGTTCATGAGCAGCCGGCGGATCTCGTCGTGCTCGCGCTCCAGCCGCAGCTTGCGCGCGAGCATCGTGCGCCCGGGCAGCTCGCCGATCCCACCGACGATCACCCGTGTCGGCATCCCCTCGGTGTGGGAGTCCACGGCGTCATAGCGGGCGGTCGTCAGCATCGGCGTGTCGAGGATCTTAAAATCTCAGCACGTCCTCCGGCTGTGCGCGTTTCCGGCGCGTTCCGCCGCCTCAGACCCAGGAGCCGCCCATGCGCTTTCCCGGAATCATCCCCGCCGTCACCACGCCGTTCACGGCGCGGGACACGATCGACGTGGACGCCCTGCAAGCCAACGTCGACGCGCTCCTGCGCGCCGGCGTCCACGGGCTGGTGGCCACGGGCACCATGGGCGAGAGCGCCAGCCTGGAGCTCGAGGAGCGCAGGACGGTGATCGGCGCCATCAGCGAGGTCGTGGCCGGGCGCGTGCCCGTGCTGGCCGGCATCGCCGCGCCCACCGCGCGAGCGGCGACGCGCTACGCGCTGGCCGCTCGCGAGTCTGGCGCCACCGCGCTGATGATGCTGCCGCCGCTCAACTACAACGGAGACTTCCGCGAGATCGGTGGCTACTTCCACGCGGTGGGCGAGCTCTCCGGCCTGCCGATCATGGCCTACAACAACCCCGGCGCCAGCGGCGTCGAGCTCTCGGTCCAGACCATCGCGCGCCTGGGCAACGAGATCGGCCCCGTGGTGGCCATCAAGGAGTGCTCGGGGGAGACCCGCAACATCGCGGCCATCATCGGTGCCACGCCGGATGATTTCGAGGTGGTGGTCGGCGGCGACGACTTCGCCCTCGAGGGCTTCTGCGCCGGCGCCACGGGGTGGGTCTCGGGCGTCGCCAACGTCATTCCCGGTGACTGCGTGCGCCTCTACGACGCCTGCCGCGAGGCCGACCTCACCACCGCCCGGGAGCTCTACCAGCGGATGCTGCCGCTGGCACGGCTGGACTTCGATCCCAAGCTCGTCCAGTACTTCAAGGGCGCGATGGATCAGGTGGGCCTGCGCGGCGGCCCCTGCCGCGAGCCCCGCCTGTCGCTGACCGAGGCCGAGCAGGAGGTCCTGGCCCAGGCCATGGCCGCCCTCGGGGCGGTCGCGGCCGCCCAGACGGCGTAGTCGGCGTGCTCAACGAACGACTAGACATCGGCGCCCAGGATCAGATCGGCTCCCTTCTCGGCGATCATGATCGTCGGCGCGTTCGTGTTCCCCCCCGGGGATGAGCGGCATGATCGAGGCGTCGACCACGCGCAGGGCGGACGTCGTCCTCAGACCGCTTGATGGTGTGAAACTGCTTGGCGAACGCCGCCGGGATCTTGATGTTGGGGGAGCGATCCCTGCCCCCGGCCTCCACCAGCAGCACCCGGATCGCCGGGTCCGCGGACAGGCGGTTGGCCAGCACGCAGCCGGCCGAGCCGGCTCTGACGATGATGTAGTCCACCCTCCCGATCACGCAACCATAGCCCCGGGAGAACCGTTAGTAGTGAAGGAAGCCCTACTAAAGACTGATACCGTCAAGGTGTGAGCGCGCTGGTGTCATAGGGGGACGGAGCAGGTGCCATATGTTCGCTGCGCAAGCTGTGGAGTACTGAGCTACACCTCCCCGGGCGCCGGCGAGCAGGCCTGCCCGGAGTGCGGAGTGCCGGCCGCGCGCAGCGGCAGCAGCAACGGCTCCTCCGGGGGCGAGAGGTGCCAGCGGCGCCTGGACGCGCTCATGCGGCTCACCCGTGAGCTGCTCGACACCGACATCGCGATCCTGACCGAGATCAAGAGCGGCCGCGAGACCGCTCGCTGGCTCGCCGGGGAGTGGCCCGGGATCGGTGAGGACCAATCCCTGCCGCTGGAGGAGACCTTATGCCAGCGCATGCTCGACGGCCGCATCGAGAACTACATCTGCGACGCACAGGCCGATGCCCGCGTCAACGGCCTGCCCATGACCCGGGAGCTGGCCATCGGCGCCTACCTCGGCGTGCCCATCCGCCTGGAGGACATGCGCCTCTACGTGCTGTGCTGCCTGCACCACGAGCGGCGACCCAGCCTGAGCGAGAAGGAGGTCAGGCTCCTGAGCGGCCTCGCCGAGTCCGTGCGCGTGGAGCTGCAGAGCCTGAACTAGCCGGAGCGCGATGCGTGACGCGGGTAGCGCGTCGCGGGCTCGGGTAGTGCTGAACTCATTCCCGTGAACCCTCGTCTGCGCATGGCTCTCCAAGCTCGTGGGGCTCGCCGGGCTCGCCGGCCTCGCCGGGCGGAGCGGTCTGGCCTGGCCCGCGCGGCCGCCGCCGCCGTAGTGGCCTGCGCCGTCGCGTCCCTGGCCGGGTGCGGCGACGCCGCGCTCGACGGACACCCGGCCCGGGCGGCCGCAGCGGCGAAGGGGTACGCGCACGTGACCCTCAGTGTCCCCGCCGCCAACCGCCAGGGCCCCTTCCGGGGCCCGGAGACGATGACCCTGCCGCGCGGCTTTCAGGCGGAGGTGTGGGCGCTGGTCGGCGGCGCGCGCCTGGAGGCCTGGACGCCCGAGGGCGACCTGCTGGTGAGCGCGCCCTCCGCGGGCAAGGTCGTGGAGCTCATCCCCGCCGCGAGCCGCAGCCGGCCACCGGCGCAGCGCACCATCATCTCCCATATGGCAAACCCGCAGGGCATGGCGTTTGACCACATCGGCGGGCAGGAGGTGCTCTACGTCGCCGGGTCCAGTGAGGTCGACCGGTTCGTGTGGGCGCACGGTCGGGCGACGTCGCGCACCGTGTTCGCGGGGGGCTTGCCCGACGGCGGCGCGCATCCGCTCAAGAACGTCGTCGTGGCCCCCGACCACACCGTCTACTTCGACATCGGCTCCTCCTCCAACGCCAGCCCGGAGCCACCCGGCAGCACACCGCGCGCCTCGGTCCTGGCCTACCGCCCCGACGGCCGGCGCATTCGGGTGTTCGCCACCGGGATCCGCAACGGCGACGGCCTCTCCTTCGCCCCCGACGGCACGCTCTGGACCGCCGTCAACATGCGCGACGACATCGCCTATCCGTTTCACCGCGCCTACGGCAAGGTGTCCAGTGATGATGCCTACGGCAGGGTGATGGCCGGCTACGTGGCCGACCACCCGCCCGACGAGGTTGCGCGCCTCACCGCCGGGCGCAACCTGGGCTGGCCCTACTGCGACCCCGACCCCGACGTGCATCCCGGCGTGGCCGGCAGCCCCCAGCAGTACCGCAGGCCGCCCTTCGACGCCGACGTGCAGACCAACGCAGGCGGCAAGGTGCTCGACTGCGCGAAGCTCCCGCGCATCGATCTTGGCATCCCCGCCCACAGCGCGCCGCTGGGCTTCCACTTCCTCCAGGGCTCGCGGCTCCCGGTGCGCTGGCGCAACGGCGCCGTCGTCGCCGTGCACGGCTCGTGGGACCGGACGCCCCCGCGTCCCCCGGCCGTGCTGTGGATGCCCTGGCAGTCCAAGGACCGCTCGCTCGGCCCGGCCCGGACGCTGGTGGGCGGCTTCCAGAGCTCAGACGGATCGCGCTGGGGCCGGGCGGTCGACGCCGTTCCGGGCCCTGACGGCGCGCTGTATGTGTCAGACGATCAGGCGGGCGCCATCTACCGCATCGTGCTCGCGCGTTGAGGCGCCGCTTCACCGCGGTCGCGCGGCTTTGACCGGCGGCGACCCGCCGGGTGGCGCTGCCTCCAGATCCCGGCACATCTCGTGCTGGCTGACGACCAGGTCGGCGCCGAGGCCACGCAGGACGTGGGAGAAGACGTGATCGTCGGGGATGTTGGAGAGCCGCAACGTGTCTGCGCCGGCGGCGGCGAGCAGGAGGTCCCGCGCCGCCGGGGCGCCTTCCGCGGCGAGCTGGATGATGGTCACCGTGATCCCGTCGG
>DASXJW010000017.1:0-65512 GCA_036497165.1 Solirubrobacteraceae bacterium
GGTCATGGTCCCCACCGAGAACGCGGCGCTTGCCGGCCTCCGCCGCGTGATCGACGAGGAGACCGTCAAGAAGGTGCTCGCCGTGCTCCAGGACGAGTGTTCGGAGATGCCGAAGAACTGGAACCGGCGCTTCAAGCACAACCGGGACAAGATCAAGACGGGAGACATCTACGAGCTCGCCGAGGTCGTACGCAACCTCGCCATCCGCGAGAGCGAGAAGGGCCTCTCGACCGGCGAGAAGCAGATGTTCACCCGCGCCAAGAAGATCCTGGCGTCCGAGCTGATGTACGCCCTGGAGATGGATGAGCAGGAGGTGGAGGAGCACCTCTACGGACTGCTGATCGAGACCCATGGCAGCAACGGCAACGGCAACGGAAAGGTCGCCGTCGCCGCGAAGTAGCGTCCCCGACTGACGCCACATGGCGGTCGCGCTGATCGTGGCCGCAGGACGAGGCGAGCGCCTTGGGTCCGGCCGGCCCAAGGCGCTCGTCCCGCTTTGCGGGCGCCCGATGCTCGAGTGGAGCATCGCGGCCCTGCGGGCGGTTCCCGCGGTCACGCAGATCGTCGTGGCCCTCCCCGCTGACGAGCTCGACGCCGCCCCCGCGGGCACGCTCGCGGTCGCGGGAGGCCTGCAGCGCTCGCAGTCGGTGCGCAACGCGCTGGTCGCAGGCGGCGACGACGACGTCGTGATCGTCCACGATGCCGCCCGGCCGCTGGCCACGCCTCAGCTCTTCGAACAGGCCCTGCTCGAGCTCGACCGCCATCCAGAGGCTGCCGGGGTCATCGCCGCCGCGCCCGTAGCCGACACGATCAAGGAGGTCGGGAGCGACGGTGTGACCGTGGCGCGCACGCTCGATCGCTCGCGCATGTGGGCGGTCCAGACGCCTCAGGTGTTCCGCCGCGCCGCACTCCACGCCGCGCTGACCACCTCGTCCGAGGACGAGCTCGCCCGCGCCACCGATGACGCCTGGCTGATCGAACGCGCCGGGGGGACCGTGCGCATCCTCGGCTCAGACCCCGGCAACCTGAAGATCACCACGGCCGAGGACCTGCGGGTCGCCGAGCTGCTGCTCGCGGAGCTGCGGACCGCCGGATGACTAACGCCGCCGACCTACAGGCGAGGCAGCTGGAATCCACCCCCGCCCGCCCCGCCCGAGCAGGCGAGGCGGGATGCCGAGCGGGCGGCGGGCCCGCGGCCGAGCGGAGGCGATCAGCGTGAGCACGGGGATTGGCTATGACTGCCATCGTCTGGTGGCGGGCCGCGCGCTGGTCCTCGGCGGCGTCGAGCTCGAGCACGCGCTCGGCCTGGAGGGCCACTCCGACGCCGATGTCCTCACGCACGCCATCATCGACGCCATGCTGGGGGCCTGCGCCCTTGGCGACATCGGCCAGCACTTCCCGGACACCGATCCCCGCTACCGCGGCGCCGATTCGATCGAGCTTCTGCGCACCACCGTCGGACTGTTGCGCGACGCGGGCTTCGCGGTGGCCCATGTCGACGCCACTGTGGTGATGGAGCGACCCAGGCTCGCCCCCGCCCGCGATCGCATCCGCGGCCGGCTGGCCGATGCGCTGGAGCTGGAGCTCGGACATGTGAGCGTCAAGGCCACGCGCGGCGAGGGGATGGGGTTCGTGGGCCGCGAGGAGGGCGTGGCGGCCGTTGCCGTGGCGACCGTCCGCGCGCTGTAGCGACGGCGCGCAGGCGGCGTGGGGGGTGGGCGTGGCCGGCGTGCGGATCCACCGGCGGGGCGCTGCGCGTGGCCGGCGTGCGGATCAGCCGGCGCGGGCGCCGCGCGTGGCATGGCGCTCGGCGGCCTGCGCGCGCAGGCGCTCGTTCTCCACGAGCCGGGCCAGGTCGGTGACCGTGGTGCGCAGGTGCGAGGCCACGATCGGCTGGGCGATCCGCTCCGCGATCCATCCCGAGATGCCGGAACCGTTCACCCCGGCGGCGAGGCGGATCTCGGCTCGGGTCCGCCCTCCGGCGGCGGGGCGCAGGCGCCAGCGGCCGCGCTGGTCCACGCCGGTGATCGAGGTCCAGGCCAGCTCCTGGGGCGGCTCCCACTCGACGATCTCGATCAGGCCTCCCATCTCAGCGGAGCCGACGCGCAGGAGCATGCGGTAGCGGGCGCCCAGCCCGACGCGCTCGTCGCCCTCGATCTCCCAGCGGGTCACGCCGGACATGAAGCTGAGCGCCCGCTCAGGATCGGACACGACCTCCCACACGGTCTCGATCGGCGCGGAGATCGTGGTCGCCGCTGTCGCTCTCATCCGATCACCGGAAGGCGGCGCTCCTCGGCGAGGGCGTCGAGGGTGTCCTGCATGAGCCGGATGAGGTGATCGTAGACTTCGTCCACCTCGGGTTCGGGGCCGAACTGTGCCTTGAGGTCGATCGGCGGCAGGGTCTCGATGGTGATCTTCGCCGGCAGTGGGATGTGGCCCAGCATGTCCCCGATGTTCAGCCCCCAGGGGAGCGCCAGGGAGACGGGCAGCACCTTGAGGCGGAACAGCCGGTCGAGCGCGAGCAGGCGAGCCAGCCCCTCGCCCCGGCTGAGGAACAGTGCGGTCTCGTGTCCGCCGATCGACACCACCGGGACGATGGGCACGTCCTCCTGTAGCGCCAGCTTGATGAACCCCTTGCGCTCGTCGAAATCAACGCGATTGCGATCCCAGAACGGGCGGTGGACCTCATAGTCGCCACCGGGGTAGACAAGGAGCGCCGCCCCGGCCTGCAGGGCCCTGCGGGCATTGGCCGGCGACGCCGCCACGGTGCCGAACTTGCGTAGCGATCCCAGGCCCGGCATGGACAGCACCAGGTTGTGGGCGAGCTGGTAGAAGGGCCGCTCCACGCCGAAGTACGTGTTGAAGGCCAGGGTGAACACGACCGTGTCCGGCGTCATGTTGCCGCCGGAGTGGTTGCCGACCATGAGCACCGGTCCGGCGTCCGGGATGTTGCCCAGACCGCGGACCTCACCCCGGTACCACAGGCTCGCCGCCAACCACATGAGGGGCAGCCGCTCGCGGATGAAGTCCGCATCGCGCTCGTCCAGGTCGGCCCGGGGGACGCGCCGCTGAAGCTGCCCGGCGATCTCGCGCAGCGCCCGGTTCAGGAGCGACGGAAGGCCGGAGCTCGGGCCGTCCTCGCTCGCCGCGTCGGAGCCGACGTGTCCGTTGGTGTCCGCGCGGTCGGCGACGCCGGAGCCTGCCATCGTCCGAGGCTATGCCGCCTGACGGCCGGCGCCGCCTGCCATGCGACGGGGCGAGCCCGGGGTCTGGGCCAGCGACATCTCGCTGCGGGCGATGAACCGCAGCAGCAGGTCGTTGGTCTCCTCCGGGCGCTCCACCTGTGGGACGTGGCCGCAGGACTGGATCGTGACCTGCTCGGCGCTGGGTAGCCACTTGCGGACATGGCGGCCGAACGCCGCCGGGACGAGGCCGTCGTGGCTGCCCCAGACAAAGAGCGCGGGCGGCTGCAGCTCGGCCAGCCGCGGGTAGAAGCCGCTGCGGCCGTAGGGGGCCTCGAGATAGATGTTGCGCGCGGAGGCCAGGAAGGCCAGCCGGGCGCCCGCCGAGTGATAGATGCGGCGGAACTCGTCGACCATGAGCTCGCCCACCTCGGGATCGATGAGGTCGCGGTTGTAGAACAGGCTCCAGAACTGCGAGGCCACCGTATTGCGGCTGAAGCCGTGAGGGAGCAATCCGAACTCCGGCCGCAGAAGGCGAACCAGGGGGTGAAAGCCACGCTTGACCCACGCCACCGCGGGACACAGAAGGCCCAGGGAGCGGATGCGCTGCGGCTCCAGGAGTCCCATCTCGATGGCGATCCGCCCGCCCATCGAGTTGCCGACCACGTGGGCGTGGGCGATGTCCTGCGCGTCCATGTACGCCAACATCGTGTCGGCGTACCAGCGAGCGTTGTAGGCGGCCCGCGCCGGTTTGCAGGAGGAGCCGAAGCCGGGCAGGTCGGGCGCGTGCACGCGATAGCGCTGGCCCAGGGCGGCGGCGGTCGCGAAGAGCGAGGCGCGCGTGCCGCCGAGCCCATGCAGGAGCAGCACGTCCGGGCCATGTCCCATCGTCAGCGACGAGATGTGGTGGCGACCCACGGGCACATCGTGAATCTGGAGGAGAGGCGGGCGGCCGCCCGGCAGGCGGAACATGCCCTCGAACCCGACCGCGTGATCGAGGTTGCCGCTGACGCTCAGGCGTCTGCGCTCGAAGGCCTCGATCCCTGACAGCTCGCCCGCACGCAGGGCCAGCCACGTCTCGGCATCGGTGGAGATCGTCACGTCTGGCCGGCGGCGGGTGGCGCCCTTGCGCACGCGCGCGCCGTGCGCGGTGCACCGTAGCTCCCAGGTGTGGCCGAGATCGCACAGACGGATGCGGTAGGTGACATCAAAGCCCGGGTCGGCCCCCAGATAGCGCTCCGGCAGGGAGCGGAATGCCGCCTCGACGTCCGCCAGGCGGCCGGTTCGGTCTGAGGTGAGGGGCATCGCCATCGGATTAACGGTGACGCCCGGCCCGGATGTCCGCGGACGCTAGGGTTCGGCCCGCATGCGCACGATCTCCCTGCACGACACCAGGACGGGCCAGGTCCGGGAGCTCGTCCCCGAGACTCCGAATCGCGTGCGCATCTACGCGTGCGGCCCCACCGTGTACGGGCGGGTGCACGTGGGAAACGCGCGGCCGTTCGTGGTGTTCTCCTTGCTCAAGCGGTTTCTCGTCCACGAGGGCTACGAGGTCGAGTTCGTGGCCAATGTCACGGACATCAACGACAAGATCTACGTCGCGGCCCGCCAGGCGGGCGTCCCCAGCGAAGCGCTGGCCGCACAGATGATCGCAGCCTACAGGGAGGACACGGACGCCTTTGGCCTGGGGCGGCCCGATCACGAGCCGCTGGCGAGCGAGACCATCGGGGGAATCGAGAGGTTGATCGGGGAGCTGGTGGACGGGGGCCATGCCTATGCAGCCGGCGGGGACGTCTACTTTTCGGTTCGGTCCTACCCCCAATACGGGGAACTATCCCACCGTCAGATCGACCAGATGGATCAGGGGGAGGACGTCGAGGGGACCGAGCGCAAGCGTGATCCGATCGACTTCGCCCTGTGGAAGGGGCACAAGGAGACCGAGGACACGTCGTGGGAGTCGCCGTGGGGCCGGGGCCGGCCCGGTTGGCACATTGAGTGCTCCGCCATGGCCGAGGAGCTGCTGGGCGTCGGCTTCGAGATCCACGGCGGCGGCTCGGACCTCATCTTTCCCCACCATGAGAACGAGGCAGCGCAGACCCGGGCCGCTCGCGGTGCGGATCTGACCCGGATGTGGGTCCACGTCGGGATGGTCCGCTTGGACAGCGAGAAGATGTCCAAGTCGGTGGGCAACGTCTTCATGCTCGGGGAGGCGCTGGAGCGTCACGGCTCCGAGACGCTGCTCATGTACTTCTGCAGCGCCCATTACCACCAGCCGATGGAGTACGACGAGGACCGGCTCGAGGAGGCACGGGCCCGCGCCGCCGGCATCCGCAACACGGCGCGCCGTTTGGCGGACCGGCCCAGCCCGGATTGGTCGGGCCCCCTCAAGGAGCAGTTCTTCGACGCCCTCGCCCACGACTTCAACACCCCGCGCGCTCTGGCCGTCGTGGCCGAATGGGAGCGCGAGGCCAATCGGAGCGGCCCCGCGACCGTGGGCGGCGAGGACCTGAGGGAGATGCTCGGCGTCCTGGGACTGGCCACGCTCGTGGAGTCAGAGGACCGGCCGGTCTCCGAGGAGGTGGCGGCACTCCGGGACGCCCGGGAGCAGGCCCGCCGGGCCCGCGATTGGAGCGAGGCCGACCGTCTGCGCGACGAGCTGCGCGCCCTGGGCTGGGAGGTCCGCGACGGCCCGGACGGCCCCGAACTGCTCCCCGTCGCCTGACCGGGCCCCGCGCGCAAGCCGGTTTGCATAACACTGCATTGGACTTGACAGTGGTGCGGTGCTATGTCAAGCTCGCGTCGCTTCAAGTAACGATCAACTACAGCTTTAGGCTGGGTTGACCGGGAGGAGGGTCACGATCTGGGGCCCGCTCTTCGGGAAAAAGCTATAAAGGTGCGGCGCCAGGGGAGGTAGCGCGCCACGACAATCCGACTCTCGCCCGTGCGAGAGCCGGGAAAGGCTGGTTTCGTGGCTCGACTCTCTGCAAACACTCAGTCTCAACCTCGGGTTGAGGATGGTTATCTGATCGCCCTGGCCAAGCAGGGCAATCCCGACGCATATGACCGGATCGTGCGCCGGTACTACGGGTTCGTCCGGCTGAAGGCGTCCTCGTATTTCCTGGCCGGAGGTGACGCGGACGATCTCATCCAGGAGGGCCTCGTCGGCCTCTACAAGGCCGTCCGCGACTATCGCACCGACCGCGAGTCGAGCTTCCGGAACTTCGCCGAGCTGTGCATCACGCGCCAGATCATCACTGCGGTGAAGACCGCCACGCGCAACAAGCACACCCCCCTCAACCAGTACGTGTCGTTCTCGAGCACGCCCGCGGGCGGGACGGGCGACAGCGAGCCGACGCTGGACGAGGTCATCCCGGGCTCCACGGTGCACGACCCCGTCAACCAGGTCATCTCCAGCGAAGAGCTGCGTGCCCTGGTGGCGTGCATCTCGACCGCGCTCTCCGAGTTGGAGTCGCGCGTCCTCGCCCTGTATCTCGACGGTCATTCCTACGAGGAGGTCGGCCGCCGGCTCGGGTGTGACTGCAAGACGGTGGACAACGCGCTGCAGCGCGTCAAGCGCAAGGTCGGCGCGCACCTGATGCAGCGCGCCGTGCCGGCCTAGCCCCTGTCCGGGGGGCTCTCCGGAGCCTCCGGGTCTCCCGCCGGGACGCGGATCGTGAACTCCGCGCCCCCGCCGGGGGTCCCGGAGGCCGAGACCTCGCCCCCCATGGCCGCCGTGAGCTCCCGGACGATGGCCAGTCCCAGCCCGGAGCCGACGGGTCGCTGCGAGCGATAGCGGTCATGGAGGTAGAAGCGGTCAAACGCCCGGGGCAGGTCCTCGGCGGCGAGCCCAGGGCCGGTGTCGCGCACGGCGATCGTCCCCGGCCCGGTGTGCACGCGCACCTCTCCTCCTGCGGGGGTGAGCCGCAGCGCGTTCTCGATGAGATTGGAGGTGGCCTGAAGGAGCCGACCCTCATCGCCGATGCCCCAGGACCCGTTGGCGCCGGTGCTGTGCAGGTCCACGCCCAGGTCCCGGGCCCGCGGCAGATGACGCTTGACCGCCGCCGCGCCCACCGCCGCCAGGTCGAGCCGGCGATGCTCGACGGCAAAGCCCGCGCGGTCGAGGCGGGCCAGGTCGAGGAGGTCGAACACCAGGCGCTCCAGGCGATCGGCCTCGGCGGCGACCACCCGGCCGCCCTCGGCCGGGGACACCGCACCCTCCTCGAGCGCCTCGGCGTACCCGCGGATCGAGGTCAGGGGCGTCTTGAGCTCGTGGCTGACGGACTCAAGAAAGCTGCGCTGGGCCTCGCGGGCGCGCTCGAGCTCTGACGACATCGCGTTGAACGACCGTCCCAGCTCGGCCAGCTCGTCCCCACCCTCCACCGGGACCGCCACGTCGCTCTGACCGGCGGCGACCCGGCGGGTGGCCTCGGCCAGCTGGTCGATCGGACGCAGGAGTCGCCGCGCCAGCAGGTAGGACAGCAGTGCCGCCACCGCGGCACCGCCCAAGCCGGCGATAACGAGGCTGGTCAGGAACGGCCGCCACTCGGCAAAGGCCAGGCGGGCGCCGCGGATGAGCACCACCCGGCCGCGGGCGGTCGCGCGCGACACGTAGAGCAGGCCGCGCCCGGCGTCGGTGATCGTCCCCTCGCCGTCGGGTGCGGGGCCGATCGCGCTGAGCACGGCGCGGCTGACCCTGGGGCGTACGCGCCGGGGCTTGCCCGAGCCGACCCGGTAGACGTGATCGCCGGCGCGCAGCGCCCCCGGCGCGCCGCCGAGCACGGAGAGGACGTTGGCCTGCGTCTGGAGCGCCGTCATCCGCTGCGTGGCGATCCGGTGGCGCACGAGGACGGCCGCGACGGCCACCGTCAGAGCGCACGAGGCGATCGCCGCGAGCGCGACGTAGGCGAGGACGCGCCGCCGCAGACTCACAGACTCGCCTTGTAGCCCAGCCCGCGCACCGTGCGGATCAGCTCGGCGTGTCCGAGCTTCTTGCGCAGCTGGGCGATGTGAACCTCGACGGTGCGCGTCTCACCCGGGGAGCGAAAGCCCCACACCGACTCCAGCAGCTGGTCGCGCGAGACGACCTGTCCGGCATGGCGCAGCAGGTACTCCAGAAGGTCGAACTCGCGCTGGGTGAGCTCCACCTCCTCGCCGTCGACGCGGACCTCGCGGGCGCCGCGCGCGAGCACCACGGGACCGAGCTCGAGGACATCCTGTGCGCCCGCCGCCGGCCACGCGCTGCCGGCTCGGCGCAGCACCGCCTTCACGCGCGCGGTCAGCTCCCGGGGCGAGAAGGGCTTGGCCACGTAGTCGTCGGCGCCGACCTCCAGGCCCGCCACGCGGTCGGCCTCCTCGTCGCGCGCGGTGAGCATGATCACGGGGACCGCGCCGGCGATCCGGCGGCAGACCTCGAAACCGTCGATGCCGGGCAGGCCGATGTCGAGGATCACCAGCCGCACCGCATGCCGGCGAAGCTCCGCCAGGGCGTCCTCGCCGCTTCGCACCCACAGCGCGTGGTAGCCCGCGCGCTCGAGGTAGGTGCGTACCAGCGCCCCGATGTTGGGCTCGTCCTCCACGACCATGACCGTCGTCGGCATGGCGCAATCGTAGGTGGGGCGGCCGCGGCCCCTGCCCCGGTTTTACACGCAGCTGATGTTCGGCTGACCGGGGGCTTTCAGCGCCCCGCCACAGTGCAGGGCACGTTGACACGACAACCACAAGGCAGGTCACCACTCATGTCATCCATCCGCAGGCACTGGCGGCTGCTGACCGTCGCGGTCTGCTGCGTCGCCCTCGGCGCCGGCGTCAGCGCCATCGCCACGGCCGGCGCGGCGACGAGCACCACCGCCAAATCCGCGGCGAAGGGCAAGGCAACCAAGGGCGTCAAGGGCGCCAAGGGCGCCAAGGCGAAGCGGGGAGCCCTGCGCCGGGTCGCTCGTGCCGTACAGGGATCCGCCGTCGTCCGCACCAGGAACGGGTTTGCGACCCTCAGCTTCGAGCGGGGCAAGGTCGACTCGGTCAGCGGGCAGCGGCTGACGATCACCGAGGGCACCCCCAAGGCCACATACAAGACCGTCACCGTGGCGGTTCCCGCCAACGCGGTGGTCCGCGACGACCGGCGCAAGGCGGCGCTGTCCGACGTCAGGACCGGGCAGCGGGTCCTGGTCCTGCAGGCACCGAAGCGCACCTATGTGATCGCGCGCACGCCCCGCACCCCGTGAGCTGAGGCATGACCGGGTCACTCGCCGGTTGAAGGCCACCGGGGTCGTCCGGCCATGATCGCGGCGGCCCTCAACCGGCGAGGGGCCCGAGCACCGGCTCCAGCCCGTAGGTGAGGAAGGCCCGGAAGGCGGAGAAGGTGTGGTGGTCGGGGCCGTGGAAGTCAGAAGACCCCGTGGTCAGCAACCCGAGGTCCTGGCTCCGTGCCACCAGGAGCCGGGTCTGCGCCTCGGTGTGTGTGACGTAGAAGGCCTCCACGCCGTCGAGCCCGGCGCCGCGGAACTCGTCCAGGGCGTCGAGGACGCCGCGATCAGCGTCGATGTCCCAGAACGGGTGGGCCCACACCGCCAGCCCCCCGGCGCCATGGATCAGCTCGATCGCCTCCGCCACCGTCGGCGCGGCCCGCGGCACGAACGCCGGCCGGCCCTCGATCAGATACTCGACCAGGAACGCGGTCGGCTCGAGCAGGCCCTCGGCCTCGAGCCGCTGGCGGTTCTCGGGCCGGCTGACCACCGCCTGGGCCAGATGTGGCCTCCCGATCGTTTGACCTTGGGCGGTTCGGCGCGCCAGCATCTCGTGGTCGACGGCGAAGCCGAGCCCGGTGAGCGCGTCGATCATCGCCTGCGCCCGGTGCTCGCGATCGTGGCGGCTGCCCGCCAGTGCGGTCACCAGGGTCGCCTCGCCGGGATCGATCAGGTAACCCAGGACGTGGAGGTCCTGGCGGCCGTCGAAGGAGGCGCTGATCTCGGTGGCGGCCAAAAGCCGGATTCCGGCGCGGTCCGCCGCGGCCTGGGCCTCGGCCACTCCATCGGTGGTGTCGTGGTCACTCAGCGCGAACAGGGTCACGCCGGCACCGGCCGCCCCCGCCACCACGTCGGCGGGGGCCAGGGCGCCATCGGAATACACCGAATGGCTCTGCAGGTCGAAGGTGGGAGCCGCGCTGGTGGCCAAAGCGGCGAGGTTAGATGATTGGTTGCACGACCCCGCGTGTCGGACGAATCCGGATCGAGTCCGGGTCAAGCGCGCCGGTAGGTGAGGATCACCGTGCCGCTGCCCAGCGGCTGGGCCTCGTCGAGCTCGAGGGTGGCGGCGTCGCCGATGCCGTCGAAGAGCCGCTTGCCGCCGCCCAGGACGATGGGGAAGACCATCAGCCGGTACTCGTCGACCAGGCCCAGGTCGGTGAGGCCCCGCACCAGGGAGGCGCTACCGGCGACCAGGATGTCGCCTCCGTCCTGCGCCTTGAGCGCGCCGACCTCCTGGGCCAGGTCCCCCCGGAGGATGGTCGAGTTGTTCCAGGTGGCCTCGGCCAGCGTCCGGGAGACCACGTACTTTGGCATGCCGTTCATCTTGTCCGCGAAGCCGACGTCGTCGGTCATCCCGGGCCACGCCTTGGCGAAGCCCTCATAGGTGACCCGGCCGAGGAGGAGGGCGTCATGGCCCAGCGTCTCGTCGAGCTTGTACTTCATGCCCGCCTCGTCGTTGAACTTGAAGGTCCAGCCGCCGTGGCGAAAGCCCTCGGCTCCGCCCGGATCCTCCATCACGCCGTCGGCTGACACGAACTCCGTCACCACTATGCGCCGCATCGCTTCACTCCTTGCTTTTCGAGCCTAGGGGTCCTTTGATGAGGCGTCGAATGACGGCGGCCAGAATCGACAGGCGATTCCTGCGCCGCGTCAGGCGAGGTCAGGTGTGCGCCACCGCATCGGCCCGGGCCGGGCGCGGAAGCGCGAGATGGCGGAGCGCGAGCGCACCCCCGACAGCGACCACGAGGGCCACGGTGGCGCCGAGGCCAAGCCCGGCTCGGGCACCGAGCGCAGCCATCGTGGCGCCCACCACCGGCCCGCCGACCGGCGTCGACCCCTGGAAGGCGACGAACCAAAAGGACATCACCCGGCCACGCATCTCGGGGGCGGAGTTGAGCTGCAGCGTGGAGTTGCCGGTGGACATGAAGGAGATGCTGCCCGCGCCGGCGACGGCGAGGGCGAGGAGCTCGAGCGGCAGGCTGGGAGCGATGGCTGCCAGGAACAGCGCGACCCCGAAACCCAGCGCGGAGATGACCAGCGGCCTCAGCCCCGTCTTGCCGCGGGCCGCCACCAGCAGCCCGCCGACGACCGCGCCGACGCCCATCGCCGCCGTCATGAAACCGAAGCCCGTGGCCCCGACGCGCAGACCGCGATCGGCCATCACGGGCAGCGACACCTGGAACTCGTAGGTGAGACACCCGGCTACGGCCATCATGATCAGGGGCACGGAGAGGGCAGGCGTGGAGCTGATGTAGCGCAGGCCCTCGCGCAGCTGGCGAGGCGCTCGAGGCATCGGGGGCACCGGTCTCAGCTCGGACCCGTCCATCGTCGTCAGCGAGAACACGACCGCGACGAAGCTGGCCGCGTTGGCGAGAAAGCAGACCCCGTTGCCCACTGTGGCGATGAGGATCCCGGCCACCGCCGGGCCGACGGAGCGGGCCACGTTGACCAGGACCGAGTTGAGGCTGACGGCGTTGCGCAGGTGCTCTGGGCCGACCAGCTCCATCATGAACGACTGGCGGGCGGGGTTCTCGAACGCGTTGTTGAGGCCGAGCATCGCGGCCAGAACGCCGATCTGCCACACCTGCACCGTGCCGGTGACGGTGAGCAAACCCAGGGCCAGCGCCTGGATCCCCATGACGCTCTGCAGGGCGATCATCATCCGGCGCTTGTCGACACGGTCGGCGATCACGCCGCCGTAAGGGCCCAGCAGGAGCACCGGCAGGGTCTGCAGCGCAACGATCACGCCCAGCGCCGTGGCCGAGTGGGTGAGCGTCAGCACCAGCCATGACTGCGCGGTCATCTGCATCCATGTGCCGATCAGCGAGATCGACTGCCCGGTGTAGTAGCGGCGGTAGTTCGGGATCGAGAGAGCGGCGAAGGTCACTCGGCCGGCGCGCGCGACGCGCGTCATGACCGGCGCTCCGCGAGCTGCTCGGCCAGTTGCTCCAGGGCCGGCAGCGCCATCTCCAGCAGCCGTCGATTGTCGGGAGCGAGCCCCTCCAGGGCCTCGTTGACCGCGTCGGTCCGCTCGCGCCGCATGCGCTGGGCCAGGTGCCGGCCGTCCTCGGTGGCCTGCACCCAGGCGGCGCGGCGATCGCCGCCGTCGCTGGTGCGGGCCAGCAGCCCGGCGTCGACGAGGGCCGCGATCACGCGCGAGAGCATCGTCGGGTTCAGACTCTCCGACTGCGCCAGCGCCGAGACCCGGATCGGTCCCTCGCGCACCACGGTCAGCAGCACGGAGATCTTGGTGGGCGTCAGGCCGGCGGCGGATCCCGCGGCGGTGGTCCGCAATCGCCGCGAGAGCCGCCCGATGGCCACCCGCAGGCGGGCAGGGGTGTCGATGTCGAGGGCGGGAGCGGCGGGGGACATGGTGCCTTTCTAAGTACTTGCTTGCTGGCAAGCACTATGTTAGCACCGAAAAATCGGCGGGCCCGGCTCCGCGCGCCAGCGCCCAGCCCAGCCCAGCCCCCGGAGCGGACTAGTGTCTTGAGTTGTTAATTCGTGAGCAGTCTCGGGAGTGGCTGGGCGTGGCTGGCGGGGGGCGACGACCTAAGTCGTACGGGTGGTCCGGCGTGGTCGTCGCCTCCCGTCAGGCGCGTCCAGACGCCGCGAGGCTGCCACCGAATTAGCGACTCACGACGCTAGCCCTTACCGTCGGTGGCGACGATCAGCACGTTGCAGCGGGCATGGTGCGACACCTTGTTGGGCACGTTGCCCAGCGCCAGGCGGCGAGCGCCGTGCATCCCCTTGCTCCCCACCACGATCATGGTGGCGCCCACCTCGTCGGCCACGGCGATCAGCGCGTCGGCGGGGTCCTTGCGGATCGCGTGGGGCGTGACGTCCACGCCCGCCACGCGGACGCCGGCGACGGCCTGGTCGAGGATGCCGTCCACGTGGTCGTGGGGTAGCGGCTGCCATACCTTGGCCGCACCTTCGGGGGCTCCGGTGACCTTGGCGTGCACCGGCTCGTACGCCGACACCACGTGGACTTGAGCGCCGAGGGCCTTGGCCAGTCGCACGGCCTCTGACACCGCCTGCTTGGCCGTTTCGGACCCATCTGTGCCGACAACGATCGAATCGTCCATGTCTCACCTTCCTCTGCGCCTCCGGATTGATGGAGACCCTACCGCTCCCGAAGGGCGGAGTGGAGCTTTGTCGCCCAGGGGCGCGGTCAGCTCGTCCGCCGGCCGAACAGCACCCCCGCCGCGATCACCGACACCACGATGATGCCGAGACTCCAGGCCACCGCCGCCACCGCCGCGCTGCCCGGGGCGTGGCCGGCGAGCAGAGCGCGCAGAGCGTCGATGACGGCGGTCACCGGCTGCCCGCGCGCGAACCCCTGAAGCCAGGAGGGCATGGTGTGGATGGGGACGAAGGCGCTCGACGGATAGGGCAGGAAGCTGACCACGAACGTGATGCCCTGCGCGGCCTCGGGGGAGCGGGTGACCACGCCGATGGCCGCCGCCAGCCAGGAGATGGCCAGGATGAACAGGGCAAGGAGCGCGATCGCGGCCAGCCAATCGCCGAGCCCCGCGCGCGGGTGAAACCCGATGGCCAGCGCCACCGCGACCGCCAGTCCCGCCGAGGCGAGGTTGCGGGCGACGCTGGCGACGACGTGGCCGGCGAGCAGGGACCGGGGCCGGACGTCCAGTGACCGGAAGCGGTCGATGATCCCGCCGGCCAGGTCCGCGGACACCGTCACGGCGGTGGTGCCCGCGCCGAAGCCGGCGCACACCAGGAGCACGCCCGGCACGACGTAGTCGATGTAGCGCGTCCCCGTGTGAATGGCGCCGCCGAAGAAGTAGACGAACATCACCATCAACATCACCGGCAGCGCGAGCGCCGTGATCAGCCCGTCGACGTTGCGCAGCGACAGACGCAGGGCGCGAACGACCATCGTGGACATCTCGGTGGCGGCGGATCCGCGACATATCCGCCGCGGCAGGGCGTCCGCGTAGGCATAGGTCAGCTCAGTCATCGTGGCTCTCGCTTTCGGTGGCGTGGCCGGTCAGGGTCATGAAGACGTCGTCCAGGCTCGCGGTGCGCACCGCGAAGTCAGCGATCAGATCGCGGTGGGGATCGAGCGCGTCAAGGAGCGCGCGCACCGCCGCGCCGTCCCCCTCGCAGGCGACGGCGATCGTGCGCGGACCGGGGTCGGACTCGACAGCCCGGTCACCGGCGCGCCGGAGCACGGCGGCGAAGGCTTCGGGCCGGGGACACTCCACCACGAGGCGGCGCCCCGCCACCGCGGCCTTGAGCTCGGAGGCGCTGCCCTCGGCCACCACCCGGCCCCGGTGAAGGACCGCGATGCGATCGGCGAGCGCGTCGGCCTCCTCGAGGTACTGCGTGGTGAGAAAGACGGTCACGCCGTCACCCACCAGCGAGCGCACGAGGCCCCACAGGCTGCGCCGGCTGCGTGGATCGAGGCCGGTGGTGGGCTCGTCGAGGAACAGGACATGCGGCTGGCGCAGCAGCGAAGCGGCCAGGTCCAACCGGCGTCGCATTCCGCCCGAGTAGGTGGCGACCCGCCGCCCGGCGGCCTCCACGAGGTCGAAGCGCTCCAGCAGGTCGGTGGCGCGCCGGCGCGCGCCTGGCGCCGAGAGCCCTTGAAGGCGGCCGATCATGCGGAGGTTCTCGGTGCCGGTCTGGAGCCCGTCGACGGCCGCGTACTGCCCGGTGAGGCCGATCCTCCGCCGCACCGCCGGACGCTCGCGCACGACGTCGCAGCCGGCGACGAGCGCGGTGCCGCTGTCGGCCGGCGTCAACGTGGACAGGATGCGCACGGCGGTGGTCTTGCCGGCGCCGTTGGGACCCAGCAGCGCGAACACGGTGCCGCGGGCGACGGTCAGGTCGATTCCGTCCAGCACGGCGTCGGCGCTGTAAGACTTCCTCAGGCCGGTGGCCTCGATGGCCAGGTCAGCGGTCATGGTCGATCCTTTTGCTCAGACAACTGCGTACGTTGTACGCGCTAGTGCGTAGACTATACGCAGTTTCCCGCCCGCACGTCAAGGCCCCACTCTGCGATGACGCCCTCCTCCTCCGACGATCACGACGACGACCTCGACCTGCCGCCGAGCATCGCCCTCGCGTGGGGGTTGCGCGACGCCGGCTCCCGCGGACCGCGCCGCGCACTCACGCTCGAGCAGATCGCCGAAGCGGGCATCCACGTGGCGGTGAGCGAGGGGGTGGGGGCACTCTCCATGGCGCGCATCGCCCAGGAGCTCGGCGTGGGAACCATGTCGCTGTACCGCTACGTCGCCGCCAAGGATGAGCTCCTGCTCATCATGGTCGACACCGCGCTCGGCGCCCCGCCGCCGGCGGCCCCCGGCGAGGACTGGCGGGCGGGGCTCACGCGCTGGGCGGTGGGCGTTCGCACCGGGTATCAGCGCCACCCCTGGGCGCTGCGGGTTCCGATCAGCGGACCGCCGCTGGGCCCCAACAACGTGGCCTGGCTCGACAACGCCCTGGCTGCGCTGTCCGGCACGCCGCTGACCGAGCAGGAGAAGCTGTCGAGCGTGCTCCTGGTCAGCGGGTTCGTGCGCAACGAGGCGACGCTCAACGCGGACTTCGCCGCCGCCGCCGGCGGCCGGCAGCTCATGCCGGGATACGGCCGGCTCCTGAGCCGCCTCACCACCGCCGAGCAGTTCCCGTCGCTGCATGAGGCGATCGCCTCGGGCTCCCTCGACGATCCCGATGACCCCGATGCCGAGTTCAGCTTCGGGCTGGAGCGAATCCTTGACGGGGTGGCCGCGTTGATGGCCGCCAAGCGCCCCCGCCGCTCCCGTCGCAGTTAGATTCACAGCCACCTATGCCCGCCCTGCTTCTCTACGGCGACACCGAGCGCTCGCCTGCGATGCGGCACGAGATCCCGCTCGCCATCGGCGACGGGATGCTGCTCGCCCAGCTCAACGGGCGCACGGTCATCCTCACCTCCTGGCTGGAGCGCGATCGCATCGCCGCAGTGCTGCCGGAGGCGGAGATCCTTGACTTCATCGACCTCGGCATGCGTGCGTTCGTGGAGCAGGGCATGATGCGGCTGGAGGCCGAGCGCGAGGTCATCGCCAAGGCGGTGAAGCAGCTCGCCATCGCCGAGGCGATCATCCCCGGCGACTTCCCCGTGGCGGTCGCGGACCGGCTGCGCGCCGACGGGATTTCGCTCACGGTCGACGACGAGCTCGTCAGCGCCCGCCGGCGCATCAAGGCCGGCACCGAGCTGTGCGGCATCCGCGCGGCGCAGCGGGCCGCCGATGCGGCCATGACTCGCGCGGCGCAGCTGCTGGCGCAGGCATCCGTCGGGTTCGACGGCAACCTTCGCGCGGCCGACGGCGAGCCGCTCCTGGCCGAGGCGGTCCGGGCCGAGCTGCGCCGGGTCTGTGCGGAGCACGAGGCCACCTGCCCGGCGGACATGATCGTGGCCTCGGTGCGCAACGGCGGTGGTGGACACCACCCGGGGACTGGTCCGCTGCCCTCGGGGCTGCCGATCCAGGTCGATGTGTTCCCGCGCCACGAGGCCAGCGCCTGCTGGGCCGACATGACCCGGACGTTCGTCGTGGGCGAGCCGACTCCCGAGAACGCCCGGCTGATCTCCGAGCAGGAGCGTTTGGTCGGCAAGGCGCTGGACCAGGCCCGCGCAGCGGTGCGTCCGGGGGTCACGGGGCGTGAGCTGTACGAGGCCGCGTGTGAGGTCTTCGAGGGCGCGGGGTGGGCCACTCAGCGCACGGGTGGTGGGGAGGAGGGCTTTCAGTTCGCCCTCGGCCACGGCGTGGGTCTGGAGGTGCACGAGTCGCCGGGACTCGGCTTCTCGGGCCGCGAGCCGTTCGTCGCCGGCGACGTCATCGCCCTCGAGCCGGGGCTGTGGGACAAGCGGATCGGCGGCATCCGTTTCGAGGACCTCCTGCTCGTGACCGAGGACGGGTCAGAGACGCTGACAGCGTTCCCTTACGGGCTCACACCGCGGGTCCTATGAGCGCCGTGCGCCGTTCCTATCCTTAACCACGCCACCGACACCACATCTCGACAAGACCCGGTGCCGACCGATTCGTCACAATGGCAACCGCATTTGTCGACAATAGGAGGGATTCTGAAATGACGCTCCAGATCGGGGCCACCGCTCCCGACTTCGAGGCCGAGACCACCGAGGGGCCGATCCGCTTCCATGACTGGATCGGCGACTCGTGGGCGGTCCTCTTCTCACACCCCAAGAGCTTCACGCCCGTGTGCACCACCGAGCTGGGCTACATGGCGTCCATCAAGCCCGAGTTCGATCGCCGCAACGTCAAGATCATCGGGCTGTCCGTCGACCCCGTCGATGACAACGTCAACTGGTCCAAGGACATCGAGGAGACGCAGGGCACCGCGCCCAACTACCCGATCATCAGCGACGGGGACTTCAACGTCGCCAAGCTCTACGACATGCTGCCGGCCGACACCGGTGGCGATCCGTCGCAGCGCACGCCGGCTGACAACCAGACCGTGCGCAACGTGTTCGTCATCGGTCCCGACAAGAAGATCAAGCTGATCCTCGTGTACCCGATGACCACCGGGCGCAACTTCGACGAGGTGCTGCGCGTCGTCGACTCGCTGCAGCTCACCGCCCAGCACAAGGTGGCCACGCCCGCCCAGTGGCAGCAGGGCGATGACGTGATCATCGCCGGCTCGGTCTCCAACGACCAGGCCAAGGAGATCTTCGGGGAGTGGCAGTCGCCGAAGCCCTACATCCGGGTCGTTCCGCAGCCCGAGGGTTCGCGCAAGTAGCACCGTCTTCACCCGCCCGGGGCGCATCGCGCTCCGGGCGGGCGGCGTCGCTACAGGACGGTGCGCACGAGCTGGATCGCGATCACCACGGCCGCGATCCCCGCCGCCAGCGCGGCCGCTGCCATGAGGAGGCGCAGCGCGACCCGCGTCGAGGCTGCAGTCGTCTGGCGGTCCTCGGTCATCCCTCGGCCTCGTCGAGGATCGTCGCCGTGAACGGCTGACCGCCGGGCGGCGTGACCTGGAAGGCCAGGCTCCAGTTGCCCACCATGATCAGCGCGGGCGCCTCCCGAGCATAGATCCCAGGGCGCGTCTCGGTCAGCTGGTATTGCTGCTGGGGCATCTGCATCTCCGTGTGGTTGAACGTGAGCACGACGTAGGCGTGACGGACAGGCCGGCCGTTTCTGGTGATCCGGAGCGCGAACGAGTCGGGCGCGGCCGCCTTGTTGGGCGAGACGATCACCGACAACCGGTAGCCGTCGCGGGTCACCGTGTGCGCCACCGGCCCGGGCCCGACCTGGGCCAGGGCCGCGTTCTGCAGCGCAAACGCCGGTGGGGGCGGGGCCAGGCTGGACAGCAATGCGGCGACGAATACCGCGCCGGCGATGAGGACGGCCTCCCCGGACGCCAGGCGCCGCAGCAGCCCCGACGCACTCGTCGCCCGGCGTGTACCCTCGCCGGCCGCCGCCAGCGCCGGCGCGGTCCTCAGCAGGTTGCCCGAGGCGACTGCCAGTGCCGCCAGCAGGATCCCCACCTTGACCAGGATGGCCACGCCATAGCCGGTCTTCCACAACGCGTTGAGCGTCGGCATGTGGTCGATCGTCTCGATCGTCCCACTGACCACGAGCACCGCCACCGATCCCAGCGCCACGTTGGAGAATCGCGGCACCACCACGCTCAGCGCGGCCACCCGCCGGACGGCGGGAACCGCGAACCACAGCACCAGCAGCCCGACCAGCCCGCCCAGCCACACCGACCCCGACAGCAGGTGCAGCCAGTCCGCAGACAGCGTCACACCGGCGGGCGAGGTCTGCGCGGCATGCCCGGCGGTGCCCGGAACCAGCAGCACCGCCACCGCGGCGAGGGCCGCGCCGGCCTGGGCGGCGAGCTCGGCGACGGAGCGGTGCGGACGCTCGGGACGGTCGAGGTAGAGCGCCGTCCACCCCGCGACGCAGAACAGCGCGAAGCAGAGCAGCATGTCCACGTAGCCGCGGCCGAACGCAGTGACGCGGAACAGGGGCACCAGCGCCCCGACGTCGAACACCGAGCGCAGCGAGTCGATAGCCGTTGCCGCGTCGAGGTAGGCGGCGATCGCTAAAAGCCCCACGATCGAGGCAATGACGTAGGCGATCGACAGTGCGCGCAGCCCGGTGCCGCCGGTGCGCCGCGCCAGCACGCGAGCCACGAAGAAGCGCAGGACGAAGAGACCGATGGAGATCATCACCGACAGGAACATCACGGTCCGCGTGACGAGCGGCTGCGGCGAGGTGGCGCTGCCGGCGATGCTTGGGATGGGAAACCGCGGCGCGGGCCCCGGATTGGGGCCGACGGCATAGGTGAACGCGCCCTGGACGGGATGGCCGTCCACCGAGATCGCCCGCCAGTAGACGAGGTACCAGCCCTGGGCGAGGTTGGGTCGCAGCGGCACCACCAACGTGTCTGGGTCGGCTGGGGATCGCCGCACCGGCCCGGTGGTCTCCTGCTTTCCCGAAGCGCTTGTGACCGAGATGATCGCGAAGCGGGGCTCGACCGCCTCGTCGTACGTCAACGCTGCCGTCTTGGGCGACGAGTCAAGGACGCCGCTGGCGGCCGGCGCCGTCTTGATCAGGTAGGCGTGCGCCGAGGCGGCGGCGGGCGCTGCCAGCGCGACGCCCGCCGCCGCCGTGAGTACCGCGAACCAAGTACGCAGGCTCATGTCAGAGCCCGTCCGCTCCCTCCGCTCCGGCCACCGCCGCTCACCAGCGCCAGGACACCGGCCGCCAGTCCAAGCACCGCGACGATCAGGGCGATGATCGTCAGCACAGAGGTCCCGCCGCCCCCGTTCAGGGAATCTGCTGCCTCGATGGTCGGGGCCGGTGACGCCGACGATTCCGACCCGCTCCAGTCCACGATCGAGCCGTCGGAGTAGGTCTGCTGCACGTGGAAGGTGTAGGTCCCAGAGGAGCCGGGTTGGGCCAGGAACTGAAACAGCGAGTCCTGGCCTGTCGGTGTCTTCCCGCCGCCCCAGGTGACCTGCTGGACGACGGCGCTGTCGCCTGACCCGGTGGACTTGACACTCTGCGTCCAGCCGGCGGGGGGCGGCACGAACGAGTCGATCCCGAAGCCCTTGGGGACGGTGAGCACGATCTTGGCGGTCGTGGCGCCCTGCTTCTCGGTCGGCACCGCAAGGCTGTAGAGCTGCAGCTTGCCGGCCAGCGACACTGCGGGACTGACGCGGGCATGAGCGAGTGCCGCCGCCGGAGCGCCGAGGACGATCAGCAGCGCGAGGCCAACTACACGCCGCGCGGGTCCTGTCAGGAGCCTCATCTTCACTTGGGTGTTCCTCCTTGCCGGGATGCCGCCGCCGGCTGCGGTGTCGCAGCGAGAGGCGGCCGCCGGCCGTCGTTTGATCTCTGGTGCCGGGGCGGGGTCCGAGAGCCGAGGCGGCTCCGGGATCCGGTCAGGCCGGTGGGCCCCGCCCGCACCAGCCCAGCGCGAGGGGCGCCAGGCGCGGCACAGAGACACTGACGGGGCGCGGGTCAGACGCGCCCCCGACCGCCGGGGGATGGGACGATCGCGTGTGACGGCGCGCGACCTCGTGCAGCACCCAGCGGGCGCCGTGGAGCAGCGCAGCCAGGACGAGCCCGACGCACAGAGCCGACGGGATCGCCCACCAGCCGCCGTAGCCGAAGATCCCCGCCAGCCCCGCGGGGTGGCCGGTGGCCAAGAGCCCCTCCAGGAATTCCTGTCCGCTGTAGATGGCCACGAGGCTGGCAGCGCACACCAGCCAGAGGGCCAGGAGCGACAACCCGTAGCGTGGCACCGTCGTCTGCCCCTCGAGGGCGCGCCCGATCGCGGACAGGAATGCTCCCACCGCCCCCGCGAGCGCCACCACGATCCAGGGCGCGAGAGAGTGCAGGTAGGAGTGGCCCTGGCGCTGCAGCTCGAGGCCCGCGGTGGGGCCGAAGGCGAGGAGGTAGCGCAACTGGTGCACGGCGATCGCCGCGGCAGGGACGACCGCGGCGCGCGCCAATCCGCGAGCCGCGGACCTTCGGTCAGTCCCGGCGATCATCGTGCTCGCAGACAATACCGGCGCCGCCCGCCCCTACGATGCAGGCGTGGACCCCGCGGACGCCGTCCTGGGCGACCTCCGGGTGAAGCCGATCTCCCTCAGCAAGTACCGGGTCGGGATCGCGCTGGTCGACCCGGCCCGTCGCGGCGAGCCTCAGCCGGGAAGCGATCTGTTCGCGTGAGTGCCGGCGGTCAGGGCGTGACGATGGCCCGCGGAGCCTCGCCCAGGTCAGCCGGCTCGCGCCCCTGCGCCTCGGTGTGGCTGCGGCGACCGGCCCGCCAGCAGGCCCGGAGGCGACGGACGAACGCCTTCGGCCGTTCGCTGTAGACGCGCTCGCCCAGCGCATTCGCCTGCGCCTGCAGTTGGGCGCGGCGGTGGTCAAGCAGCCCGAGGACGGCCTCGACGTCGGCGGCGATGCCACCGGCGAGACCGAGCAGATGGTCGCGCAGCACGGCCAGGTCGTGGTCGTCGCCCAGCAGATCCGCCAAGGCGTGCGCGTCCTTGGCCTGCCCGCGCACCGAAGGTCCGCAGACCTCGGCGACGAGCCGCAGCTCATACCACAGATCCTTGACCCGCTTGCGCCAGTCGTGCAGATGCTCGTCGCTGGGATCGTTGCGCGCGACCCCGAAGGCCGTGACCCCACGCTTGTAGGTGCGTCGCAGGCCGGGTTCGACCGCGGCCCAGCCGCGGCGCTTGAGCGTCCAGCCGGAGATCTCCTCGCGAGCGGCGGCCAACTCAGAAGCGACCTGCGCCGCGGCCGCTGGGGCGCCGCGGCCGGCCCCGTCCAGGCTCTCCTGGAGGCGAGCCCGTAGCGCGGCGAAGGCGTGGTGGGGGACCTGGCCGGCGTAGCGCTCGGACAGACCATCGAGGGTCTGGATGATCACCTCGGCGTCGCGTGCTCCCGAGAGCCGACGGGCAGCGTCTCTGAGCGTTGCGTTCTCCCGGCGCCGATCGGAGCGGCGCAGGGCGCCGCGCATCAGGCGCAGGAGGGCTCGCTCCTTCTTGACCGACTTACGGGCCTTGTGGATGGCGGCGATGGGATCGGACTCGAGGCCGTCGCGGAGCGCCGCCTCCGCCCCGAGCAGCTGCTCGCGAGAGGTCCGGTCAAACGCCTCCCCAACGGTCTCCTCGATGGCGAAGTGATACGCCATATGCCTCCTTTCGATGCCGACGGCACAGTGGGCGTACCCGAGTCAGCGCGATGGAAACGGCCCGGCGGTATGGGGGATGATCTGGCTCGATGGCAGAGCCCGCGCCAGCCACCCCCGGCTCGGGCCGGAGCCCGCTCGGCAGTCTTCGGGGTGCGCCGCCCCCGGAGTTTCCCGACGCGAATCCCGCCATCGGCGCCTTTGCGTCCGTTTGTGCTCGGAAACCGAGATCGCTCGGACACGAATGCCATCAGGTCTCGGTTTGCGTCCGGGATCTCCGGTCATCGCAGCGGCGCCCGTAGGCGTCTGGCGCTGACCGGCGTCGCCTGCCGCCGCCAGCACGGCCCGCAGGGCCAGCACTTCGGCGCGCCCGGGCCACGGGCAGCCCCCGGGCTCCTGGAGCGGATCGGCGCCGAGTGCCTGTATATCCGTCGGTCGGCGAGGCCCTCGCCGCGATCGCGCCAGCGACGAGCTCCGGCCGGCGGGTGACCTAGATCCGGCGGGCGAGGCAGACGTAGGTGACGAGCGGCAGCTCGAGGCTTCCCCCGTCGGCATCGATGGCACGGCCGATCGCCTCGAGAAGCCGCGCCCGCTCCGCGGTCCGCAGCAGGATGTGGTCCTGGTGGGTCTGCAATAGCGCGACATAGCCCTCGCTGGTGTAGGTCTCAGACCAGGGGTGAGCTCGGACCTCCGGCCCGGTGAAGCGGCCGTCGGCCTCGATCTCGGCGTCCCAGTGGCCGGCCAGACGCATGGGCTCGCTGTCGGGGTGCATCGGAAAGTCGGCCGGAAGGTCCACGGCGGCGTTGCGGTAGGCCGCGCGCAGGGACGCGCGGGCGAGGCAGCCCGCCCAATCCGGGAGGGTCCAGATCGCGGCCAGCGTCCCGCCCGGGACGAGCGTCTCGTGGGCCTTGACGTAGCGCACGTCGGGCGCGATCCAGTGCCACGCCTGGACGCTGACCACCGCTGCGAAGCGAGCCTCCGGCTGCCACTGCTCGAACTCCGCTTCCACGATCTGGACGCCGGGATGGCCGGCACACCGGACGCGTGCCACCGCGGCCATCTCCGGGCTTGGCTCCAGGCCGAGGATGTCGAGCCCCCGCCGGGCCAGCAGCTCGGTGGCCTTGCCGGTGCCGGCGCCCACCTCGACGATCCGCGTGCCGGGGGCCAGCGCGCCGTGGGCGAGCACGGCATCGATCGCCTCCGCGGGGTAGGAGGGGCGCGCCCGGTCATACAGCTCGGCCACGCGGCCGAAGGCCAGTCGCTGCGCGTCGTCGTAGTGCGGCTGCGCCACTGCGGACCGGTGCGGGCGCGTCAGAGCGCCGAGAAGTCCTGGAGCAACGCGCGTGCCGCCGCTGTGCCGAGCGGGATGTACTCGGTGACCATCCGCTCGTTGGGGGAGTGGATGTTGGCGTCGGGCAGCGAGAAGCCGGTGATGATGGTGGGGATGCCCCGGTTGCTCAGGGCAGGCACGATCGGGAGCGTCCCGCCGGAGCGGATGAGCGCCGGCCGGGTCCCGACGACCCGCTCGAACGCGCCGAGCCCCAGCTGCACCGCCCGCGAGTCGGGCGGGACCAGTCCAGGAGCGGCGCAGGAGAGCAGCTCGATCTCCAGGTCGGCCTCCGGGGGCGCGGCGTCGCGCAGGAGCCGCTCGAAGGCCTCCGCGATCTCGGCGGGATCCTGGCCGGGAGCGAGCCGAATCGAGACGTTGGCGGCGGCCCGAACGGGCAGCACGGTCTTCTGCAGGTGCGGTGAACCGCTCTCGATGCCGTTGACGTCGAGGGCCGGCTCGGCGAACGTTCGCAGGTAGAACTCCTCGGCGGCGTCCGCGTCCTTGGGTCTCGCCCCCTGCGCGGCGAGCTCGTGGGACCCGGCGGGCAGCCTCCGCCAGCCCTCCAGCTCCTCCGAGACGGGGGCCTGCAGGCCATGGCGCAGCGGCTCGGCGAGGCGGCCATTGGCGGGGACGAGCGTGGCCAGGGTCTGCGCCAGGGCGTTGGCCGCGTTGAGTGCCGCGCCGCCGTAGATGCCGGAATGCAGGTCACGCTCGCCGGTGCGCAGGCTGACGTGGAAGTAGATGAGCCCGCGTGTGGCGATGTTGAACGCCGGCAGGTCGCGGGCGATCATCCCGCTGTCGAAGATGACGGCGGCGTCGGCGCCCCGGCGGTCCTCCTCGAGGAAGTCGAGGATGGAGTGGCCGCCCGTCTCCTCCTCGCCGTCGCAGGTGAAGCGCACGTTGACGGGCAGCTCCCCGGCCGCGGCCAGTTCGCGCGCGGCGGCCAGCAGCATGTAGAGCTGCCCCTTGTCGTCGGCCACGCCGCGGCCGTACAGGTGCTCGCCGCGGATCACGGGCGCAAACGGCGGCGACTCCCACAGCTCGAGCGGATCCTCGGGCTGGACGTCGAAGTGGCCATAGCACAGAACCGTGGGCGCCTCGGCCGCACCGCGCGACGCGCGCAGCTCTCCGATGGCCAGCGGCTGACCCTGCCAGTCGACCAGCTCGGCCTCGCCTCCGGCGCCTCGCAGGAACTCGCACACCCACTCGCCGGCCTCGCGGACGTTGGCCGCCTGGGCGGGGTCGGCGCTGATCGAGCGGATCCGCAGCCACTCCGCGAGTTCGTCGAACCAGTCGCGCATCGCGACGAGGGTACTTCACGTCCGTCCACGCCTGCCGTTCAGGCCGGGCGCGTGAACTCCGTCTCCTCCCACTCGCCGATGCGCCGGTAGCCGACGTCCGCGTAGATCTTGTTCGACGTCGGGTTGGAGAGGTCGGTGAAGAGCATGCGGGCGTGGGCGCCGGTGGCGAGGGCGTGGCGGCTGAGTCCTGCGACCGCCGAGCTCGCATAGCCGCGGCGTCTCGAGCGCGGCGGGGTGTAGACCGGCCCGATCCGCACCGCTCCGGCCACCGCCGGGTTGCCGGCCAGCATGCACACCGGGGCCTCTTCATCCTCCCACAGCCACAGGTCGCGACGGGCGATGCGGGAGTCGACGGCGATGATCCGGGACTCCGGACCGCCATCGACCACGTGGCTCTCGACCACGAACTCGCTCCACCATCTCAGGGCCAGTTCGCGATCGTCCGCGGAGGCCAGGACGAGCCGGCCGGGCCCGGGTCGCGGCGGGTCCACGACCGTGGCCAGCGCATGCATCGCCATCGCGGTCCGGCACCGCGTGGTGCCGCCGGTGCGTCGCGCCCAGGGCGCGGCGACCGCGTGCGCCGTATCCAGCGGGGCGCTGACGCCCGGCAGCTCCGGATCGTGCTCGAGCCAGAGCTCGAGCAGCCCACCGGCATCGCCCGGGCCCAGGCCGGTGCACAGCATCGGCCACGGAGTCGTGCGCATCGCCGCCGCGGCGACGGCGCCGCGCTCGTCCAGGCCAATGGCCCGCACCGGCGGCGCGGCGTGGAACTGACCGTCGATCGTGCCGGAGAGGACGGTCGCGACCACGTTGTTTTCGATGCGAGCCTCCAGGAGCGATCGCACCCGCCCGTGGAACGCGTCCAGGTCGGGCTCGAGCACCCAGCGCATCAGCGGCCCGGAGCGCTTGACCTCACACGGTGACCTGGTCGAGCTGAGGCTGGACCTCGGTGATGAACAGGTCCAGGGTGCGGCGCGCCTCGTAGAGGGTCATGTCCCCGGTGGGAAGCATGAAGCAGATGTAGTCGCTCAGGCCGTCCGCGAGCAGCGCGGCGAGTCGCTCGGCGATCTGCCCGGGGGTGCCGGCGCCGAAGCTGATGGCCGGCTCCATGCTGGCGAGGATCGCCCGCAGCGGCCCCTGGGCCGCGTAGCACTCGTCCTCGGAGATGACGAGGTGGTCGAAGCGGTGGGCGTTGCGGGTGCGGCGCACCAGCCCCTCCATCCCGCGGCGGGCGATCCCCTGCGCCTCGGCCTCGGTGGGGGCGATCGCGAGCACCACGTTGTAGGCGACGCGGGGCTCGGAGTCGGGGCCGTCGAAGCGGAGCTCGTCGTCCTTGTGGCGGTGCCACGCCTCGACGTACTGGTCATAGGCGGCCTGCTCGATCTTGCCCGGCCACATCAGGTGCAGCCCGAATTGGCCCGCGGCCACCGGGTTGCCCGGATACCAGAACGGGATCCGCTCCTGGAAGGGCCTCGTCGACATCGGCATCGTCGGGAAGTCATAGAACGCGCTCCCCTCGCTGGAGATCTCGCCCGTGGCCAGGGCGTGGCGGATGATCCTGAGCACGTCGACGAATCGCTCCCTCGACTGCGGCCATGAGTCGCCGAACCAATAGTGCTCGACCGGGACCGCCCCGCGCCCGACGCCGTAATCCAGGCGACCCTCGGTCAGTTGGTCGAGCACACACAGGTCCTCGATGAGCTGGACCGGCGGGTGCATCGGCAGCAGCTTCACCATCGGACCCAGCCGGATCCGGCTGGTCACCTGCGAGGCGGCGGCGATGAACAGCTCCTGGCTGGGGGTCATGCACAGGTCGCTCCCGTGGTGCTCGGCGAAGTAGTAGCCGGCGAACCCGGCCTCGTCGGCCGTCTTGACCAGGGCGAGGCGGTCCTTGAGCAACTGGCTCGTGGGCGTACCCGGTATGTCCTCGATGTGGTCGAAGATGCCAAAGCTCGGTCGGTTCACGGGCGGGTCCTTTCGCTGAGCGGCTTCACCAGATCCTGACATCCGCGGCCAGGCGGCGCTTGCCGCTGCGCGCACACATCGGCGCCCGATCCGCGCAGTCCGCGGCTTCTTACGGTTTTGTGGGGTTTGAGAGGGGGTGGTGTTCACGGGGACGCGGCATCCTGGCGCTCAGCGTCAAAAGGAGCCTGACCATGACCACGATCCTCATCCTCAACGCCATCTCATCCCTGGCCGCCGGCGCGGGCGCCAGCGTCATCGCCGTGCGGCGGGGCCGGCGCCTTCGCCGCTCGATCCGGCTTGCCCCGGTGTACGTGACCCGCAGCGGCCGGCGTCGCCGGCTGCGCTGATCAGGAGGCCGTCGAGCCGGTCGACGCCGCGGCGGCGGCCGCCGGCGCCACCCCGGCCGAGGCGCTGGGAGCGGTCGGCACCGACGTGTCCGAGGCCACGGCCGAGCTGAGTGCCGGGGCCGGCGGCGAAGAGCCGGTCACGGTGCTCGTCGTGCCGGTCGTCGACGTCGAGCCGGTGCTCGTGCCGGCGTCGGTCGAGGCGGGCGGGGGAGGCGAGCTCGAGCTCGAGCTCGAGGCGCTGGCGGCGGCCGTTGTGGCGGTGGTGACGGACGCCGGGGTCGCTGCGGTGGTCGTGGGGTCCGCCGCGGAGGACGCGGGGGCCGGGGAGCTTGCCGCGCCGGCCGTGGTCGTGTCGGCGCCGGGCGGGTTCGCGGTCGACGGTGAGGTGCTCGGGTCGGCCGGCGCGTTGGCAGTCCCGCCGGAGCTGGGCGCAGGGGCGGTAGCCGTCGGAGACGGCGAAGGTGTGGCGCTGGCCTGAGGGCTGCCGGCGGCGCTGGGAGGTGCCAGCGTCCCCGCGCCGGCGGGCGTGGATGCAGTCGAGCCGGAGGAGGTCCCCGTGGAGGCCGCGGGCGTGGTCGCGGACGCGGACCCGGGGCTGCCCAGCGGCGTGGCCGTCACGCTGGACGGCGCGCCCGTCGCGGTCGGTTGGGCCGCCGGCGGGGTGCCGGGCGCGGCCGATGCGACGGTGGACGCCAGCAGACCCTGGTGCGGCATGACCGCGTCCCGGCTCGCGGACGGGAGAGGCCTGTGGGCGGGGCTGGAGCTGGCGGCGACGGTGGCGATGGCGGCCGCGGTGAGGAGCTTGGCCACCACCCCCGTGGCGCTGAGTCCGGAGACGGCCTCGCCGGCGGCGCTGAGGCCGGCGGCGGCAGCCATGATCGGCGCCCCGGAGGCCATGGCGCCGGCTCCGGTGCCGGCGATCCCGCCGGCGGCGACCGCGGAGAGGGCCCCGGTGCCCCCGATGCCACCGGCGAGGCTCGCGCCGCCGGCGAGCGCACCGCTGCCACAGGCGCCGGCACCGGCACCGGCCGCGACAGCGCCCCCGCCGGCCGCGACCGCGCCGCCGCCCCCGCCCGCTGCCACCGCGCCGCCACCTCCGCCACATGCTCCGACGCCGGCGGCGACCGCGCCGGTGCCGTGCAGGACCGATCCGAGGACCCACGACTTGAGCTCGCCGGTGAGCGCCACCGGAAGGATGAGGGCGAGCGCCGCCCGCTGGTGGCGGACGTCGCGCTCGAAGGACTGACAGCCCGGGCACCGCTCGATGTGCGCGCGCAGCATGCTGCGCGCCGGGATCCGCCCCTCCAGCGTGGCCATCTGCTCCCGGATCTCGCGGCACGGGTGCTCGCGGGCCTGGCGCCCGCGCACGAGCGCCTCGCGCGCCTGGAAGACCAGTGCCTTGACCTTCTCGGTGCGGACGCCCAGGACGGTGGCGATCTCCTTCTGCGGCTGGTCGCCGAGCTCGAACAGGACGAGCGCCGCCCGCTGGTCGGCAGGCAGCCGCCGCATGTCGTCGAGCATCTCGCGCAGGTCCTCACGCCGCTGGACCTGGTCGGTCAGTCCGTCGATGACGGGCGGGTCGGTGACCAGCGTGTCGACGCGTACCGCGTCGCGGCGCGCGCGGAGCTCGGACAGGCACCGATTGCGCGCGATCGTGTAGAGCCACGGCCGCAGCGCGATGCTGCTGTTGTCCCGCCGCAGCGCCCGGTAGGCGGACACGAAGGTCAGCTGGAGCGCATCCTCGGCCGCCTCCCGGTTGCCCAGCATGTGGACGCAGAAAGCGAAGATCCCCCGCGCGTACCGGTCATAGATCTGCTCGAAGGCGGCCGGGTCGCCGGCGCGCACCCCGGCCACCAGCTCGTCGTCGCAGTGGCCGGCAACGCCTCCGCGGTCAGCCCGCTCCGGGGCCCTAAGGACGTCTGCAACTTCCCCCATGCGCACAGTGTGCGCTACGGCGCCGTCAGAGTCCAGTCCGGGCCCCGTCAGGGGTTCGATGAAAGACGTTCCCCCCGGCGGCGATGCCCGGCGGCGGCGCGCGGGACGGCGTCCCGGGGGGCCATCCTGGCCCCCGGGACGCTGTGCCCCCACAACCATCACCGGCGGCTCGGGTATAGCCCGGCTGCGTGAAGGGCCAAGCTCCGCCAACGTGGCTCCATCTACTCAAACGCCGGAAGGAGCCGAAGGTTGGCCGAAGAACTTCATGTCAGGCAGGGCTTTTGTCATAATGGGACTTCAGCAAGCTTGGGACGAAAGTGATTTCGTCCCGCGGGTCGGGCGAGTGTGCCCCCACTTCCCTGACTCTCCGGGGGGTCCGGATGGATCTTGGCCCCCCGGGCCTTTTTTCGCGGACGCGGGCTGCCGGGGGGCCTGAGCCCGCCGGCGGCCCGTCGCCGCGGCTCGTGGTCCAGAACATCGGCGTGTCCGCCGGCAACGCGATCGGTCAGCACTTCGACGGCCCGGTGCCCCCGTGGCGCTCAGCACGACGCGAACGCACGTCAAGACGGGCATTGAAGAGGCGGGGACGGGCCGCGGCGGCCGATCTTGATACCTCACGTCGCACACTCGTCCTTTTCAGACCGTGCGACGTGAGAAGTCGCCATGACCCGCGTTTGACGTCACTCAGTCTGAAAGCGGGCTGCGTGCGACGTGAGACGTCAAGATTCGCGGTCCCGCTCGGCCCCGCCGCCCTCATTGCCGCCGTTGACGTGCGCCCGCATCGTGCCCACACGCTCGCAGCCACCCTCCCTGGAGCCCCCACGTCACCCCCCGGGTAGGTTGCCTCCTCGGGCAGAGCGGTCCGTCAGCACACGACCACCGCGGAGGTAGCGATGTCGGAGCGTGCGGGGGGGCCGTCCGATGCGCTCACGGCGTTGGAGAGTGCCGCGCGGAGCGCGCAGCACCCACCCGCGGAGCTGGCGCCCGACCCAACGGCGTGTTCCATACCGCGGGATTGCCGGGGATCTACTTCCTCGGGGTCCGCCGCCTGGCGATCATGAGCTCGATCATGCGCTGAACGGCCCCCGGATCTCGGGGGCGGGCCCGGGCTCCGGCGGACCAAAGGTGGCGTAGTGGTCCCGCGCCGAGGTCTCGCCGTCCGGCACGCCCGCGCCGCGGTCAATGGCGGCGGGCTCGACCGGGTAGCGAGCGCCGTGCTTCTCCCTGCGCGCGCCCACCGCGAGGATGACGGCGGCCGCCTCGCCGGCGGCGATGATCGTGTGCGCGGTCCCCGGGGGACAGTGGACGAGATCCCACGCCCTCAGGGGGCGCTCCTGGCCTTCGATGACGACGACGCCCTCGCCGCGCAGCACCAGGAAGTCCTCCTGCCCCGGCTCGTGGTGGTAGAGGGTCATCGGCTTGCCGGGCTCGATCCAGTACAGGCCGATGCCCAGATCGTCGAAATGGGCCGGCCCCTCGCCGCCGAACTTGCACACCGTCCGCATGTCGTTATGCAGCCAGGGCGCATCCTGCGCGTTGACGACGAACCAGCCGACGGTGGTGGGGACCCCATCTTCGATCGTCGCCTCGTTCACGGATCCCCAACGTACATAATGTGGGACATGCCCGGCGGCCGGCGAACCGCCACGGGTGGGGCAGCGCTACACGACAACACGTCTGAAGGGACCGGAACATGGGGAAGGACGCGTCCCAGGCCCTTGGCGGGGCCGAGATCGCAGGCACGGTCGTCAGCCCTCGGGGGCTGACCAAGAAGATGACCATGCGCACCGCGGGTGGTCAGGTCGCGGGCATGGTGGGGGACGTGGCCGCGGGCGCGATGGCCGGCAAGGGCACGCCCGACGTGCCGTACTTCGGGAGGATGGGCTATCTGGCGGCCTCCGAGACCGAGCTCGCGCTGACCAAGACCTCCCAGCTGGGCTGGAAGCCGCATCCCACTGGCGACGCGCTGGTAAGGGTCCCGCGCAGCGAGGTGCAATCGGTCGCGATCCAGGACGGCAGGCTTCTCTCCCGGCTCACGCTCAGCTTCACCAACGGCACCAAGTGGGAGTTCGAGATCCCGCGGGCCCACCGCAGGACCGCCAAGGGGTTGGTCAGCGCGCTAGGTGGCAGCGCCACCTGACGCCGGATCGCGACACCGCGAGTCGTCAGGCGAGACAGTCGAGGAGCGCCTCGTCGAGCTCCGGGGCTCGGTCCGCATCCGGTGCGGGGAAACGCTGGCGGAACGTGAACGCAAAGGCGGTGGGGCCGTGGGCGCGCAGATGCTCGAGTCGCTCCTCGGCCTCGCCGACGGTGGGCCGCTGGCCCGCCGGCACCCACCACAGCGCCATGAACACCTCGATCCGCTCGAACCACTCGCGGCGCCGGCGCATGACGGCAAGGTGATCGCCGCTGCGGTAGACGAAATCGGCGAGCCGGTCGATCGACTCCCAGACGGACATGTTGACGATCAGCCGCTCGTCGCCCAGGACGGGAATCGACGTCGCGTTGCCCTCGTCGGTCTGCAATCGCCACACGAACCCCGGTGAGCGGTCCGCGACCGCGTTGACCGGATCCAGGAGGGCCATGAACTCGGCGAGTGCCGGCCCGTCGATCGGCGCCACGGGAAGCCCGATGTTGACCTGCGCGATGTGAAACCGGCCGGTGGTGATAGCGGCAGCCTACCGGGGGCGGACCGAGCGGCAGCCTACCGGGGGCGGACCGCGCTGCTGACTGAGAGGATCCTCCGGTGACCTCGCCGGTGACCTCCCCGGAGACCGAGCGCGAACTGCGCGAGCTGGTGGCCGTCGGCTGCCGCATCCTCGCCGCCAACGGTCATGAGGACTACATCTGGGGTCACGTGTCCGTCCGCGACCCCGGCGGACGCGGCATCTGGATGAAGGCGTCCACCTTCGGGTTTGACGAGATCACGGCCGAGCACGTGATCCTCGTGTCCTTCGCGGGCGAGGTGCTGGCCGGCGAGCATTCCCGCCACATCGAGTGGCCGATCCACACCGAGGTGATGCGCGCCCGCCCCGACGTGATCAGCGTCGTGCACTCCCATCCGCCTCACTCGATCGCGCTGGGCGCCAGCGGGCAGCCGCTGCGGCCCCTCTCACATGCCGGCACGATGTTCGTGCCTCCGGAGGTACCCCGCTACACGAGGACCGGCGAGCTCATCGTCTCATCGCAGATGGGGTCAGACGTCGCCGAGACGATGGCCGGGGCGCCGGCCTGCCTGCTCGTCAACCACGGCATCGTCACCGCCGGCGCCGGCGTGCCCGAAGCCGTGATCCGGGCTGTGCTGCTCGAGAACGCGGCGCGCCAGCAGATGCTCGTCCATGCGTTTGGCGGGGCGCAGCGCTGGTCGCCCGACGATGAGGCGGTGCGCAAGCGCGCCACGGTCTGGTCCGAGAGCCAGGTGGAGGCGATGTGGGCCTACCTGCAGCGCCGGCTCGCATCCCGTCCGTAGATCTAGGCCTCGATCACCCGCCGCAGCAGCGCCATGAGCGTGTAGCGCTCGCGGGCGCTGAGGGGCGCGAGCAGCGCCTCGCCCACCGCGTCCACCGCGGGAGTGTGCCATTCGAAGGCGCTGCGGCCCGCGGGCGTGAGGCTCAGGCGGTAGCGCCGCGCGTCGTCAGGCGAGCGCTTGCGCTCGATGAGACCGCGAGAGGCCAGGCGCACACACACCTCCGCCAGGGTGGAGGTATCGATGGAGAGGGTGCCGGCGAGCGAGTTCTGGTCGGATCCGGACTCGGCGGCGAGCTTGGCCAGCACCGCGAACTGCACCGAGGTGAGCTCGGTGCCCACCAGCTCGATCCAGCGCGCCTGATGCTGCTGCTGGGCGCGGCGGATGAGATGGCCCGGCGCCGTCAGCAGGTCGAACCGGGGGGCGCTCAGCTGATCCATGGGCCCCGCGCCCAGCCGTCGAGGTCGTAGTCGGCCAGGCACTCGTCCACCAGCGCGCGCTGGCGCTCGGCGATCCCGCGGGACTGGGAGAACCGCAGCATGTCGAGCCGCATCTGCTCCTGGTTGCCGGAGTAGTTGACCTCATACCAGGCGTGACGGCCGGCGAACTCCGAGCCCATCGCGTCCCAGATGAGCTTGAACAGCTTGATGCGGTCACGGGCGTCGCCCGTCGAGCCGCGGTAGTAGCGCTCGAGCACGGGCGCGAGCGCGTCGCTGCGCAGGTCCTCGGCGCTCGACGGGACGACCAGGGGAGCGCCGCCGAGCTGCTCGGTGAAGATCTGCCGAGCCCGCCCGAACGCCTGGGTGCCGAACTGGCGGATGAGGACGGCGTACTCGATCGCCGGCACCACGCTCGTCCCGGGGCCGGGTTGGGTGTCATGACACAGCGTGGACGTCAGCGCCCAGATGAGGTTGCGCCATCCCATCAGCTCGCCCATCGCCGCCTGCACGCCGCGGAAGCCGTCGGTGCCATTGGTCTGCAGGCCCGCGGCGAGCAGCCCGCACAGGAAGTCGAGCTTGACGGCGAGGCGCGTGCCGGACTGCAGCGTGTAGCGCGGCATGAACCCCGACTGGGCGTAGAAGGCCGTCGCCCGCCCGATGTCGCGGTAGACGAGCACGTCCTCCCACGGGATGAGCACGTTGTCGAACACCACCACGGCGTCGTTCTCGTCAAAGCGGCTCGCCAGCGGCGCGTCGAAGGGCGATCGCGCGCTCAGCTCGTAGGAGGCCCGGGAGATCAGCTTGACCCCGGGCGCCGACATCGGCGCGATGAAGCACAGCGCGTAGTCCTCGGCCTTGCCCGCCTGAAGCTGGATGGCGCTGTTCTGCGCCACGAACGTGGCGTGGGTGAGCGCTGACCCGGTGGCGAGCATCTTGGCGCCCCGGACCACCATCCCCTCGTCGCGCTCCTCGATGACATGGACGTAGACGTCCTCGACCTCGTGCACTGCCTTGTCGCGGTCGATCGGCGGGTTGATCAGCACGTGATTGAGAAACAACCCCTGCTCGGCATAGTCGCGATACCACTTGCGGGCGCTGGCGCCGAACGGCTCATACCAGTCCGGGTCCGCGCCCAGGCTGGCCATGAACGACGCCTTGTAGTCCGGCGTACGACCCATGTACCCATAGGACATGCGCGACCACATCGCGATCGCCTCGCGCGCGGCCAGCAGGTCCTCGGAGCTGTAGGACGGACGGAAGAAACGGTGGGTGACGAGCCCCTCCGCGTCCTCGCTGACCAAGGTCTCCCGCAGTTCCGGGTCGTGCATGGCGTCATAGAGCCCGGCCACCGACCGCGCGGCGTTGCGAAACGCCCTATGCGCGGTGACGTCGGCCACCCGCTCGCCATCGATCCACACCTCGCGACCGTCGCGAAGAGACTCGAGGTACTCATCGCCGGTCAGCAGCCGGCCCGCTGTCCTGGTCGTCACGGCCCTCTCCCTCCGTACACGGATGATCCGTACACGGACAGTATCGTCCGCGGCGCGAGAGCGCGCGATGAGGAGCTTGCCCGAGCGCGGGCAAGCTCCTCGGAACCGCGCCCCGCGACTGCCACGGACCAATCCCACAGCTGGCGAGACACAAACATTTCATAGGTTTACTGACGCACGGGTAGCTTCGAGACAGCAAGGACGCTCACGCGCGCCCCGTCCCCACGGCGCGCGCGCGGGGCCCGCGGCCCGCACGACGCCCGGTCGCGGGCCCCCTCCCTTCGCCCCGGCAGAACGAGGGCCGTGGCCAGACAGAACCAACACCCGGTGAGACTTTGCTCAAGGAGGGGGTAGCGGCTTGAGGGCAAGGACGCATTCACGCGCGTCATCCCCCATGGACGCGCGGGCCCGCGGTGCGGATCGTGCCGGCCGCGGGCCCCATTCTCTTGCTGAGTACCCGGCGCACGCCTGGACGGTGATTGGGTGGAGGTCGCTCGGGTAACGCGCCGTATACCGGCCGATTCGCGCCCCCCGTCAGTCGCCGGTGCTTGGGGTGGCCAGGGCCGCTCGGGATTCAGGCCGCTGCGGTCCGGCCACCGCCCCATCCGCCGCGGGCAAGTGGCAGGCGCTAAGAGCCCGCCGGGGGACTCGAACCCCCAACCCCTTGATTACAAATCAAGTGCTCTACCAATTGAGCTAGGCGGGCGCGGCTCTGGAAGTCTGGCAGGCGGCGGCCGCGTGGCTCTGCGTGTCTGTCGGGCGGCGGCCGTGCGGCTCTGCGTGTCTGTCAGGCGGCGGCGATGCGCTCCTGGTGGCGCTCCCACCAGGCGATCGTGTCGCCCATGGTCTGGCGCAGGGGAATGGTGGGCTCCCAGCCGGTCAGGGCGCGCAGGCGGGCGGGGTCTGCGCGGAGGTCCATGACCTCGGTGGCCCGCACGCGCGCCGGGTCGACGACGTGCTCCACCTCGATGGGGGACACCAGCTCGGCCAGCATGGACACCTGCTCAGCCGCTGAGACCGAGCGGCCCGAGCCGACGTTGAAGGTGCCGCCCGCGGCGCTCGGCCGGCCGGAGACGAGCGCCTCCGCGAGCATCCGGTAGGCGCGCACGACGTCCCGGACATCGGTGAAGTCGCGCCGGGTCTCTGGGTTGCCGGTCACGACCTCCAGCCGCGAGGCCCCGGCCCGGCGGCCCTCGGCGGCCTGCGAGGCCAGGTTGGAGAGCAGGAAGATCGGCAGCTGGCCGGGACCCGAGTGGCTGAACGGCCGGGCGACCGCGATCTCCAGGCCGTAGGCGTCGGCGTACACCCGCACGAGCATCTCGCCCGCCGCCTTGGAGACGGCGTAGGGGTTTGCGGGGCGGAGAGGGAGATCCTCGGTGGCCGGCAGCACCTCCGGCGCGCCGTAGACCTCGCACGAGCTGACCCATACGACCGGCGCGCCCCCCGCGACCTGGCGCAGGGCCTCGAGCACGCTCACGGTGATGGCGTCGTTGTCGCCCAGCGTCCGGGACGGCGCCTCCCAGGAGCGCCCCACCGAGGTGAGCGACGCCAGGTGATAGACGAGATCGGGAGCGCAGGCCCGCACGGCCTCGCGCACCGCGGCGCCATCGCGCAGGTCGACCGCGATGCCCTGGCCACATCCCTCGCGGACGATGCCGCGGCGCGACAGGGCCACCACCTCGTCGCCGGCCTCGGCGCACTGGCGGCAGAGCCATGAGCCGGCGAAGCCAGACGCGCCGGTGATCAGCACCCGCATGGCGCCGTGCGCGGCCCTCAGGTCAGCGAGAGTCCTGTACGGACACGGCGTGCTCCAGCGAACCGTGGCCGTTGGAGGAGTAGGGGGTCTCGGGCTCGGGCGGCTCGGGCTCGGGCTCGGCGTTGATGCGCCGCTCCAGCTCGCCCAGGACGAAGCCGAACAGGAGGTGGCGCCAGGCGGCCTGCAGGAAGGCGACGCGGTTGCCGCGCAGCCTGGGCAGGTCCGCGCGGGCCGGATGCAGGCGATCGGTCAGGGCGACCAGCGGCCACAGGGCAAGGTGCTCAGACAGCGCAGCCACGGGGCCGCGCAGCACCGGCGAGACCGGGATCGCCGGCGCCACGTTGGCGTAGACGGCCCCGAAGAGGGCGCCGTCGGCCATGTGGAGGCCCAGGCCGATCGGCAGCCAGCCGGCGTCTCGGGTGACGGCCTTGCCCAGCAGCTCGACGTCGTCGTAGTGGCTGGAGAAGAGGGCCTTGTCCAGCGGCTGCTGCAGCGCCCACACCGCCGCGGCCACCGCTCCGCTCACGGCGCCACGTAGCGTGCGGGTGCGATCCAGGCCGGGGGTCACTGCATCCCAACTGTAACGCGCACGCGCTGGGCGGGTACCGCATTGTGCGATGGAGCACGACCGTTATTACCGCAGAGCGCGGGAGAAGCGGGCCAATCCGCTGATTTATGGGATCGTCCGGATCAGCTTCCAGGCGTTCTTCCACCTCTACTTCCGCTTCAGGCGGATCGGGCGCGAGCACATCCACAAGCGCGGGCCGGTGATCATCGCCTCCAACCACCGCAGCTTCCTCGACCCGTTCGTCATCGCGTGCATGGCACGGCGCCCCATGTACTACGTGGCCAAGAAGGAGATCTTCCTCTACAACCGCCTTCTCGCCTGGCTGCTGGCCTCACTCGGCGCCTTCCCGGTGGCCCGCGGCGCCGGCGACGCCGACTTCATCGAGACCGCCGAGGCGATTCTCGCCCGGGGGGACATCGTGCTCATCTTCCCCGAGGGCACGCGCACGCGCCCGGGTTCCCTGGGCCAGCCCAAGCGGGGCGTCGGCCGCCTCGCCCTGGAGACGGGCGTGCCCGTCGTGCCCGTCGCGGTCATCGGCACCGAAGCGGTCCGCAAGGGATGGCGCATCCGGCCGCACAAGGTCCGTATCCGGGCCGGCCGGGCGCTGCACTTTCCCCAGGTCGACCACCCATCCGTGGAGCTGGCCGGAGCCGTCACCAACCGGATCTGGCCATGCGTGATGCTGCAATGGGAGTGGCTCGGCGGTCTGCCGCCCGTCCGCCGCGTCGCCGTCATCGGCGCCGGGGGGTGGGGCACCACTCTCGCCGTGTCCCTGGCCCGGGCCGGCCTCGAGGTCGAGCTGGGCTGCCGTACGCAGGAGCAGGCCCTCGCCCTGCAGGCCGCTCGCGAGAACGAGCGCTACCTCCCCGGTGTGCCGCTGCCCCAGGCCGTGCGCGTGATGCGGGCCTCGGACCTCAGCCTCGAGGGCGACGACATCATCTGCCTGGCCGTCCCCGCCAAGGCCTTGCCGGCGGTGATGGCCGCCCATGGCGGGCGAATCACCAGCCGCGCCGGGGTTGTGGTGGTGTCCAAGGGCGTCGTCCCGCCCCTCGGGACGCTGCCGTCGGCGTTCGCGGCCGAACGCTGCAAGGCGCGCGCCATCGCTGTACTGGGCGGACCGGCCACCGCCACGGAGATGCTCGAGACCGGCGGGTCGGTGGTGGTCGCGTCACTTGACCGCGGCTTCGCGCGACAGCTCAGGGACATCTTCGCCGCGGTCCACCTCGACGTGCAGACCACCAACGACGTCACCGGGGTCGAGCTGGCGGGGGCGGCCAAGAACGTCGCCGCGCTCGCCGCGGCGGCCGCGGCCAGGCAGGCCGGCGCCAACGTGGCCGGCGCCGCGGCGGGCAAGGTCTTCGCTGAGATCGACGCCCTCGCCCGCGTGCGCGGCGGGCGCGCGGAGACGTTCGCCGGCGTCGCCGGCGCCGGTGCACTGGTGGCCAGTGTGGTCGATAGTGGCTCGCGCAATCACCGGGCCGGGGAACTGCTCGCCGAGGGTGTGCCCGCGGCGGAGATCGGCCACGCGCTCGGCCAGGGGACCGAAGCGGTGGAGTCCGTGCCGCTGCTGGCCAGCGCCGCTCGCGAGGCGCGGCTGGACGCGCCGGCGCTCGACGGCCTCGCCGCGCTGGTGGAGGGCCGCATCGATCCCCATCAATGGGCGGCGACCGTGACCGCGCCGCCGCGACCCAAACGATCCCGCCCGGTGCGCGCGGCCTGATGCGAGCCCTCGGTACGCATCGAGCGGAGGTAGGCTCCGCGTGACTTGTCACCCAACGCCCCCGAATCCAAGGCCGACCTCGACGCTCGTTTCACGGAGCTCTACCGTCGCCATCTGCGCGACGTCTACACCTACAGCTATTACCGCGTGGGCAACCACCACGACGCCGAGGACATCACCGAGCAGACCTTTCTGCAGGCCTACCGCCATTTCGAGCGTGCGCTGCGCGAATCCGACGGCCGGCCGCTGCGGCCGTGGCTCATCCGCATCGCCCACAACCTGGCGGCCAACTTCTACCGGGACCGCTCGCGCAAGCCGGAGTCGGCGATCGAGGACGCCGGCTTGATCTCCGCACCACACACCACGGAGGCGCTCGTGGAGGGACGTGAGGAGCTCAAGAGCATCCTCGACGGCGTCTCGCAGCTCCCCGACGACCGGCGCAACGCTTTGATCATGCGCTTTGCGCTGGGCATGGACAACCGGGAGATCGCGCGCGCCCTGGACCGCTCGGACGGCGCCACCAAGGTGCTGCTCCATCGGGCCATCCGCCAGCTCGAGGAGATGGTGACCGAGCCCACCGCTCCGACGTCCGGTGAGGACTCATGAGCAGCGGCACGACCGACTTCGAAGCGCTGCTGCGCGAGGCGCTGAGCCCCGTGGAGCCGCCCGAGGGCCTGACCGCCCGGATGGAGCTCATGCTGGTCGGGCTCACCGAGCTGGCCCAGGAGGAGCTGGAGGCCTGGGAGCTGGCCACGATGCGCGACCCCCGCAACTGGGTTCGCCCGGCGGCCGCCGCCCTGGTGGGGGCGAGCGCCGGCACGGCGCTCGTGGTGCTGCGCGTGCGCAGACGTCACCGCACGCGCAAGCAGCAGTCCTCGAGCCTGCTCGATCTGGCCGAGCGCACGCTGCACGATTTCGCCGAAGAGGCGCGCCGGGTCCTGCCCGACCGCTGACTCCGAGTCCCCGGCGCGCGGGTCCGCGCGCGCAGAGAACGCCAGGCCCGCTGATACCGTCAGCTTCCCCATGGCCACCTGCTACCGGCATCCCTCCCGCGAGACCGGCGTGTCGTGCTCCTCGTGCGGCCGGCCCATCTGCCCGGACTGCATGACCCCGACCTCGGTCGGGATGCGCTGCCCGGAGTGCGCGCGCGAGCGCACCAAGGTCAAGACGGCGCGCGGCCGGCCGAGCGCGCCGCTGGTGACCCAGGCGCTGATCGCCATCAACGTCGCGGTGTTCATCGGCGAGACGGCCACGGGAACCCCTCTGGGCGGCGCGGGGGGCGGCAACCCCGGCACGTTGTTCCTCAAGGGCGCGCTCTTTGGCCCCGCCATCCACGAAGCTCATCAGTACTACCGGCTCGTCACCGCTGGCTTCCTCCACGACGGCCTGCTGCACATCCTCTTCAACATGCTGTTCCTGTTCTTCATGGGGCAGATGCTCGAGCCGGCGATCGGGCGGTTGAACTTCACCGTCGTCTACTTCGTCTCGCTGCTGGCGGGGTCGTTTGGGGCGCTGCTGTTCACCCCCGAGAGTCTCACCATCGGCGCCTCCGCGGCCTGCTTCGGGGTGCTGGGCGCCCTGATCGTCGTGGCCTACTACCGGGGGATCTCGATCTGGCAGAGCGGCCTGGGCTTCACCCTCGTGATCAACATCATCTTCTCGCTCAGCGTGTCCGGCATCTCGGTGGGAGGCCACTTCGGGGGCGTGATCGCCGGCGCGATCTGCGGGTGGCTGATCGTTCAGCTCGGGGAGCGCCGGCGTATGCCCGCCGCCGCGCTGGCCGGCTGCGCCCTGGTGGGCGTGGCCAGCGTCATCGGAGCCATCGCGGTGGCCGGGAGCACCGGGCTCGCCCCGCACGGACTCACGCTCTGACCGCGCAGCCCGCTCAGCCTCAGAGTTCGACCGTCAGCGCCCGGGCCGGCGGAGCTGGTGCGGGCACCAGCTCCGGGTGCAGGATGTGGGCGAGCAGTTCCAGCCCGTCGATGAGGCGCGGCCCGGGTCGCGAGAAGTAAGCGGCGGCATCGACGGCCACCACCTCGCCGGTTCCGAGCGCAGCGAGCTGATCGCGGTGCATCTCGGCCTCGCGGTGGGCGATCTCCGCGTCGTAGCCGCACGGCATGACGATGACGATGTCGGGCTCGGACGCAGCCACCTCCTCCCAGGTGTGCTCCTCGGAGTTCTCGCCGGCAAAGCCCAGGATGTCCTCGCCACCCGCATACTCGATGAGCTGGGGAGTCCAGTGCCCGGCCGCGAAGGGGGGATCCAGCCATTCCAGCGCGGCGACCCGTGGACGGCGCGCGTCGCGCGTGAGCAGGCGGATGCGGTCGATGCGCGCCGAGGCCTCCTGGACGAGGTCGACGGCGGCGTCCTTGGTGTCCGTCGCCTGCGCCAGCGTCCGGGCGTCGCCCAGCACCTCGCCGACGGTGTGGGGGTCCAGCGAGATGACCATCGGCTGGCTGTCGATCTCCTCCGCGACCGCGCGCACATCGTCGTAGGAGACCGCGCATACGGAGCACAGCGCCTGGGTGACGATCAGGTCCGGCCCGAGCTCATGGAGCGCCTCGGCGTCGAGCTCGTAGATGGACTCGCCGGCGAGCGTGCGCTCCTTGACGGCCGCGTCGATCTCGGCGGCGGTCAGCCCGCGGGGCAGGAGGTCGCGGGTGATCTTCGGCAGTTCCTGGACTTCGGCCGGATAATCGCATTCGTGGGTGACTCCGACGACGTCGTCACCGAGGCCGAGCGCGAACAGCATCTCGGTGGCGGAGGGGACAAGGCTGACGATCCGCATGCTCAGGTTTGCGGAGTTCGCGGGCGTGGCAGGAGGAACGGAACCGGAAAAGGAGAGGACATGGCAGAGGTGCTCAGCGAGGACGAAATCGCTTCAAGGCTACGGCGTTTGCCGTGGGAGCGCGAGGGAGACGAGATCGTCCGCGAATGGCGGTTTGACGACTTCACCGAGGCGGTGGCGTTCGTCAACCGTGTCGCCGACGTCGCCGAGGACGCCAACCATCATCCCGACATCTTTCTCCACGGATGGAACAAGGTGAAGCTGTCGCTCACCAACCACTCGGCCGGAGGATTGACCGAGATGGATTTCACGATGGCCGCGCGCTTTGACGACCTCAGCGGGTAGCCCCGCCCGCTCATCCGCTCATCCGCTCGCTCGCCGGCTCATCCGCTCGCTCGCTCATCCGCTCGCCGGCTCATCCGCTCGCTCGCTCATCCGCTCGCTCGCTCATCCGCTCGCTCGCTCACCCGCTCACCGCCCACCCGGTCATCGCCCACCAGCGGTGGCCGCGCCGTCCGCGCGGCGGCGAGGACGCGGCGAGGTCCCGGAAGCTCTCGATGCCGCCAGGGTCTGGTGCTACCGTTGGGCGCGTCGCTGAATGACCGACGACGACCGACCCCGAAGTAGCAGCGCGCTGACGCAGGGCGCCACCCGGACGCTCATCCGGAGCAGGCGCGGCGCACTGTGAACGCGCTTTTCATCATCCTGACCGGCGTTCTGGTCCTGGTCAACGCGTTCTTTGTGATCGCGGAGTACTCGCTGGTCCGTTCGCGCAAGTCGCGTCTGCAGGAGATGGCCGAGGAGGGCAAGCGGGGGGCGCGCCTGGCGCTTTCCGAGATCGAGGAGATCGGCGACTACATCTCCGCCTGCCAGGTGGGCATCACCATGGCCTCGATCGGCATCGGCGCCCTCGGCGAACCCGCGATCGCCCACATCATCGAGCCGTGGCTCGGCGGCCCACTCGGCCACGGGACCGCGGTGGTCATCTCGGTGGTCATCTCCTACCTGCTGATCACCGTGACCCAGAGCATCATCGGCGAGATCGCGCCCAAGCTCTACACGATCCAGCACGCCGAGGATCTGGCGCGGCGGATCGCGCGGCCGCTGCACATGTGCCGGGTGCTGTTCACCCCGTTCATCTACGTCCTCAACTCGGCCTCCTACTCGCTCCTGCGCCTGACGGGCACCGATCCCGAGGCCGAGCCCGAGGGCGGCACTCCCGACGAGATCAAGCGGATCATCGCCGAGTCCTCGAGCGGCGGCAGCCTCGACGTCGGCGAGGCCAACATGCTGACCGGCGTCTTTCACCTGCACGAGCAGGAGGCCAGGCAGGTGATGACGCCGATCCCGGCGGTGGTTACCGTCGACCTGTCCGAGAACGTCCAGGACGCACTGCGCCGCTGCGTGTCGACCGGTCACTCGCGCCTGGTCGTCACCGAGGATGAGAATCAGGATCGCGTCAAGGGGATCGTGCACGTCAACCAGCTGGTCAAGCTGATGATGAACGAGGGGTACGAGGCCCACTTCGACAAGCTCGTCCGCGCGGCCCCCATCGTGCCCGAGACCAAGCCGCTGGACGACCTGCTCGCCGACCTGCAGCGCGAGCGCACCGAGCTGGCCATCGTCGTCGACGAGTACGGGCGCACCACCGGCATCGTCACCACCGAGGACATCATCGAGGAGGTGGTGGGGGAGATCTCCGACGAGACCGATCCCGCCGGTGGCGCCGTGCGGCGGCTGGCCAGCGGCGAGTGGTTCGTGCGCGGCCACGTCCCGGTCTCGGACCTCGAGGACTATGGCCTGCACCTCCCGGTGGACACCGACGCCTACAACTCCGTGGGCGGCTTCGTCTTCGCCGAGCTCGGGCGGCTGCCCAAGCGCGGGGATCAGGTCACCGCCGACGGTTATTCGATCCGGGTCGAGTCGGTGCGGGAGAACCGGATCGAGGCGGTCCGCATCCGCCACCGTAAGGCTCCCGCCGCCGAGGCCACGCCGGCCTAGCCCTGCCGGCTCCCGCCGCCGAGGCCGCGCCGGCCTAGCCCTGCCGGCTCCCGCCGCCCACTGCGAGAACCACGAGAACCACGAGAACCACGAGAACCGCACCGGCCGAGTCCCCCCGGCCCCTGCAGGCGAGACGTGTGTGCCCACAATCACATTTGGTGATGCGCGGACTCGCGCCATTCGTTACATTGCCCAGCATCGGGCCGTCCGGTTGTATTCCGGCGGTTGAGAGGAGAGAGGAAGCCGGCCCCTCGCGGGCCGGCTTCGCCTACCGCCGACGTCCCGCGCAGCGAAGCCGGTTTTGAGCAAAAAGAAACCGGCCCGCTGGGGACGGGCCGGTTTCGTGCTTCTGGGGAGGAGGTGCTGCTATGAGGTACGTCGCGCCATGAATACTGGGCCGCGCACCTGAATGCAGCCTTAATAGTTAGTCGTAGTCGTAGAAACCGCGACGGACCTTGCGGCCCAGGGCGCCCTCATCGATGAGTTCGGTGAGCCGGGCCGGCACCTGCACCCCGATCTCGTCGCCGATCGCCTTGGACACGTCGAGGCCGACGAAGTCCAGCAGCGCTATCGGACCCATGGGCATGCCCGCGCCCAGCGTCATGCACCGATCCACTTCGGCCGGCTCCATGCCGGTCTGGACCATGAGATCCACGGCGCTGAACAGGTAGGGGAAGAGCAGGCGGTTGACGACGAACCCGGGCGTGTCGGGAACCTCCACCGGGGTCTTGCCAAGATCCGCGCACAGCGTCCGCGCCCGCTGGCGGACGTCCTGGCGGGTCTCGGGCCCGAAGGCCAGCTCGATGAGCTCCATGCGCGGGACCGGGTTGAACACGTGCAGTCCCACGAAGCGATCGGGATGCCCGCTGGCCTGCGCCAGCTCCGAGATCGACAACGACGAGGTCGTGGTCGCCAGCACCTCGTCGGGCCCGGTGTGCGACGCGAGCTCGGCCAGGAGCGCGCCCTTGTGGCCGGGATCCTCGACCACAGCCTCGACCAGGAACGTGGCCTGGGCCAACTCGTCCAGATCCCCCACCACCCGTACTCGGTCGGCGCAGCCGTTGAGCTCCGGGAGCTTGTCGCAGTGCTTGGCCACGGCGCCGCGCACGCGATCTGCCGACGCGGCGGAACGGGCCCAGAGCAGGACTTCTCCGTGGGCGGCGGCGACGGCGGCGAGCCCCGCCGCGATCGTGCCCGAGCCGGCGATGGCGAGTCTTTCGTGCAAGGGGTCTCCTGGGTTGAGGTGCGCCCAGGACCGTCGCACGGCCCCGCGGCGCCGTCAAGAGTACGGGACTGTTCAGTGGAACGCAGGCTACCCGGGTGCGCGTGCGCCTACTCGCGGGTAGGTGCGCTCTGTAGTTCTCCTGCTCGGTCGGGCTCTGTAGTTCTCCTGCTCGGTCGGCTCTTTAGTTCTCCTGCTCGGTCGGCCGGATGAGCATCTCGTTGATCGCCACCCGCCAGGACCGGGTGACGATATAGGCGATCGCGTCGGCGATGTCCTCCGACTGCATCCGCTCCATGTCGCCGAAGCGCTGCTCCATCTGCTCGCGGATCTCGGGGCGGTTGTGCGAGGGGAGCTCGGTGGCCACCGCTCCAGGCTCCACCAGGGAGACCCGCACGTGGCGCCGCGCCACCTCCTGGCGCAGGGACTCGCTGAACGCGCCGACGCCGTGCTTGGTGAGGTTGTAGACACCGCTGCCGCTGCGGGCCACGCGTCCGGCCACCGAGCTGATGTTGACCATGTCGGCGACGCGCCGGGGGCCGTCCTCGGCGGCCCGGAGCAGATGGGGCAGAGCGGCGTGGGCGCAGTACAAGAGGCCCTTGAGGTTGAGGTCGATCATCCGCTCCCACTCATCCAGGGGCGCGTCGACCGCCGGGCCGAGCAGCATCACGCCGGCGTTGTTGACGAGGGTGTCGAGCCGGCCCAGTTCGGCCGCGGTCCGAGCCACGAGCGCCTCGGCCTGCTCCTGAGAGGTGACGTCGGCCTCGATGGCCAGGACCTTGCCGCCGTCACTGGTGATGCGGGCGGCGAGGTCATCGAGGCGCTCCTTGCGCCGCGCGGCGATGGCCACCGCCGCCCCCCGCTCGGCCAGCGCCACTGCCGTAGCCTCGCCGATCCCGCTGGAGGCGCCCGTGACCAGCGCCACCGTTCCGTTGAGTTCTTGGCTGTGAGTCATCCGACGAGCCTAGGACGGGGGAAGGTGGTAGAACCCGCCCGCGTATGGCCTCCACCGCCCCCACCGTTCGCGCCGCCCGGCTCGTGGAGCTGGGGCATCCCGTGCGCATCGAGGAGGTGAAGCTGCCCGACCCCGGGCCCGACGAGGTGCGCGTCGACCTGCACTTCGGGGGCGTGAACCCGATCGATCGCTACAACGCCGAGGGGCAGGTCAACCCCGACGCGCCGCGCCCGCGCACGCTCGGCGGTGAGGCCGCCGGCGAGGCCTCAGGGCGCCCCGTCCTGGTGGCCGGCGAAGGGCTCGGCTTCGTGCGCGACGGCGTCTGGGCGCAGGCCGCGGTCGTGCCGCGCGCCGCCGTCGTCGAGGTCCCCGAGGGCGTGGCGGCGCAGCATGCGGCGGCCATGGGCATCGCGGGACTCACCGCGCTCAACTGCGTGCGCACCCTCGCCCGCGTCAGCGCCGAGGACCGCGTGATGGTCCTGGGAGCATCGGGCGGGGTCGGCAGCATGATCGTGTCACTGGCCCACGCCGCGGGAGCCACCGTGTGGGGGCAGACGGGCTCCGAGGCCAAGGTCGCGGGCATCGTCGCCGAGGGCGCGGAGCGGGCCATCGTCGGCGGCCCCGAGGAGATGCACGCCGCGCTCGCGGACTTTGCGCCCACGGTCGTGTTCGATGTGCTCGGCAACGGCTTCATCGCCGCCGCGGTGGAGGCGATGGCGCCGCGCGGGCGGATCGTCTCGCTGGGCGTCTCGGCCGGTGCCGAGGTCACATTCAACATGCGGGTGCTCTACCGCAAGATGCTCACGCTGCTCGGGTATGGCGGCACGATCCTGACGCCCGAGGAGCGCCGCCCCGGTCTGCAGGCCGCCCTGGAGGCGGTGCGGGCCGGGGAGCTCAGCGTCCGGATCGATAGCGTCCTGCCCCTCGAGGACGTCAATGAGGCCTTCCAGCGCCTGATCGATCGCCGCGTGCAGGGCAAGCTCCTGCTCGACCTCAGCTGACCGCGCCCCGCTACCCCCAGCGGAAGCCCGCGTCGCGGGCGGCCACCGGCAATGGGCTCGAGGGCAGTCCCGGCGGCGGATCGTTCTCGTTGTATCCCGCCGGCGCCAGGTCGTTGGGCGTATCGGGGTGAAACAGCGCGGCGAGGTACTGCGCCTGCCCGCGCCCCGGTCCCAGCTCGAACTGGCCGCCGCCGTAGGCCCCGATGCCGCGCTCGGCACAGTAGTCATAGGTGTCGCACAGCTTCTGAAGGCCGCCGATCCGCGACGGCTTGAGGTTGACCATGCGCGGCGCGAAGGGGAGGGCCTCGATGTCGGCGATCGAGTGGATCGGCGCATCCCAGGTGATCCGGTCGTGGGCGTCGGCCAGCGCCGCCGCCGTGCCGTCGGTGACGACGTCGGGATCCTCCAGCCACGCGTCGGGAAAGGCCCGCGCCACGCGCGCGTAGAGCACGGGGTCGGGTTCCTGATCGACGATCGTGCCCCGGTAGAGCGCCTTGAAGTCGATCGAATCGACGGCGCCGGTCGTCGCCAGAGCAGCGATCAGCTCCGGGGTCCATGACGTGGTGGCGTCCAGCTTGAAGCGCAGTGTCGGATAGTTGGCCAGCCGGCTCTCGATCGGCCCGAGCGTCGGCGGCTCGCCGAGCCGCAGGGAGACGACGAAGGTCAGCGGTCGCGCCTCGCGCCCGAGAACGGCGTGCAGCGGCCGACCGGCCTGGCCCAGTGCGAGGTCGAGGGCGGCGCTGTGAAATGTCCAGCGACGGTACAGCCGCGACACCTCGCCGCGCTGGGGCTCGACCGGGAAGAGGTCGAGACCGTCGATGAGCTCACAGAACTCCCCAAGGGCATAGCGGCCCGCCAGCGGGAGGACGGGGCCGGCCTCCTGCAGGGCCACCTGATCCTCGGCGTCGTAGACCACGTCCTCGCCCACCCCCTCGGCGCCGCCACCGTGCAGGTGCACCACCGTGGACAGGCGCTCGAACCCGCTGGACACCTGTGCCCGCAGACCCTCCAGGGTGTAGCCCTCGACCTCGAGCGGGAGGTCGGCGAGCCCGTCGAACGTCGTCATCGAGCGCCGGGGGCCGTCGAGCCGGGCTCCAGCCGGGCCACGAGCTCCTCCAGGCGCAGCTCCTCGAGCCCCTGGCTGACGGCGTCCAGCTCGCCGGCGCAGTACTCGACCAGCTCGCGTCCCTCGCGGACCAGGTCCAGGGTCTCGCGCAGCCCGGCCTCACCGGAGTCCAGCCGGCGGATGATCTCCTCGACGCGGCTCACCGCGGACTCGTAGGTGCGCGTATCGGTCATTCGCCTTGCTCCTCGCCCGCGGCGTCGGCCGCGACCTCGTCCGCGACCCCGCCCGCGACCTCGGCCGCGACGGCGCCGTCATGGAAGCGCAAGGTCAGCTCCTGCGCGCTGCGGGCCGCCTCCGCCGAGCCCAGCGCCAGGCCCACGCGGTCCTCGACGAGCGCGTAGCCCCGGGCCATCGTGCGCTGCGGGTCATGCGCCGCCAGGGCCAGCGCCAGCCGCTCGAGCTCGCGGCCGCGCCTGACTCGGTCGCCGTCGGCGGCCCGCGCCGCGGTCCGTTCGAGCGCGGTGGCGTGGTGGCCGGTGCGCGCCCGTCCGCCCTCGGCCTGGCGGCGGGCGGAGGCCCGCAGCTCCCGCAGCAGCTGGTGGAGCCGGCCACGATGGCGCTCGAGGTGCTGCGCCGGCGCGCGGGAGAGCTGCGCGAGCGTGCGCGCCCGTCCGAGGATCGCCCGGCGGCCGTGATCACGCAGGCGGGTCGCGCTCACGGCCAGGGCCCGGCGAGCCGCCAGGCAATCGACCGGGACCGCCGCCTCCGCGGCGTGGGTGGGCGTCGAGCAGCACACCGCGGCCACGTCGTCGATGAGCGTGCGGTCCGTGTGGTGACCCACCGACGAGATCACGGGGACGCGCAGCAGCGCCACCGTCCGGCACAGAGCCTCGTCGCAGAAGGCGAACAGGTCGGCCAGGGAGCCGCCGCCCCGGGCGACGATCACCACGTCGACCTCGGGGGTGGCCGCGAGCTCGCGCAGCGCCGCGGCGATCCGGGGCGCCGCATGGCGGTCCTGGACCGGCACGAAGGCCCAGACCAGCCGCCCGTCCCACCCCCGACGACGGAGGCCGGCCAGCACGTCGTCGCGCGCCTTGCCGCGCTCGCCGGTGACAACCCCGATCGTCCGCGGCAGCGAGGCGAGGGGCAGGCGCTTCTGGGGCTCGAACAGCCCCTCGGCATGCAGGCGGCGGCGCAGCCGCTCGAGTGCGACGAGCAGGTCGCCCTCGCCCGCCAGCCGCAGCTCGGTGACGGCGAAGCTGAAGGTGGGGGAGGAGGCCGAGCTCCCCGGGTAGTAGTCGCAGCCCCCGCCCACCACCACCCGCATCCCGTCCGCCAGGGTCACGCCAAGGCGCTCGAAGTCCTCGCGCCACATCGAGCAGGGCAGAGCGCCACGCGCGTCACGCAGCTCGAAGTACACGCGGACGCGGCTCAGGCGCACGCCCCACACCTCTCCGGTGAGCTGGACCCGGGCGAACTCGTGCAGGCGCCGGCGCAGCTGGGCGGCATAGGCCCCCACCGGGTAGGGCCCCGGAAACCGGCTGTCGGCGATGGCGTCGGCGGCCAGAGAGCTGGCGGAGGTGACGGCGGAGTCCATCTCGCTGCCGAGGCTACAGGGCACCCGCCACGGAATCGGACCCAGCCACCCGCTGGCGCAGGCGACGCGTGAGCGCAACCTGACGCCCTGCCGGCGTAAAGCCCAGGCGCGCGTACATGAGCTGAGGCCAGTCGTCGGCGTCGGCGGGAACGACGATGAGGTCGGCGCCCCAGCGGGCCGCCTCCGCCACCGCCGCCAGCACGACGGCCCGCGCCAGGCCGCGCCCCCGCCGGCGCTCGAGGGTCCCCACCTCCTCCACCGTGGCCACGCGGCGGCCGTTGACGTCCTCGTCGAGAAAGAGCGTGCAGTTCGCGGCGAGCGGCTCCCCGGGCTCGCCGGCGCCGAAGCAGCGCGCCGGCGTCGCGTCGCGCAGCGCGCGCTGGGTGGCCGCCAGGCGCGCCACCAGGCCGCTGCGCGCGTCGACCTCGGGCGCCAACTCCCGCAGCCCCTCGAGCTGCAGCCCGCCCATCTCGTCTTCGGAGATCGGCCGGGCACGCGAATCGGGCGCCACCGCGACCGGATCCTTGGAAAACGTCATGAAACACGTCCGCGTCCGCTCCCAGCCGGGGAGCGCAAGCGCCAGCTCTTCGCCCGACCGCTCGTCGTCGAAGACCACGTGGCGGTGGCGGAGATCCCCCTGCCAGCCGTCAGTGAGCGCCACGATCGCGTCCGCGTCAGCGGGCGCGGCCCCGGCGTCCAGGAGCAGCGCGTTGAGGTAGTGGACGTCGTCCAGCTCGGGATGGCGCAGGACCAGTCCCTGGGGCACACGCACCGCCTCGGCGGCGGCGCGGCGGCGGATGGCGCGGTCGGCGGCCAGCGCGTCGCGCAGATCGCCGGTCATGGGTCGCGGCGCCGGCCCCAGGTGACGTGGGTGCGGTACGGCGTGTCCAGTCTCCCGTCGGCGCCGACGGCCCCCTCGACGGTCACCAGGCGCGCCACCTCGTCCAGCAGCTCTGAGCGGGCGGCGTCGTCGAGCACGGCTACGTAGCTGAGCGAGGCGACACGTGCCAGCAGCGTGGCCACGTCGACGCGGACCGGGTTTCCGAACACCTCCTCGACAAGGGGCGTGAACAGGCCGCTGGCCTCGAGCTGACGGCCCCAGTGCTGAGCGTGGCGGCGGGGCGGCTGCCCGGCGCGCTCGGCGATCAGCGCCCGCATCTCTCCGATCCACGCCACCGACTCATCCCATTCGTTGCGGATGATCCCCAGCCCACCGCCAGGCGCCAGCGCCCGGTGGATCTCGGCCGCCGCGGCGGGGATGTCGAACCAGTGAAACGCCTGGGCGACCAGCACCGCGTCCACCGAGCGGTCGGCCAGCGGCATCCGCTCGGCGGTGCCCTCGAGCACCTCGACTCCCGGGACGGCCCGGACGAGCTGGTCGCGCATCCCGGCGACTGGCTCGATCGCCACGACATTGGCGCCGAGCCCGACCAGCGCCCTCGTCAGCTTGCCGGTGCCGGCGGCCAGGTCGACCACCACCGCCCCCGGTCCGATGGCGAGCTCGCGCGCCAGCAGTGCGACCGCGGCCTCGGGGTACCCGGGCCGCCCGCGCTCGTAGTCCGCCGCCCCGCGCTGAAAGCCGATCGCCGCCTCCCGCGGGACCTCGCTCACGGGGCGGTGGCGGCGGCGCCCTGCTCGCGCAACCAGGCCACGGTTCCGGCGAGGCCGTCGCGGAGGTCGATGCGGGCCTGCCAGCCGAGGGCGTCACGGGCCTTGTCCACCGATGGCCAGCGTCGCTGGACGTCCACCTCAAAGCTCGGCAGGTGCTCGAAAGTCAGCTGCTCGGGGTCCTGGCCACAGGCCTCCCAGATGAGCGCGGCGATCTCTGCCACCGTGTGCTCCTCGGAGGCCGAGATGTTGAAGTCCTCGTTCTCACCGGCGGCCGAGCCCATGGCCGTCACGATGCCGTCGGCGATGTCGTCGACGTGGGTCAGCGTCCGGGTCTGCTCCCCGGAGCCGAAGATCTGCAGGGGCCGCTGCCCGGAGAGCACCTTGGCGATGAGATCGGGCACGGCGTGGGCGATGCCGGGCTCGTCGCGGTCCGGCAGCTCTCCGGGGCCGTAGGCGTTGAAGGGCCGGCAGATCGTGTAGCGGAGGCCGTGCTGGTCGTGGGCGGCGCGGGTGTAGACCTCTCCGGCGAGCTTGGAGAAGCCATACGCCGAGCGCGGCGGCGGACACACGTCCAGATGCGTCTCGGCCGTCGGGAACACGGTGGCTCGCTCGAACACCATGGAGGACGAGACGTAGGTGAAGCGGGTCACGTCCTGCTCGACGGCGGCATGCACGATCGCGCCGGTGAGGGCGTTGTTGACCTCGGTGAGGGTGAAGGGGAGCTTGTGGAAGTTGGCGATGCCGCCGACGATCGCCGCCAGGTGGATGACGTGCGAGCAGCCGGCCAGCGCCTCGCGCGCCACGCCGAGGTCGCGCAGGTCGCCCTCGTGCAGCTCGCAGCCCTCCCGCATCCATGCCGGGGGGGTGCGATGGTCGGCGACGCGCACCTCGAACTCGGGATCGCGCAGCAGGCGGCGCACCACGGCCGAGCCGATCGTGCCGGCCCCGCCCGTGACCAGCACCCGGGCCATCAGTGGGCGGCGTCCGGCGAGGCGTCGACGCCGGCCGACCCGGAGAGCAACGCCGCGGTCTCGGTGGCGAACAGGAACACCTGGCCCGTCCCCAGGCTGTTCCACGGGTCGGCGAGCAGGCAGTCCTCGCAGGACAGCGCGCGGATCTGGCGCAACGTCTCGGGCTCCTCGAACTCGGAGTGATTGGTGGCCACGATGACAACGTCGGCGTCGCGCACGGCGTCGGCGAGGGACTGCGTCGGCGTGGCCGCGTGGGGGTCGCACACCGCGACATCGGCCAGCTCGCGTTCGAGCATGCGGATGAGCTTGGGCGACAGGGAATCGCGCTCGTCGTCGGTGTCGCGCTTGAAGGTCAGCCCGAGGACCGCGACCTTGCGCGAGGACAGGCTGCCGACCCGGCGCTTGATGCCCTCGACCAAGAACAGCGGGACCCCCTCGTTCACGCGGGACACGGCCAGCAGCATGCCCGGGGCATGCGAGCGCTCCTCGGAGAAGGCGAAGTCCTTGCGCAGGCAGGTCCCGGCGGTCATGCCCGGCATCGCGATACCGCCGCGCGGGTAGTCGTGGTTGATCAGGTCGATGACCTCGAACACGTTGGCCCCGTAGCTCTCGCAGTCCATCATCAGCAGGTTGGGAAGGGCGAACGTGGCGTAGCGCAGGATGTTGGTCCAGATCTTGGCCAGCTCCGCCTGCACCGGGGTGGTCTTGACGATCGGCGCGCCGAACACGCCGAAGAGGTTGGCGGTGTGCTCGGTGGAGCTCTCGCCGACGCCACCGATGATGCACGGCAGCGTCGTGATCTCCTGGAGGAACTTCCCGGCGGCGATCCTCTCGGGAGCGTGGGCGACGAACACGTCCTCTCCGACCCGGAGACCACGGCGCTTCTCGAGGTACCCGGCGACGAAGTCGGTCGTTCCCGGCGCGATCGTGGAGCGGAGGATGAGCGCATGACCCGGGCGAAGCAGCGGCAGCAGGTCGTCCACCGCCGCGCGCACCTGGCGCAGGTCGGACTCCACATGGGAGAAGGACGGAGTGCCGATGGTGATGACGATGTCGTCGGCGCGCGCCGCATCGGCGGCACGATCGAACAGCTCGAGGCGGCCGGTGCTCTGAACCCGCTCCAGCAGCTCCTGGGTACCGGCCTCCATGAACGGCATCCGGCCCGCGCGCAGCGAGTCGAGGATGGCCGGGTCGTGGTCGACTCCGAGCACGCGCAGGCCGCGGTCGGCGAAGCAGAGCGCGAGGGGCAGGCCGACGCGACCGAGACCTATGACTGAGACGGAACGCTGTTCACTCATGGGCTGGACCGCGTTAACGGTAGCCAGGCTCTCCGAGATGCGGTTATGCGGTTCGACGTGGCCGCGGCCTGGCCTGCCCGGCCTGTCGCGGGTCAGCCGTCGTGTACGCCGGGATTGACGCTGGGCAGCGTGCTGAGACCGGGCTCGGCCTGGTGGCCTCGAGTCTCGCCCGAGAACGCGATCCGGTCCAGCCGCGCGATCTCGCGCTCGCCCTCGACCCGTGCCGGGTGGCCCTCCGGGAGGCCCTTGATGAGGCTGCGGATGCGCTCACGCAGCTGGAGGGCGAAATGCGGCGTCGACGCGCCCATCAGCTGGCGCACGTCCTCCACGGTCGTCTCGTGGTCGGCGGCGAGGCGGTCGGGATGCTCGGACTGGCTCATTTGCTGGTCTGGGGCACGGCTTGAAGCAGTCGGTCGACCTCGGCCTGCACCGCCAGGGAGATCGCGCTCTGGTCGCCGATCACCCAGCCGTGGTTGTAGACGGCGGCGGTCGGGCCCTCCTCGGTGAAGCCGGGGGTCGCGTAGTCCAGGAAGTACGTCAGCACGCTCTTGGGAAGGGTAGACGGATCGGTCACCAACAGGCCGGGCCCGTAGTCCCCGCTGCCCGAGAGCGCGGCCGCGGCGGCGGCGTCAAGGGGGCGTGAGGCGTTGAGCAGCACGTAGCCGTGGCCGGGGCTGCGCAGCGCCCAGCCGAAGCTGTTGGGGACGTGGGCGCAGGGCTGGCCGAAGGCGCAGGCGGGGTCGCGGTAGATCGCGAAGGCCACGGAGCTGGCCGCGGGGTCGGCTCCGCTGACGCGCTTGACCGTCCCGTACTTGCGCAGCTGCGACATGGTGGCGTCGGAGACCACGCTCGGCGGCCCCAGAACGTAGATGTGCGGCCGCTGATGCGACAACAGCGCCTGCCGGGTGGCCGCGGGCACGCCCGAGGCGCCGACGAAGAGCACGGGGTCGCCGCTCTCCGCGGCCCAGCCGGCGGCCGGCATGGCATAGGCGGGGGCGCTCGTCGAGGCGATCATGACGTCGGTGCTGGGCCGCCCGGCGACGGCGCTGGCGAACCGGTCGATGCCCGCCGCCAGTGCGTAGGGGTCGGTGCCCTTGATCGCGGCAACCTTCTTGCCCGAGACGGCGGGGACCGGGCCGACCTGGATCACCTGGGCGCCGTTGGCGGCGCCCGACCCGGTGGGGGCCAGCACGGCCAGCGCGTCCGCGGTGGCGGCGGGGAGGGTGCCGCTGCCCGAGAGGAGCACAGGCGCGTGGATGGGCGGCGCCATCAGCACCGAAGCTGCGATCGCCGCCGCCCAGTCGTCGCTGGGGGCGAGCGTGACCACGGTCGGGTGGGTCCCCGGGGCGGCCGAGGGGAAGACCGCGCGCGCCACCCCCGCGGCGTCGGCGACCGGATCGGCGCCCGCGACCCGGGTCGTGTTCTTCGTCGCCACGGTGGGGATTCCGAGCTGCTCGGCGGCCTGCGGGGTCTTGGCGGAGGCCGCGTGGGAGGTGGTGGATGCGCTGGAGGACCGCAGCAGCTTCGGTGCGCCCCCGCCGCAGCCGGTCAGCGCCGCGGCCAGCGCCAGCAGCGCAGCGGCCGCCACCGCGCCGCGCGGGCGACCCCGCCGCGGGCGGGCGTGATGGGCGCGGAGCGGCCGGGCGTGCATGCGCGCGCACGTTACCGAGCGGTAGTCGTGCGCGGCGCCAGCGCCCCCGAGCGCCGGCGCGGGCCGCTCAAGGTCCTGTCTCGGCCGGCCGACAGACGGTGAGACAGGGGCGGCAGACCGCCGATGGGGCGGATGAGTTGACGGGCATGACTCCCCCGCCGCGAATCGGTATATTGCCGCTCGCCTAATCCGCGGGCCCAGTCACATCCGCGGAGCGGGGGACCCACAGATGTCCCTTGGGGCTAATCCCGCGGTGGATCCGCGGGAGGCGCAGGCTCTTTTAGCGCCAGCCCGACAGCTAACCCCGCCGGCTCACGAAAGAGAGAGATTTGCCGCTACAACGATTCCTCATTGCCGGTCTTGTGCTTCTCGCGCTCGCCGGCGCGTCCTCCGCCGCCGCCGCCGTCCCGGGCGGGACCGGCGTGCCTTCCCAGACTGCCACCACCGTCACGCCGGCAAACAACGGCGGCGCCGGGGTGGGCAACCCCATCGGGCCCCCGAGCACGAAGTCTCGCCCGACGGTGCGCGGCTACGTCGCCAAGATCATGAGGGGCGTGGCCTATGCCCCCGCGTACGCCCCGATGCAGGTCAAGAAGGCGATCTGGGCCGGGAACAAGATCCGCACCAAGCCGTACGCCGTGGGCGGAGGTCACGGCCGGTGGAACGACTCGGCCTATGACTGCTCCGGCTCGGTCTCCTACGTCCTGCATGCCGCGGGCCTGCTGAAGACCTCGATGGACTCCAGCGAGTTCGAGGGCTGGGGCCACCACGGTCTGGGCCAGTGGATCACGGTCTACACCAACCCCGCTCACGCGTTCGTTGAGATCGCGGGCATCCGCCTCGACACCTCTCGGGAGGGCGACCCCCACCCGGCTTCCGGCACCGGGCCGCGCTGGCGCCCTGTGATGACCGGCACGGGCGGCTTCCTCGCCCGCCACCCCTCAGACCTCTGAGCAGCCGCCGACTCGGAGGACGGCCCGGCCGGCTGACCTGAGCCCCCAAAGGTCAGCCGGCCGGCGCCGTGCGCTCAGGGCTCGGCGTCGGCGGCGTCAGCGGCTTCGGCCTCCCGGCGCGCCTCCTGGTCGCGGCCGGCGACGATCTCCTCGCGCTCGGCGAGCCGGTTGGCGCGGCGCAGCTCCGCCTCGCGCATCCGGCGGGTCTCGGTGGGGGTGATGGCGAGCAGGGGAGGGATGGGCGCGGGGTCTCCGCCCTCATCGAGCGCCACCATCGTCAGGTAGGCGGTGTTGGTGTGCCGGCGGCTGCCGGTCATCGGGTTCTCGGCCTCCACCCGCACGCCCACCTCCATCGACGTCCGCCACGCCGCGTTGACCGTCGCGCGGAAGGTGACGAGCTCGCCGACGTAGATCGGCACCAGGAAGTCCATCCGGTCCATCCCCACCGTGACCACGCGCTGGCGCGAGTGCTTGATTGCGGCCAGGGCCGCCGCCTCGTCGGCGAGCTTCATGATGGTGCCGCCGTGGATGTTGCCGCGGTTGTTGGCGTCGGTGACGCCCATGAGGTGAGTGATCTCTGCGCGTGAGTCGGCGGCGGGCTTTGCGTCCATCGCGGGGATCCTAATCGCGGCGGCGTCCCGTCAGCGGCTACGCTTCGTAGAGCCAGTAACGAACTCGCCAAGGAGGATGCGATGCCGGGCCTTTCCGGGCGCATGTCCACCGTCATCAAAGCCAAGATCTCAAAGCTGCTCGACCGGGCAGAGGATCCGTCGGAGACGCTGGAGTACAGTTACCAGAAGCAGATAGAGCTGCTCCAGAACGTCAAGAAGGGGATCGCGGACGTCGTCACCTCCAAGAAGCGTCTGCAGCTTCAGGAGGAGAAGTACCAGCAGCAGGTGGTGAAGCTGGACACGCAGGCCCGCCAGGCCCTGGCCGCGGGCAACGAGGAGCTCGCGCGCACGGCGCTGGAGCGCAAGTCGGCGCTGCAGACCGAGTTGCAGTCGCTCGACTCGCAGATCGGCCAGCTTGAGCAGCAGCAGGAGCAGATGACCGCCTCCGAGCAGAAGCTCAAGGCCAAGATCGAGCAGTTCCGCTCCAAGAAGGAGGTCATCAAGGCCCAGTACTCGGCCGCCGAGGCCCAGGTGCGGATCTCCGAGGCCGCCACCGGCGTGGGCGACGAGATGGCCGACGTCGGCCTGGCCATGCAGCGCGCGCTGGACAAGACCGAGAACATGCGCGCCCGGGCGGACGCCGTCCAGGAGCTCGAGGCCGCGGGCACGTTCGATGACCTCACCCAGATCGGTCCGGCCGAGGATGACATCGACCGCCAGCTCAAGGCGCTCTCGACCACCAGTGAGGTCGATTCCGAGCTGGCCAAGATGAAGGCCGAGCTGGGCGGAGGGCCCGCCACCAAGGGCGAACTGGGCGCGGGGACCTCTGGAGGTGAGGGCGCCGGCGCCGGCCAGGAGCAGGCGCAGTGATCGTCCGCATCGCCACCGAGGGCCAGTACGAGGTCCCCGATGACGACATCGCCGGATTGAACGAGCTCGACAACGAGGCGGTCTCCTGCTGCGAGGCCACTGACGAGGACGCCTTCCGCGACGTGTTCGGGCGCCTGCTGGACTACGTCCGCACGCACGGACGGCCGGTGCCCGAGGACGAGCTCGTCGGCTCCGACGTCATCCTGCCCCCGCCCGACTTCTCTCTGGAGGAGGCCAAGGCGGAGTTCCAGGGTGAGGGCCTGATCCCGGGCTGACGTCGCTCGTCAGCCGGGTGAGCAGTTCGTGCACGCGCGCCGCCGTCGTCTCCCACGTGAACTGAGCGGCGCGGCGCCGGCCACGCTCGCTCAGCTCGTCCGCCGCGCGCGGGTCCGTAGCCGCCCGCAGCACCGCGGCGACCAGCGCCGCTTCGTCGTCGGGATCGACCAGGAGGGCGGCGTCCCCGCAGGTCTCCGGCAGCGCCGCGCGGTCCGCGGCGACGACGGGCGTGCCGGACGCCATGGCCTCCAGGCAGGTGAGTCCGAAGCCCTCATAGCGCGACGGCAGCACGAACGCCCGCGCCCCGGCATAGAGGCCGGGGAGGTCCGCATCCGCGACATAGCCGAGGTCACGCACCCCTGCCGCCGCCGCCGCGGCCCGGAAGTACGGCCGCCGGTCCCCCGCCCACGCCAGGTCGATGCCCTCGTGGCGCAGCGCCTCCGCCACCGGCGCCAGCTTGGCGACGTTCTTGCGGCGATCCGCGGTCGCGATGCTCAGCACGTAGGGACGCTCCAGCCCCATCCGGCGCGCCACCGGGGCCGGATCGGCCTGCGGGGCGAACTGAGCGTCGACGCCGCCGGGGATCACCGTGATCCGCGCGGGATCGAAGCCGGCGAGCTCGACGAGCTCACGACGGCTGAACTGCGACACAGTCACGACGTTGACGGCGCGCCGCGCGCAGGCCAGGCCGGCGCGCCCGTGCCAGGCGCGGTACGCCCGGGAGTAGGCGCCCGGCTCGCGCAGCACGGCCGCGTCGTGCAGCACGATCACGTTCCGAGGCCAGGCCAGCGGGGCTAGGTTGGCCGGCGAGAACACCAGCGACGCGCGCAGCCGCGCCGCCTGGGCGGGCAGCGCGATCTGCTCCCAGGACTGGGCGAGCAGCCGTCCCCGGGCACGGGGCCGGGGCTGGGCGACCACGTAGCGACCGGGGGCGAGCGCGGGCAGGCGGCCGATGACCTCGGCCGTCCAGCGCTCCACGCCCGTGATCGTCGGCCGCGTGGCGGCGCGACGATTGAGGACGATCGGCGGGGTGCGCGTGTCTTGCGAGTGCGGGAGCGCTATGCGGTGGCCGACCCGGCCGGGACGGTCTCGGCGCGGGGCTGGATCCACTTCGAGCTGCAGGGGATCTTCGTCCGGTCGCAGCGGTCCGCGTAGTGGCGCGCGATCTCGGTGACCTCGCCGAGGAGGTCATCCTGCAGGCGGATCGGGTCGAGCCCGAGGTCCAGCAGCTGTCGGTTCTCCACGAACAGTTCGTTCTCCGCCGCCTCCTTGCGCGGGTTGTCGACGTAGTCGATGTCCGCGCCGGTCAGGCTGGAGACGAGCTTGGCCAGGTCGCGCACGCGATGGCACTCGGTCATCTGGTTGAAGACGCGGACGCGATCACCGCGGTCCGGTGCATTCTCGATGGCCAGCTGGATGCAGCGCACTGTGTCCTGGATGTGGATGAAGGCGCGGGTCTGGCCCCCGGTGCCGTGCACCGTCAGGGGGTAGCCGATCGCGGCCTGCATCAGGAAGCGATTGAGGACGGTGCCGTAGTCGCCGTCGTAGTCGAAGCGGTTGATGAGGCGCTCGTCCAGCCGCGTCTCGGCCGTCTGCGTCCCCCACACGATGCCCTGGTGCAGGTCGGTCACCCGCGTCCCGTCGTTCTTGTTGTAGAACGCGAACAGGAGCTGATCCTGGGTCTTGGTCATGTGGTAGACGCTGCCGGGGTTGACCGGATAGAGGATCTCCTGCTCGACCTCGGTGCCCTCGTCGGTGTCGATGCGGACGCGCAGGTAGCCCTCGGGGATCTTGACGCCGGCGGTGCCGTAGCCGTACACGCCCATCGTCCCCAGGTGCACCACGTGCGCGTCGAGCTCGGCCTCCACCAGCGCGCACAGGAGGTTGTGCGTGGCGTTGACGTTGTTGTTGACCGTGTAGCGCTTGTGCCACGGGCTCTTCATGGAGTAGGGCGCGGCGCGCTGCTCGGCGAAGTGCACGACGGCGTCGGGCTGCCACTCGTTGAGCAGGTCCAGCATCACCCGGTAGTTCTCGGCGACATTGAAGTTGTAATACGGGATGTCGCGGCCGCTGATCTCCCGCCACGCCTCCAGACGGGTGCCGATGGGCCGGATCGGCGTCAGGGAGTCGGCCTCCAGCTCCACGTCGGCCTTGCGCCGCGCGAGGTTGTCCACGATGGCGACGTCGTGTCCACAGGCCGAGAGGTGCAGCGATGTCGGCCAACCACAGAAGCCGTCTCCACCGAGAATCAAGATGCGCAAGGTGTCTCCTTGTCCGTTCCGAATGGCACGCGCACGCCCCAGGCGGGCGCTGCAAGAAGGGTTAGGCTCTGCTTAAGGCGCAGTCAGCCAAGGATCGAGAGCCTAGCGCACGCACCGGATGCAAATCCGGGCGGGCGGCTGCTCTGCGACAGAGACCTTACAGAGCGCTGGCGGGCCCCACCGAAACATTCCATCCGCAATGACGGCCCCGGCGCAACCCACTAGACCGGGAGTCCCCACAGGGGGAACCACCGGCTGAGCTCGGGCTCGATCGGCAGCTCATTGCCCGCCTGGGCCCTGAGCACCAGCTCGCGCTCGTTGTCGCGGGTATTGGACCCGGCCGCCGGCGACGGGACGAACGGGTAGAACGAGCCCCGCTTGTAGTTGTAGATCCAATACAGGGGGCCCGACTGGCCGGGGCTCGACCCCTCAAACGCGAACACCGCGCACAGCAGGCGGTCCCCGTAGCCGCCGGCCTGCAGCGCGCTCGACACCGCGTTGATGCCGACCACCAGGCCGTCGAAGTCCTCGCCGTTGAGGATCAGCCAGCTGAAGCCGTAGCTGTCGACCGATTTCTCCACGGCCGTGGCGCTCTCGGAGGCGGTGGCGCGCACAACCTCCTCCATGTCGGTGACGATCGAGTTGAAGTCCGCGGTGGCCAGGCTCTGGAAGACGATGGCGGCGCGCCCGCGCGTCGTGATGCCCTGCGAGGTCTCGAAGGTCACGTAGGCGGTGCTGATGGCGAACAGCCGGTCCTCGGCCGGCTGGGCGAGCTTGCGCCGACCCGTGAGGATGTCCAGGAACCCCATCGGCCGCGCGTTACCGGACGGCGGTGCCCTGAAGCTGCGACTCGTAGCGGGCCAGCGCCTCCAGGCGAGCCTCGAGCGGCGGATGCGTGGAGAACAGCGTCGCCACCGACTGCTTGACCTTCGGCGGGAAGATGTAGAACGCGGCCAGCTCTCCGGAGGCGGCGCGCAGGTCGCGCTGGGGGATCTGCTCCATGTTGGCGCTGATCTTCAGCAGGGCGGAGCTGAGCGCGCTGGGGCGGCCGGTGATGATCGCGGACCCCCGGTCGGCGGCGAACTCGCGATAGCGCGAGAGCGTCTGGATGAGCAGGTAGGAGACCACGTAGACCAGCCCGGAGACGAGGATGACCACGAAGAAGCTCGGGTTGTTGTCGTCGCGGTCGTTGCCGCCGAAGCCGCCGCCGAAGAAGAAGCCGAACTGCACGATGAAGGCGGCGATCGAGGCGAAGAAGCTTGCGATCGTCATGTACATCACGTCGTGGTTGGCGATGTGGGTCAGCTCGTGGGCCAGGACCCCCTCGAGCTCGGCGGGATTGAGCAGCGCCAGCAGGCCCGTCGTCGCGCAGACGGTGGCGCGGCTCGGGGAGCGGCCCACGGCGAAGGCGTTGGGCATCGGGGTCTCGGCGACGGCCACCTTGGGCATCGGCAGGTTGGCCTGGATGCACAGGCGCTCGATCGTCCCGACCAGCTCCGGCTCCTCCGCGGCGGTGACCTCGTGGGCGCCCATGGAGGTCAGGGCCAGCTTGTCGGCGGTGAAGTACTGGACCAAGAACAGCGCCCCGGCGATGACGGCGACCGTCACCGCGCCCGCGCCCGCGGCGATGAGCACCGCGATGAGGACCACGTAGACCAGTCCGAGCAGGAACGCCGTGACGAGCATTCGGGTCTGAAGGCCCCGGTCGCGACCGAATGATTTGGGAGCGGGCATGACGACCACCAATCTTCGCAGACGGCTTAAGCCGGGGTTGAACGAAATCGATGAGTTCTGGCCGAACGTCGTATTAAAGGTCTGCGGGGAGCCGCCGATGAGAGACCTGTGCGAGCAACTCGTGCCTACCTCGCCGGCCTGGGAACTGCGGGAACTCTGGTTCTTGCTGCCTCGATCCTGTTCGTGCTCGGCAGCGCCGTCGTCGCCTACAACGGCTGGCCCAAGCTGGGCGGCATCGGCGCTCCGGCGACTCAGACGCTGACCGCGCATCCCAAGCCGGGCTCCCACTCCACTTCTCGCGGCCTGCCCGCGGTCGCCGTCGTCAAGCCGCATGCGACCCGCGCCGGCGCCCCCCATGCGACCACGGTCGCATCCCGGGGCACCGTCCCCGCCACTGCCCGTGCCGGCACGAGGTCACGCGTCTCGCGTCGCAGTACGGGCGCCGCCTCGATCTCGCGGCCGGTGGCGAGCCAGCCAAAGGCCAACGGCGGTAGCTCCAAGCCCACGTCCGGCGGGACCACGAGCGCCGGGTCGGGCACGACCACGCCCACGACCACGACGACCACCCCGGTCGCCTCGACCCCCACCCCGGTCGCCAGTACCGGCTCGGGCAGCGGGAGCTCGGGCTCGAGCAACCCGGTCGGGACCGTCACCGTCACGGTCGGCGGCACCGGGACCGTCACCGGCCCCACCACCGTCGCCAGCCATCCCACCGCCACCCCCGTGGTCTCCGGCACGGGGTCCTCGGGCAGCAGCATCAAGGTCGTGGGCAGCGTGCCCTCGGTCGGCTCGGCGCGCAGCGGCGGCTCCTCGGGCGGCACCTCAACGCCGACCCCGGTGGTCTCCAGCACCGGCGCCTCCTCGGGCGCCAACTCCTCGGGCTCGCACGGCGTCAGCGTCGGCCTCGGCCACTCGGTCTCAAACGTCGTCGCCGGCCCGGCCGGCGGGGATGATCGGGCGCCCCACGGCTACGGCGGCCCGCAGCCCGGCCACAGTCCCTGCCCTCCGCCCGCGGGCGGATCGCACGGCCTCGGCGGCCCGGGCATCGGCACGCGCTACGGCCGGCGCTAGCCCGCCCCGAGCTAGCCCGGTCCGCGCCTCTGCGGCCGCGCCCGTCAGCGCGGAGCGCCGCTCAGACCCAGCGACCGCCGGATGAAGCGCAGGCTCACGGCCTGCAGCTCCTCGTCGTGCTGGATTGACCGGTGATGTCCGCCGGGCACGGCGATCAGCCGGCTCTCCGGGACCGTCAGCACCGCGGCCAGCTCGCGGGAGTGGGCGACCGGAACCCGCTCATCGCCCTCGGCGTGCAGGAGCAGGAGCGGCATGGTCAGCGAGCGGGCGGCTTCCGTGAGGTCGTGCCCGTCCAGGAACCCCGCCAGCGCCTCCGCGTCGGCGGCAAAGCCAAACCGCCCCTCCTCCAGCCCGCGCCGCAGGCCCTCCGCGCTCGCCGGGCAGATCGCCACCGCCGCGCCGGCACCCACTACCGGCGCGGACAGGATCGCCAGATAGCCGCCCATGCTCGAGCCGCGGACGGCCAGCGGCGCCGCGGCGTCCCCGAGCGCCTCCCGCAGGCGCGCCGCGATCACGGCCACGTCGTCCAGGACGCCGGAGCCGAGCGAGCCGGTGCTCTCCCCGTGACCGCGCTGGTCAAAGCAGATCGCCGCCAGACCCGCTGACACCGCGGCGCGCGCGAAGTCGTGGTGGCTCTCCTTGCAGGAATCGGCGCCGTGCAGCACCACCACGCCGGCGCCCGCAGGCGGCCGGGACGACGGCGGCAGCCACAGGGTGTACGCCAGTCCGTCGAGGGCGCCGGTCGCGGCGGGGAGCAACGGGGTGACGGTGCGCAGGCGCAAGACCATATCTTTAGACGGGTGAGTGCCACGATGTCCTCGCTTTCGCACGTCTATCCGCTGGGCAGCCGCGTCAACGAACGCGGTCACCTCGAGCTGGGCGGCTGCGACGCGGTGAAGCTCGCCCGCGACTTCGGCACGCCGGTGTACGTGGTCGTCGAGGATGACCTGCGCGCTCGTGCCCGCGCCTTCGCCGACGCGCTTCGCGCCCGCCACCCCGACTGCGATGTGCTCTTCGCCTCCAAGGCGTTTCCCTGCACGGCGGTCTACCGCGTACTCGCCGACGAGGGGCTGGCCTGCGACGTCGCCTCGGGAGGGGAGCTTGCCCTGGCCCTGCGCGGCGGCTTCGACGCCGAGCGCACCTACATGCACGGCAACGCCAAGTCGCGCGACGAGCTGCGCCAGGCGCTCGCCGCCGGCGTGGGCCACGTCGTGCTCGATTCCGCCGACGAGATCTCGCGGCTGGCCGACGTCGCCGCCGAGCTCGCGGTCCGCCAGGACGTGCTGCTCCGGGTGACCCCCGGGGTGTCGGGCGACACCCACCACGCCATCTCCACCGGCCAGGCCGATTCGAAGTTCGGCTTCTCATTGGACCAGGCGCGCGAGGCGATCGCCGCCCTCGAGGGGCACCCGTGGCTTCACCTGGTCGGGCTGCACTTCCACATCGGGTCCCAGTTGTTTGCGCTCGAGCCGTTCCGCGCCGCCATCCGCGCGATCGCCGCCCTGGGCGACTTCCCGGTCTACAACCTCGGCGGCGGGCTCGCCGCCGCCTACGTGCCCGACCAGCGGCCGCCCAGCCCGGAGCAGTGGGTCGAGGCGATCGTCGACACCGTTCACGCCGAGCTCGGGCCCGGCAAGCGGCTCCTGCTCGAGCCGGGCCGGGCGCTGGTCGCCAACTCGACGGTCACGCTGTACACGGTGCAGACCATCAAGCGCAACGTCTCCACGTGGGTCGCCGTCGACGGCGGCATGTCGGACAACCTGCGCCCGATGATGTACGGCGCCCGGTATGAGGCGGTCATCGCCGACCGGCCCCTGGCCGCCGGCGACACGGCCTGCCACATCGCGGGCAAGCACTGCGAATCCGGCGACGTGATCGTGCGCGACACCAGCCTGCCCTCGCCCGCGCCCGGCGACGTGGTGGCCACGCCGGCCACCGGCGCGTACGGCTACGCCATGGCCAACAACTACAACGGGGTGCCCCGGCCGCCGGTGGTGTTCGTGCGCGACGGCGAGGCCCGCGCCGTCGTCCGCCGCGAGACCTACGAGGATCTCATGAGCCGGGACGTCGGCTGAGGCGAACCCAGTGGCCTCCAACGGTGACAAGCCCTTTCGCGTGGGTCTGCTCGGACACGGGACGGTCGGCGGCGCCTTCGCCGACCTGCTGCCCCGCCACGCCGACCGGATCGCCCGCATCACCGGGCTGCGGCCCGAGCTGTCGGGGGTGCTGACGCGCAGCCGCGGCTCGTTTGAGGAGATCCTGGAGGGCTCTGACCTGGTGGTGGAGCTGATCGGCGGCCTGGAGCCCGCTCGCGAATACCTGCTCGCCGCCATCCGCGCCGGCAAGCACGTCGTCACCGCCAACAAGCAGTTGCTCTCCCAGCACGGCGAGGAGCTCTGGGCCGCGGCACGCGAGAACGGGGTCCAGCTGCGCTTCGAGGCCGCGGTGGCCGGCGTGGTCCCGGTCATCCGCGTCCTGCAGGAGTCGCTGGCCGCCGCGCACGTCGACCGCCTGCACGGGATCGTCAACGGGACGACGAACTTCATCCTCAGCCGCATGGCCGACACGGGCGCGTCGTATGCCGACGCGCTGGCCGAGGCCCAGGAGCTCGGCTACGCCGAGGCCGATCCCACCGAGGACGTCAACGGCAAGGACGCGGC
>DASXJW010000018.1:0-16595 GCA_036497165.1 Solirubrobacteraceae bacterium
TGCGGACCACGGCCGAGGAGAACGCGCGGCTCGGCCGGACGATTGCCTGCAAGCTCAATGGCGCCGCGTCCCCGACCGTGCTGTTCGTCCCGCTTGGCGGCGTGTCGGCGATCGACATCGACGGCCAGCCGTTTCGCGACCCCGACGCCGACGCGGCTCTGTTCGAAGCCCTGCGCGCCGATATCGACCCCGAGCGGGTCGAGGTGCAGGAGCGACCGGAGGACATCAACGACCCGGGCTTCGCCCGCGCGATGGCCGACCGACTCCACGAGCTCATCGGAGCAGCGCGATGACCCGTCGGGAGGCACTCGAGCGGCTGCGCGGCCAGGTGGAGGCGGGGCGTTCGGTGATCGGCGCGGGAGCGGGTACCGGGCTGTCGGCCAAGCTTGCGGAAGCGGGCGGCGCCGACCTCATCATCATCTACAACTCGGGCCGGTACCGGATGGCGGGTCGCGGCTCGCTGGCAGGCATGATGCCCTACGGGGACGCCAACGCCGTCGTCATGGAGATGGCGCGTGAGGTGCTGCCGGTCGTGCGCGAGACCCCGGTGCTCGCCGGGGTATGCGGCACCGACCCATTCCGGTCGATGCCGCGCTTCCTGGACGAGGTCAAGGGTGCGGGCTTCAGCGGCGTGCAGAACTTTCCGACCGTCGGCCTCATCGACGGCACATTCCGCGTCGGTCTGGAGGAAACCGGCATGGGCTACGACCTCGAGGTCGAGATGATCCGGCAGGCCCGGGAGATGGACCTCCTGACCGCGCCCTACGTCTTCACGGTGGAGGAGGCGCGCGCCATGGCCCAGGCGGGGGCCGACGTCCTCGTCCCGCACATGGGTCTGACCTCCGGAGGCTCGATCGGCGCCCGCAGCGGCATGTCACTCGAGCAAGCGATCGAGCAGGTGCAGGCGCTCCACGACGCCGCCGCGGCCGAATCGCCGGACATCCTGTGCCTCTGCCACGGCGGACCGATCGCCGAACCCGAGGATGCCCGCCGGGTCATCGCCGGGACCCGGGGCGTCGTCGGTTTCTTCGGCGCCTCCAGCATGGAGCGGCTGCCGACCGAGGTGGCGATGACGGAGAACATGCAGCGCTTCAAGGCAATCCCGATCGAGGAGGGGACATGAGCGGCCGATTCATCGGTTCTGAGGACATCAAGAAAGACAGCTTCGACTGGGGCGAGACCGGGTGGCTCAGCCGCCCGGAACTGACCGGGTCGCGCGCGCTGTGCGTGATGGACGTGACGATAAGCCCGGGGAGCGGCCACGCCTTCCACCGCCATCCTGACCAGGAAGAGGTCATCTGGGTGCGCGAGGGCCGGATCGAGCAGTGGCTGGAGCAGGACAAGCGCGAGCTCGGGCCCGGCGAGGCCGTCTACATCCCGAAGGACGTGGTGCACGCCTCCTACACCGTAGGCGGGAGCCCGGCCAAGCTCAGCGTGATCCTCAGCCCCACCGCCGGAGAGGGCGGGTATGAGGTCATCGACATGGTCGAGGAAGAGCCCTGGGCCTCGCTGCGCTGACCTTGCCTGAAAGCGGGTCGGCGGATCGCAGACAAACACCGCAAAATCGATGAAGGAACGGTGGCGGGGGGTGACGAACACCGCATACGAAGATGTCGCGCGGAGTCGTCACAGCGATCGCAGCACAGAAGGGAGGGACCGGTAAGACGGCCCTCGCCGGGAGCCTGGCTTCGCAGTGCGCGTACGCGGGGCTGCGCACGCTGCTGATCGACCTCGATCAGCAGGCCAACGTCACCTACGCCTACTCGGTTGATCCGGCCAAGCTCGAGGCCACCGTCGTGGACGTGCTGGCCCCCCGCAATTCGGTGCCGGCCGAGGACGTGCTGCTGCACGACGTGCACGGCATCCCCGGCCTGGACCTGCTGCCCTGTGACGAGCGCGCCGAGGCGCTGGACACTCAGCTGCGCTCAGAGACGATGGGAGTGTTCAAGCTCAAGGACGCGCTCGAGCCGCTTCTGGATCGCTACGACCGCGTCCTCATCGATTGTCCGCCCAACGTGGGCGAGCTCACGGTCTCGGCGCTCCTGGTGGCCGACGAGATCGTGTGCCCGGTGAAGATGAGCGACAGCAACGCCCTGCGCGGTCTGAGCCGGCTGACGCAGACTGTCGAGAAGCTGAACCGGCGGGGTGGCGAGGTGCAGATCAAGAGCCTGGTCAAGGTGGAATGCGACCACTCGCAACTGAGCTACCGCCTCAATCATGACGCTCTGCGACGGCTGTCGCGGCGGCTGAAGGTTCGGGTGGCGCGCACGGAGCTGCGCGCCCGGGCCGCCTGGCGGACCGCGATCACCCAGGATGTTCCGCTGATTCTGCTCGAGGGTCATGACCGCGGGACCCGCGAGGCACAGGCGGACGTCCATGAGCTGGCCAAGGAGCTGTGGCCGCGGGTGAAGTTCCCGCCCCCGCATGAGATCAAGGCGCGGCGCAAGGCCGGCGCCGAACCGCAGGCGAGGGCAGCCTAGTGGCGCTGCGGCCCGTCTCGGAGCTGGGTCTGGTCGACCTCACCGATCTTGCTTCGCCGACCGCGAAGACGACGACCGCGCCGCGAAAGTCACGCGCCGCCGGTACCCGCGCGCAAGCGCGAGGCTCGGCGCCCAAGGCCGCCAAGCCGAGCGCGGCTCAGACTCAGAAGCCGTCCGCCGCCGCGCCGACGCCGAAGCGCGCGAGCAAGGGCAGCGCCACCCCGAGACGCTCGGCTCAGAGCTCGGGCCGCGTCGCGCAAAGCGGCGGCGAAGTCGCGCCCCGCCCGGCCCGGCGCGCATCCCGGGGACGCGTCGCCGCGAGGGTGGGCATCACCGCCGTCACGTGGACACTCGCGGGCGCCACCGGCGTCCTTCTCGGGCGCGCCGCCGTCCGACGCTGATCGGGGAGCCGGCGCGGCCTCAGGCCAGCGCCGGCGTCACGCAGTAGTCATCCAGCCATGGTGTCCGGTACCCATCCCGCCACAGGATGGGGAAGAAGGCCTCGTCGATCTCGAGCTCGCCGGGACGGCGGTAGCGGGAGTAGATGGGGTGGGCGTGCGCCGGGTTCCAGCGGGTCTCGGCGGTGATGAGGTGGCTGATGATCGACCGGCGTTCGGCGTCGGCGCGCTCGTTGGCGGGGCTCCCGTGGAAGGTCCAGCCATGGTGGAAGGCGGCGCCGCCGGCCGGCACCTCGATCGGCACGAGCTCCAGGTCGACGCCGGCCGGAGCCGAGTCGCGGACGTGACCCAGCCAGTCCTCGGGGGCGTGGAAGCTGCCGCCCCGGTCGGCGTGAGGCCAGCGGTGAGACCCGCGCACGTAGTAGATGGTCCCGGTGTCGGCAGCGGTGTCGTCCAGCGCCATCCAGCACGTGGTCATGTTCGGCGGGTCCAGGTGGTCCAGATAGGCGGCGTCCTGGTGACAGAGCAGCGCCTTGCCCGACGGCGGCTTCCAGATCGCGTTGTCCTGGGCGAGTCGCATGCCGCTCGCGCCGGCCAGCCGGGCGGCGAACTCCCCGACCCGCTGGGCCAGGACCACGCCCGCGAGCACCCGGTCTGATTTCCAGACGTTGCAGAGCTGGCGGGTGAGATCGGGCGCGGTGACGCCGGCCACGTAGTTGACCTCGTCGGGCTGCAGGCCCGTCTCCCAGTCATGCTCGAAGACGCGTTGGAAGCGCTCGCGCACGCCGGCCAGGTCATCCGGGTCCAGGAAACGCTCGACGATGAGAAAGCCGTCACGCTGGTAGCTCTCGATCTGGGCGGCGGTGGGTCCCATATCGCCCGCAGTCTAAGCCTCGCCGGTCGGCTGCGGCACGGCGGCGCGCTCGCGCTGGACATCGCCGGACGGGCGCGGCAGACTCCAAGCGTCATCCGGTCACCCCTGAGCAGGAGAGCAGCGCCGCAAGCGCGCATCACCCGGGCGATCGCGGCGTTCATGCTGGCCGCCGTCGCGCTCGCGGGCTGCGGTGCGACCCGGCAGCCCACCGGCCGGCGGACCCACGCCGCCCCGGCCAGCCAGCGGGCGAGCGCGGCCCGGCTGCTCATCTGGACCGGACGGCGCCATGTCCGCGGGGTGGTGGACCTGACCCGCCCGCGGCGCGACGGCTCGATCATCGTGGCCGCGGCCGGGAGGCTTCAGGTGCTCGGCGCGGACGGCCGGGTGGCTCGGTTTGCGCCCGGCTACGCGGCACCGCCGGGACTGGAGCCCTACCTCGCGCTGTCCACCGGCCAGCGCGTCCCCGATGCCGGCTGCCGGTTTCCCCTCGGCAGCGTCTATGCCCTGCGCCTGAACCACGGCGACGGGGTCACCGTGGTCGACGCCCGGGGCCGCTCGCGGCGGTTTGCTCGCCTCTCGCCCCGCGGGCTGGAGGATGGGATCGCCTTCGACGGCCTGGGCCGCTTCGGGCACCGGCTGCTCGTCACCGCCACGGCCAAGGGCGCGTCCACGGTGTATGCCATCGACTGCCGGGGGCACGTCGCCGTCCTGACCCGCAGCGCGCCCCGGGTGGAGGGCGGGATCGCGGTGGCGCCGGCGACGTTCGGTCGCTTCGCCGGCGACCTGATCGCGCCCGACGAGCTGTCGGGCCTGATCTACGCGATCACGCCCACCGGGCAAACGAGCACCGTCGCGCCGTCGGGCCTGCCCCACGGCCAGGATGTCGGGGTGGAGAGCGAGGGGTTCGTGCCCGCGCGCTTCACCGACGCGCTCGTCGCCGACCGGCGCACCCGCGCCAACCGCCACCCCGGCGACGATCTCATCCTCGGCCTGTCACGCACGGCGCTCGCCCGCGCCGGGATCGGTCCCGGCGACCTGCTCGTGGTCAGCGAGGGCGGGGCGGAGACGGTCGCGGTCAGGTGCACCGCCCGGGCTTGCGGGGTGCGCCACGTCGCTAACGGACCGCCGATCGCCCACATCGAGGGTCACGTGGTGTTCTCGGGCCCGTAGAGGTGTCGCGACCGCGGCAACCTGCAGACCGGACGGGCGCGCGTGGCAGGTGTACCGTCTGCGGGGAGCCCGAGGGACGCTGCGACGGAAGGCATCTCCGCGACGCTCGGGTTCGCCTCTCGTCCCAAGGGCGTCGGCATGACCGAAGGAGACACCATGCAGGTGGGAACCGTGGCCGGGGTGTGGCGCTACCCGGTGAAGTCGATGGCCGCTGAGGCGCTCACCGAGGCCGAGGTCGGATGGCACGGGATCGCCGGCGACCGCCGCTGGGCCTTCATCCGCCCTGGCCTTGAGCGCAGTGGGTTCCCGTGGCTGACGCTGCGCGAGCGGGCCGACATGCGCGAGTTCCGTCCCCGCTTCGCTGAGCCCAGCCGCCCCGACACCTCACAGACGCTCGTCGCGACCCCCGAGGGCGACGAGTTCGACGTCACCGACCCCGCGCTCCGCGCGCGCCTCGGCGATGGCGTGCGGCTCATCAAGCAGAACGTGGGGGTGTTCGACGACCTGCCGCTGTCGCTCATCAGCACCCGAACGCTCGGCGGTCTCGCGCAGCTCACCGGCCGGGCGCTCGAGGTGGAGCGGTTCCGGCCCAACCTGCTGGTCGAGCCCGACGGCGACGCCGGCTTCCCGGAGGACGCGTGGCTGGGAGCGACTCTGCAGATCGGCGACGCGGGCATGCGGGTGGACCGCCGCGACCCGCGGTGCGTGATCGTCACCATGGATCCGCAGACCGGCGAGCGCGATCACACGGTCCTGCGCCAGATCGCGGGGCACCGCGACACCTGCGCGGGCGTCTACGGCACCACCGTGTCGCCCGGCCGCGTCGCCGTCGGTGACCCGGTCATCCTGAGTTGACCGCACCGCTTGCGAGGGCGCCGGGCGACAGGGTGACTCGCGGCCGGACGTGCATCGGCCGTGAGCGTGGGCGCACGACGCGGACGCACGTCAACGTCTGGCATTGAAGGAGGCAACGCTTGCGTCGCGGCCGTACCGTTGACTCCTCAGATCACACACTCGCCCTTTTGAGTCGGTGTGATCTGAGAAGTCAACATGACTCGCGTTTCACGTCACGCGCGCCCAACGGGGCCTGCGTGTGACGTGAGAAGTCAAGATCTCGCCGCGGTGGCCCGCCCGCCCGCTCCCGCCACCCATCGCCGCCGTTGACGTGCGCTCGCGTCGTGCCCAAACGCCGCGGGCGCCCGGTCTCCGCCGCCTTGACCGCGCCGGGCTGGCGGCGATAGCATCGCGCCGCCCAAGGACCGCGGGACATGAGACTCAGGCTCGCCCTCATCACCACGACTCTGGCCGTGGCCGCGCCGCCGGCAATTGCGGCGACACCGACGGCGCCGGTCAAGCTGACCATCCCCGGCACCGGGGTGTCGTGCGCGATGACCACCGCCTCCGTGTCCTGCCAGGGCTCCACCTCGGCGGTCACCTTCTCCGCGACGCTAAGTCCCGCCGGTCAGGTCACGACCTGCCGCGCGCCCCAGGGCGCGCCGGCGAGCTGCGTCCTGTTCCCGGGGGCGTCCTACAAGAACGTCTTCATGCAGGTGCCAGAGCCGGTGGTCGGCCCGTTCGCGTGCATCCCCCTCGGGACGTGGTTCAAGGCCAAGGGCGCGGTCTGCACCGTCGCGGCCAGCGGCAGTGGCTTTCGGATCACCGCCGGGAACGTCGCCAGGGTCAACCAGATCCCGGCGGGTCCCCACCCGCCGTGCACGCGGGCGGCGCTGTCCTCGGGGCTGGCGCGGGCCCAACACCGGCGGTCGCTGGCCCCCAGCTTCCTCAGCCGGGGTTGGAAGTGCGTGGGCAACTACGCCTGGGCGGATCTCATCGCCGTTCACGGTCCCGGCACCGGCGACGACATCACCGTGGTCTACCGCGCCCGGGGCCGGCAGTGGCGGCCCGTCTCACGCACTACGGTGTGTGCGACCGGCGAGCTGCCGGCCAGGATCTACATCGCCTGCACGGTGAACTGATCAGGCGCCGGGCGCCGGCAGGTCGCTCATCGCCAGCGGGCTGCGGTTGGCGCCGTGGGGCTGAGCGCCCACCGCGGCGCATCCGCTCTGCGCCACGCACGAGATCCCGAAGAAGTCGGGATCGATCAGGTTGCCGGCGTTCCACTCCCGGGCACGACACCGCGGTCAGCGCCCGGCACGACAGAGAGACGAGCCCGGGCTGCCCGCGGCCGCCGGAGTGGGGAGGACCGTCCACGCCGACCCGTCCCAGCGCTCGGCGAAGGTCGCGATCGGGCCGTGCAGGTTGATCTCGAGGCGATCGAACCCGAAGTCAGAGGTGCCCACCGCCATGCAGAACGTGCTCGACACGCAGGACACGCCTGTCAGGGCCGCGTTGGGCGGTCCGCTCGGGCCCGGCGCCGCCTGGCTCGTCCACGGGTCCGCCGCACGGGCCGCGGGGGCGCCGAGGGCGAGGGCAAGGGCGAGGGCGAACGCCGCCGCGCAGAGCACGGGCAGCGCCACAACCCGCGCCCGGGTCACAACCCGCGTCCCGATCCCGATCACCTGTCCCATTGAGGTTGGCCACACGGCGGGCGGCGGGGCAAGCCTATGGGAAAGGCCACGCCGGGGCGCGGGGAGCTACGGTTTGACGCCCGGGCCGGGCGGCACGCGCCGTGCTCGACGCGCTGGGCGCACCCAGGCCAACGACGAAACGGAAGGCACCTGATGGGGGATGACAACAACTCACGGTTCGATGTCGGCATGGGCGTACGCAGCGAGGTGCTGGGCGCCGAGCATGTCGCGCGATCCCTGGAGAACGCCACCGCGTTCGCGCGCCCGATGCAGGACCTGGTCACCGAGTACTGCTGGGGCGCGGTGTGGTCGCGCCCCGGCCTGGACCGGCGCACGCGCTCGCTGATCAACCTGGGGATGCTCACCGCACTCAACCGCCGCCACGAGCTCGGTGTTCACATCCGTGGCGCGCTCAACAACGGGGTCACGCCCGAGGAGATCCGCGAGGTCCTGCTCCAGGCTGCCATCTACTGCGGCGCGCCCGCCGGCATGGACGCCTTTCGCGTCGCCGAGGAATCCCTCGCCGCCCAGGGCGTCGATGTGGAGTCGATCGAGTGACGGCCGACGCGCGGTCCCCGGTCGGGTTCGTGGGATTGGGCGCGATGGGAGGGCGGATGGCGGCGCGGCTGCTCGGCGCCGGTCACTCCCTCGTCGTCTGCGACCCGGACCCGGCGGCGCTGCAGGCCGCTGGCGACGCCGGAGCCACCGTGGCCGCGAGCCCGCGCCAGGTCGCCGATGCCGCCGAGATCGTCATGGTCAGCCTGCCGCGCCCCGATGTCGTCCGCGAGGTCGCCCTGGGCGACGACGGTCTGGCCGGCGGTGGCGCGATCGAGGTCTACGTCGACCTGTCCACCACCGGGGTGGAGGTGGCCCAGGAGGTGGCGTCGGGGCTGGCCGGCTGCGGCGTGATCGCGGTCGATGCGCCGGTGAGCGGGGGCCCTGCGGGAGCCGAGGCCGGGCGGCTCACCCTGATGCTGTCCGGGCCCGCCGCCGCGGTGGAGCGGGTTCGGCCGCTGGTGGATGCGTTTGCGGGCAACACGTTCGTCGTCGGCGCTGAGGCGGGGCAGGGCCAGGCGGTCAAGGTCATCAACAACCTGATGTCGGCGTGCTCGATCGCCATCACCGCCGAGGCCATGGTGCTGGGCGTTCGCGCCGGCCTCGAGCCCGCCACCCTGCTCGACGTCATCGACGTCTCCTCCGGCGCGAACAACGCCGCCTCGGACAAGTTCCCCAAGCAGGTGCTCACCCGCGCCTTCGCTCACGGCTTCCGGCTGGACCTCATGGCCAAGGACGTGCACCTTGCCCTGGATGAGGCGCGGCGCCGCGGCGTTCCCATGGTCCTGGGCTCCACCGTCGAGCAGCTGTGGGGCCTGGCCGACGTCACGGGATCGGATGACCGCGACTGCACCGAGATCGTCCGCATGTTCGAGACGTGGGGCGGCGCCGAGATCGTCCCCGCCACATGAGCTGGTCGCTGACGGCGCTGCGCTACGGCTCGCGGATGACCACCCGCGCCGACGTGTTCCTGCGCTACGGCCAGTACGGCGAGCCCGACGGGCCCCAGGAGATGACCTATTACCTCTGGGTCCTGCGCTCACCGACGCAGACGATCGTGGTCGATACCGGCTACAGCGCCTCGGGCGGTGGCCGGCGCGGGCGCGAGTTCCTCGTTGAGCCCCTGGAGGCCCTGCGCCGCGTCGGCGTCAACCCCGGGGAGGTCGATGGCCTGGTCAACACGCATCTGCACTACGACCACACCGGTCATCTCGACGCCTTCGGCGATGCGCCCGTCCTGGTCCCGCGCACCGAGCTGGAGTTCTGGACGGGGCCGCTGGCCGGGCGGGTACAGCTGGGCGCGCACGTCGAGGCGCCGGAGGTGGCTGCACTGGCCCAGCGGGCCCGCGCCGGCGCTGTGACCCTGATGGACCCCGAGCACGAGGTCGCCCCCGGGGTGATCTCGGTCGAGGTGGGAGGCCACTCCCCGGGCCAGACGATCCTGCTCATTGACGGCTCGGGCGGGCCCATCGTGCTGGCGTCGGACGCCGTGCACTTCTATGAGGAGGTCGACCGCGATCGCGCCTGCGCCGTGCTCGTGGACCTCGCGCGCGTGTATCGCGCCTACGACACCATCCGCGAGCATGTTCAGCGCGGCGCCCGGTTCGTCGCCGGCCACGACCCGCTCGTCATGGACCGCTTCCCCCGCCTCGAGGCAGACCCCGCGCTGGGCGTCCTCGTGGCCTGACCGATGGAGGACCGCCGATGACCACCGTGACGCTCCCCGATGTGCCGGCGCTGGCCGAGGGGCGCGCCGAGGACGTGCTGCCGCTGTATGTCGCCGGGCGCTGGGAGTCCGCCGCCGACGGCGCCACCTACGACAGCTATGAGCCGGCCACCGGCTCGGTGTGGGCGCGTGTCTGTGCCGCCGGACCCGACGATGTCGACCGCGCCGTGCAGGCGGCGCGTGACGCGATGGCGGGGCCGTGGGGCGCGACGCTGGCCATGGACCGCGCGCGGGTGCTGTGGCGCATGGCGGCGATCGTCGACGGCAACCGGGAGCTGCTGGCGCGCATCGAGTCGCGCGACAACGGCAAGCTGCTGCGCGAGACCCATGCCGAGCTGGACGCCATCGTGCGCTACTTCGAGTACTTCGGCGGGGTGTGCCAGACCGTGCTGGGCCAGACCAGCCCGTCCACCGGGCCCTTCTTCACCTACACGCGACGCGAGCCGGTGGGGGTGGTCGGCGCGATCATCCCGTGGAACTCGCCGCTGAACATGCTGGCCTGGAAGCTCGCACCGGCGCTGGCCGGGGGCAACGTCGTGGTGCTCAAGCCCGCCGACGAGACGCCGGTGTCCGCGCTGGTCTTCGCCGCGCTGATCGAGGAGCTCGACCTGCCCCCGGGCGTCCTCAGCGTGCTCCCCGGGATCGGGCGCATCGCCGGCGAGGCCATCGTCGAGCACCCCGGCGTCGACAAGCTCGCCTTCACCGGGTCGACGGAGACGGGCCGGCGGATCGCGGCGCGGGCGGCGAGCACGCTGAAGCCGGCCACCTTCGAGCTGGGTGGCAAGTCGCCCAACATCGTCTTTCCCGACGCCGACCTGCAGATCGCCGTCCAGCGCTCGGCCTACGGCATCTTCTCGGCGGGCGGCCAGTCCTGCATGGCCGCCTCGCGCACGCTGGTGCACCGGTCGGTCATCGACGAGTTCGCATCGCGCTTCGGCGAGCGGGCGTCGGCCATCCGGGTCGGCGACCCGTTCGCGCCCTCCTCCCAGGTGGGCGCCCAGACCTCCGAGCGCCAGCTGCGCAAGATCGAGTCCTACGTGGGGATCGCGCGCGACGAGGGCGCCAGCGTGGTCACCGGCGGCGCGCCCCCCGACGATGCCGAAGGGGGCGGCTACTTCTACCGGCCGACCATCCTGGGCGACGTGCGCAACGACATGCGGGTGGCGCGCGAGGAGATCTTCGGCCCTGTCACGGTGCTGATCGGGTTCGATGACGAGGAGGAGGCGATCGCCCTGGCCAACGACACCCCGTACGGCCTCGCCGCGGCCGTGTGGACGCGCGACGTCAAGCGCGCGCATCGCGTCGCCCACGCCGTGCAGGCGGGGACGGTGTGGGTCAACAACTACCGGGTGTGGAACTGGCTGATGCCCTTCGGTGGCTACAAGGACTCCGGCTACGGGCGCGAGGGCGGGCTCGAGGTCATGCAGCACTACACCCAGACCAAGGCCGTGTGGGTGGACCTTCAGGAGGACCCGGCCGACTGGTTCGGTGACGCGTGATGCGGGCCGGGATCATCGGCGCCGGGAACATGGGCGGACGCATGGGGCGCCGCGTGGCCGCCGCCGGCGACCCCATCATCGCCTTTGACGCCAACGCGCAGACGCTGGCCGAGTGCGGGATGCCGGCCGCCCCCTCGGCGGCCGAGCTCGTCGAGTCCGTCGACGTCGTGCTGTTGTCATTGCCCGACGGCTCGGTGATCGAGCGGGTCGTGTTGGGGGAGGGAGGCGTGCTGGCGCACGCCCGGGTTGGGCAGGTGGTCGTCGATCTGTCGACGGCGGACCCCCGCTCGTCGGTCCGCATCCACGAGGCTCTGGCCGAGCGTCAGGTCGCCTTCCTTGACGCCGGGATCTCGGGCGGGGCGGCGGCGGCCGAGAAGGGGTCGCTGACGCTGATGGTCGGAGGTGACGCCGCGGCGCTGGAGCGGGTGACGCCGGTGCTCGAGCGCTTCGCCGCGAAGGTCGTGCACATGGGCGCGCCGGGCAGCGGCCACATCACCAAGGTCCTCAACAACTTCCTCAACGGCGTGGCCCTGGCGGCCACATCGGAGGTGATGGTGGCAGGACGGCGGGCCGGACTCGACCTCGACCGGCTGCTCGAGGTCCTCAACGCGAGCTCCGGGGTGAACTTCGCCACGCTCAACCGCTTCCCCAAGATCATCCACGGCGACTACCTGGAGGGCGGGCTCACCGGCGAGCTCATGGCCAAGGACATCCGCCTGTACCTGAACTACATGGCGGGCATCGGCGTGCCCACGTTCGCCGGCCCGGGCTGCCTGGCGGCCTTCGAGCTCTCGAACTCGATGGGCTACCGCGACGTCATCTCCAACCGCGTGGTGGACGGGATCGGCGATCTGGCCGGCGGCATCCGGCTCTACGACGAACAGGAGCGATGACATGAAGATCAGCCACGGACACGCCTCCGGCCAGGCCACCACGGAGGTGTCAGAGACGTTCACCGGTAGCGTGCTCAGAGATCCGGTGCTGTCCGGCGACGGCGCTCCCACCGTCAACTCGGTCACCTTCCCGCCGGGAGCCCGCACCAACTGGCACACCCACGCCGACGGCCAGATCCTCATCGTCACCTCCGGCCGCGGGCGCGCGAGCGCCCGCGGCGGCGAGGCCACCGTGCTCGAGCCCGGCGACGTCGTGTGGTTCTCACCCGGGGAGGATCACTGGCACGGAGCGGGGCCCGACACCGTGATGACCCACATCGCCATCTCGCTGGGCACCACCGCCTGGGGCGATCCGGTCATCGAGGAGGACTACGCCGCCGCCGGCTGACCCCTCCTCAGGTGATGGCGGCCGCGTAGATCCGCTCGCCGTTGACGAACGCCGCATGGACCGGGAAGTCGTCCATTCGCCTGGGCTCCGGCAGGTCGTATCGGCGTCGCAGTGGCGGGAAATGCTCGGCGGCGAAGACGGCGAAGTCCTCCCGCGAGGGACACGTGTCCACGATGACGATGCCATCGGCCGCGTTCAGGCAGAGATGCAGACGCATCCGGGCCACCGGGATGTCGGCGAGCATCGCGTCGTAGGACGCCAGCAGGTGGTCCGGGTCGCCGGCGAAGGACCAGATTGAGCCGTGCACCGCCCTCACCCTGCCCGCATCGCGCTGAGGTTGTTCTCGAGGACCGCGAGCGTCTCGGCGTACTCCACCGCGTTGCTGAACTCGACGCACTCCGTCCCCGCCTCGACGACCGGGATATGTCCGGGAGGCGCGTAGTACGCGTCTCCCGCCTCGTAGACCTCGTCGTGGTCCGCGTAGCGGAAGGTCATCTTGCCCTGGAAGATGTAGCCCCAGTGGGCGGCCTGGCAGCGGTCGTCGGGTAGCCCCTTGAACAGCGGCGTTGCGTCGCCGGCCTCATGAAAGGTCGAGAACGCGACGTTGAACGCCCCGAGTTGCGCGGCCCAGCTCTCCATCGGCCCCATCCGCACCACGTCTGAGGCGGTGTCCTTTGACATCTTTGGCATGGGTGTGCTCCTTTCGGTGTGTCCTAGGTTGGCCAGCCGACGCTCTGCTCCAGTTGCGCTGCGAGCGCCAGCAGCAGGTCGTCGCGGCCGGGGGGGCCGATGAGCTGGACCCCGACGGGGATCCCGTCGGCGGTCTCATGGATCGGCAGCGAGATCGCCGGTTGGCCGGTGACTCCCCACATCCGCACGAGGCTGCTGAAGCGCACGCCGTCGTCGGTCACCCCGGTCTGGGAGCGCAGCGCGCCGACGGGGGCAGGCAGCCGCGTCAGGGTGGGGGTGACCAGCACCGAGTTCGCCGGCCATGACGACAGGATCCGTCGCGAGAAGGCCCACAGCCGCTCCGCCGCCTCGAGATAGTCGACCAGTGCCACTGGCTCTGAGTCGATCAACCAGCCGCGTGTGGCCGGCTCCAACCGCTCGGGATCGACGCGGCCGCCATGCAGGCGCTCGACCACGCGAACGAGGTGCTGCAACGCGCCGGTCGCGAACATCTCCCAGCTCCCGGGAAACCCCTCGTCATCCCAGTCGGGCGCGCCCTCCTGCACCTCATGGCCGAGACGGGCCAGCAGCTCGCCGGCGAGGCGGGCGGCTGCCCGCGGCTCGGCGTCGACCGGGACGGCAAGTGGTGCGCCGAGCGCGACCCGGACGTGCACCCGTGGCGGCGGCCGGCGCGTGGCCTCAGTAAAGGAGGTCGCCGGCGGCGGCGCATGGTGGTGATCGCCCGGCTCATAGCCCGCGATCACGTCGAGCGCGGTCGCGGTGTCGAGCACGGTTCTGGTGAGCACCGAGTCCACCGGCACGCCCGCGGCGACATCCCCGAAGTCGGGGCCGATGGAGACGCGCCCACGGCTGGGCTTGAGTCCGACCAGCCCGCAGCACGACGCCGGGATGCGGATCGAACCGCCCAGGTCGCTTCCGTCGGCCAGCGCGACCATCCCCGCCGCGACGGCGGCCCCGCTGCCGCCGGAGGAGCCGCCCGGTGAGAGGTGCTGGGCCCGTGGATTGCGTGTCGCGCCGAACCGGGCGTTCTCGGTGACCGGTCGCAGCCCCAGCTCCGGCGTGTTGGTCTTGCCGACGATGATCGCGCCGGCGGCGCGCAGCCGCCGGATGTGAGCGCTGTCATGATCGGCCACCCAGTCGTCCAGCGCGCTCATCCCCTCGCTGGTGGGCAGGCCCTCGGTCGCGGAGAGCAGGTCCTTGACGGCGATGGGCACTCCGCACAGCGGGCGCGGGTCGCCCGGCCCGACGGCATCGGCTTCGGCGAGGGCACGCTCGGGACAGAGGTGGACAAACGCGCCGAGCCCCGGGTCGCGCAGCTCGATCTCCTGCAGGGCGGCAGCGACCAATTCTCTGGCCGACAGCTGACCGTCGCGCACGAGGGCGGCCTGGTCGACCGCGCTGAGCGCCAGGACCTGCGGGGTGAGCTGGGGTGAAGCCATGGCTGCAGGATCGCGGTGCTCCGTCACCACACCGTCACCGGAGCGTGACCTGTTCGCGACCGAGTGGCCTGGATGACTTAGGCTGAACCCGCGATGTTGCGCGTGAAGGTGCTCGGCGAGCTTGAGCTCGAGCGCGACGGCCAACCAATCGAGCCGCCGCGCCGCGGCCCGGCGCGGAGCCTGCTCGGATGGCTTGCGCTGCATCCCGGGCCGCAGGCGCGGGCAACCGTGGCGGCCCGCCTATGGCCCGACGTACGCGACGAGAGCGCGCGGGCGAGCCTGCGGACATCACTCTCGGCGCTACGAGCGGCCATCGGAGGCGACGCCCTGGTGGCCACGCGCACTCAGGTGGGTCTCGCCGCTGAGCGCGTGTGGGTGGACGCCCGGGAGTTCGAGCGGCTGCGAGCCGCAGGGGAGGTGGACGATGCGCTGGCCCTCTGTCGCGGGGAGCTGCTGTCCGGACTCGACGAGGACTGGGTGCTTCTCGCGCGCGACGTGCACACCGATGCTCACGGCCGGCTCCTCGCCGAGCTCGCCGAGGCGGCTGCCGGCCGGGGGGACCGGGACGGGGCTGTCGGCCTGGCGCGGCGCCGCGCGGCGCTGGATCCGCTCGACGAGGGGGCACATCGCGACCTGATGATCCGGCTGGCGCAGGCCGGAGACCGGGCCGGCGCCCTCACCATCCACGAGCGCTTCACCGACCGTCTGCGCCGGCAGCTCGGGGTTGCCGTGTCACCGGCGACCCGCGAACTCGCCGCGGATCTCCGGGCCGGATCGCTGCCGGGTCCGCTGCAGCCTGTGGCGCCGCCCCGTCGCGAGCCGCCGCGTCTGCACGCGGTGCGCCGGCGGGGGCGGATGGCGGACCGCCGGGAGGAGCTGTCCCGCCTGCGTGCTGCCTGGGAGCGCGCGTCGCGGGATGGCCGGGTCCTCGTCGTCGTCACGGGCGAGCCCGGGATCGGGAAGTCGCGCCTGGTCGCTGAGTTCGCGGCCGAGCATTCGGACGCCGCGGTGCTGTACGGGCGAGCCGAGCAGGACGCGCTCGTGCCCTACCAACCGGTGGTCGAGTGCCTGCGCGACGCCGTGGGCCAGTCACATGCCTCCAGCGACGGGATCGCCGAGCTCGCCGGGCTGCTGCCCGAACTCGGTCCCCGCCCGGCGGGTGTCAACATGGAGGGACTGACGTCGGCACCGGACGCGCGGATGCGGCTGTTCACGGCCGTCGGCGCGCTGCTTGACGCGTTCGCCGGTCGCCGCCCGCTGCTCCTGATCCTCGACGACCTGCAGTGGGCCGACAACCCGACCGGGCGACTCCTCGCGCACCTCGCGGTACGCCCGGACGGCGCACCACGGATGATCGTGGCGAGCTACCGGGACACCGACATGCCCGCGGATCATCCCCTCGCCGTCCGGCTGGCTGACCTTGGACGCGAGGTGCTCGTCGAGCGGATCACGCTCGAGGGGCTGAGTCGCGCAGCCGTGGCGGAGATGCTCACCCGGGCGCGCATCCCCAGTGCGGACATGGCGGCGGCGGAGGTTCTTCATGCGCGATCCGGCGGGAACCCGTTCTACCTCGAGCAGTTGCTGGAGCACCCCGGCGGGGCCGCGGAGGGGATCGCCGAGCTCATCGTCGGCCGGGTGAGGGCCCTCGGCGAGCCATCGTTGCGGATGCTCGAGATGGCGGCCGTCGCCGGCCGGGAGTTCGAGCTCTCGGTCGTGGCGGAGGCCCGGGGCGCCGCCCTCGACGACGCGCTTGACGCGATCGACGCGGCGGTCCGCGGACGGCTGGTGGCCGAGGTGCCATCGGATTCGACGCTCTTTGCCTTCGTGCACGACCTGGTGCGCGAGACGCTTGCGGGCAGGCTCACCGCAATGCGTCGCGCGCGCCTGCACGCGCGGCTCGCCGCGGTGCTCGAGCGCCGCGCTGAGCAGGACCCGGATCGCTATCTCGCGCCGCT
>DASXJW010000019.1:0-22026 GCA_036497165.1 Solirubrobacteraceae bacterium
GAGTGGTACTACACGTGGGCGGCGGTCAAGACCTTCAACCGCCGCTATCTCGTGCATCCCCTGCGCCTGCGCACGCATATCGGCGAGGACGCCGTCGACGGAGTCACCGCCATCGTCCAGAACGCGCACCCCTACACCTACTTCGGGGATCGGGCGGTGCGGATGGCGGAGGGTGCGGCGCTCGACAGCGGCGACCTGGCCGGGATCGTCCTGCGCCGGGCCAGCCCCCTCGACGTCCCCTCGATCGGCTGGCGGGCCCTCTCGGGCCGCTCGCACGTCGTCGGCCACCGGCACGTCCACGGCTACAGCGGGGTGAGCGAGGTGCGCGTCACCAGCCTGGACGACCGGCCCCTTCCCCTCCAGGTCGACGGCGATTACATCGGGGACGTGCACGAGGCTGTGTTCAGCTGTCTCCCGCAGGGCATCCTCGTCGTGTCGTGAGAGCCCGTCGGTCGCTCCCCCTGGTCCTCGGGACTGTCGCGGCCGTCGTCGCGCTGGTCCAGGCGCAGGCCGCTCCGACGGCGGGCTTCGCGCCGGCCGCCGAAGGCACGCCGGCCGTGGCCACGGTCTTCACCAGGGCGGCCACCGGCGTGCAGACCCTCCCGGGCACCAGCTGCCCCGTGTTCCCCACCGACAATCCGTGGAACCAGCGCGTGGACCGGCTGCCGGTGGCCCGTGACTCGGCCCAGCTCATCGCTCGCATCGGCGCGAGCAGTCCGGTCCACCCCGACTTCGGCACGGTCTACGCCGGCGCTCCCAACGGGATCCCGTACGCCATCGTCACCAACCGGACCAAGCGGGTGCCGGTGAGCTTCCAGTACGCCTCCGAGTCCGACCGCACGCGCTATCCCCTGCCCCGCAACGTGCCCATCGAGGGCGGGGCGCGCTCGGGTGGGGACCGCCACGTCATCGTCGTCAACCGCGACACCTGCACCGACTACGAGCTGTACGCCGCCTATCCCCGGGCCGCCGGCAGGCGATGGAAGGCGGGCTCGGGAGCGATCTTCAACCTGCGCTCTGACCACCTGCGTCCGGCGGGCTGGACCTCGGCCGACGCCGCCGGCCTGCCCATCCTGGCCGGTCTGGCCATCTACGGCGAGGCGGCCTCGGGCGCCATCCGCCATGCACTGCGCTTCACCGCGCCCTGCACCGGCGCCCGCTACGTCTACCCCGCGCGCCACGTCGCCGCCAGCTGCAGCGGCCCCGGCGCGCCGCCGATGGGACTGCGGATGCGACTGAAGGCCGGCGTGAACATCTCCCACCTGCCCCGCCAGGCGCGGATCGTGGCCCAGGCGCTCAAGACCTACGGGATGATCCTCGCCGACAACGGCAGCCCGTGGTTCATCTCCGGGGCCCCGAGCCCGCACTGGAACGACGACGCGCTGCATCAGCTCGGCCAGCTCTCGGGGCGCGACTTCCAGGTCGTCGACACCACCTCGCTGCCGCACCCCGGGCGCTGAACGATCCCGGCGGCGCGGCGCCGGGCGCCGAGCGATCCCGGCGGCGCGGCGCCCGCGGCGCTGCAACGATTCCGGCACAGGGGGGTGAAAGGCCCCCCTCTGCAGGCTCTTACCGGTATGGAGCCCTCACGCCCGCGTCCTCGTCGTGTCCAGCTCACCGACACCGACCGTCTCGTGCTGGCGTTCGCCGCCGAGCATCGCTTCGTGCTCGCCGCTCAGGTGGCGGCGCTGCTGGGCGCGAGCGAGGCGGCGGCCGCGGCGCGGCTGCGGCGGCTGGGCCGCGCCGGCCACCTGCGGCGGGCCCGCGAGCTGCACCGCGGTCCGGTGTGGCATCAGATCACCCGCGCCGGCCTGAGAGCGATCGACAGCGCGCTGCCCGCCCCACGCGGCTTCGATTTGGCCACCCACCGCCACGACGTCGGACTGGGCTGGCTGATGCTGGCCGCGCGGGCGGGCCGCTTCGGGCGCGTCGCGCGCATCATCTCCGAACGGGAGATGCGCTCACACGATGGCCGCGCCGGCGAGCCGGGCCGGCGCTACGGCGTGCGCCTACGGGGGGCGGGGCCGGGCGGTGGCGATCGCCGGCACTACCCGGACATGGTCATCGTCACCGAGACCGGCCACCGCGTGGCCTTCGAGCTCGAGCTCACCACCAAGGAGCCCGAGCGCCGCCGGCGCATCCTCAACGCCTACGCCGCGGACCACCGCATCGACGCGGTCGTGTACCTCGTCGACCGCCCGGCGACGCGTCGCGCCATCGAGCGCTCGGTGGCCCGCCTGGGGTTGCGCGAGCTGGTCGCGGTGCGCCAGGTGTCGGTCTGGGACGGCTTGCCGGCGAGCTCGGGCGCGCACGCGGTCGACCGCGCCAGAGCGCACGCGGTCGACAGTGCCGGCGTGCGCGGGGCGCGTGCCGGCCACAACGCGGCCGGCGAGGGGTCGGCGCGATGAGCCCCCAGCCTTCGCGCAGCTCAGCGGCCCGGCGCTACGGCGGCCTGGCGCTGTGGCTGGCGGTGCTGGCCTCGCCCTCGGTGGGGGTGGCCGCCGGAGTGCTCGCGGCGGGGGCGGCGCTGGTGATCGTGCCCGCGCTCATCCGCGCTGCCCGAGCCCGCGCCGCTGAGCAGGCCACCCAGGCGGGCATGGCGCCGCCGCTGCGGCTGGGGACCGATCCCGTGGGGCGGGCGGTGACGCTGTCAGACCGCCAGCTGGCGGCGCACGCGCTCATCGTGGGCGCCAGCGGGGCCGGGAAGTCCACGACCATGCTGGGCATCCTCGCCGAGCAGATCCGCCGCGGGCGGCCGGTGGTCGCCGTCGACATGAAGGGATCCCCGGCGTTCGCGGCGGCGCTCCACGACGCCGCCGCGGCGGCCGGCCGCGGGCTGCGCATCTGGTCGCCCGACGGCCCCTCCCGGTGGAACCCGCTGGCCCACGGCAACGCGACGGCGCTCAAGGACAAGCTGATCTCGACCGAGCGCTTCTCGGAGCCCCACTACCAGCGCGCGGCCGAGCGCTACGTCCAGACGGTGCTTCAGGTCCTGCACGCGCGGGGCCCGGGCGCGCCGGCGCGGCTCGATGAGGTGGTGTCTCTGATGGAGCCCGCGCGGCTCGGCGGGGCCGTGCGCCAAGGGCGCGGCCCGCTGGCCGAGCGGGTGCGTGACTATCTCGATGGCCTCACCCCCGACCAGGTCAGCGCCGCCCGCGGGCTGCAGACCAGGCTGGCGCTGCTCAGCGAATCCTGCGCCGGCCCTTACCTCGTCCCCGAGGGGCGGCCGGAGGCGACGATCGACCTGCGCGCTGCCCTGAACGGAGGCGACGTCATCCTGTTCAGCCTCAATGCCAGCGTCTACGGCAAGCTGGCGGCGCAGCTGGGCGCGCTGGTGATCCAGGACGTCGTCAGCGCCGCGGGATACCGGCTGCAGGGCGGCGGCGAGACGCCCGCCACCGTCGCGGTCGACGAGTTCTCGGCCCTGGGCGAGGATCACCTGCTCGCCCTGTTGGCCCGCGCCCGCGAGTCGGGGATCAGCGTCCTCACCGCCACCCAGGAGATGGCCGACCTCCAGCGGGCCGCCTTCGGCTTCCGCGACCAGGTGCTGGGCATCGTCGGCGTCAAGATCGCCCACCGCCAGGACGTGCCCGAATCGGCCGAGATGATCGCCAAGATGGCCGGGACGCAGTGGGTCTGGGAGGAGACCCGCCACGTCCGAGGGCTGATCGGCGCCGGCACCGGCTCGCGGGCCAGCCGCCGGCAGGTCGAGCGATTCCTCGTGCATCCCAACGAGATCAAGACGCTGCCGGTCGGGCACGCCGTGGCCCTCACCAAGCTGCCGAGCGCCGACGTGCGCCGGGTGCGGGTGGCGCCGCCGCGGCGAGCGGAGTCCCGGTCCGGCCCCGTGACCCGCCCTCCGGACCGGAGCGCGAGCGACACCGATCGCTCGCTCTGATGGGGATGAGGTCGGGCCCTACCCGGCGCCGGGCGTGACGCGGTAGGCGTCGAACACGGCGTCGATGTTGCGCAGGCGGTTGATCGCCTGATCCAGCGTGCGGGTGTCGCCCACCTCCACCACGAACCGGTTCTTGACCATCGGGTGGTTGACGGTGCAGCGGGCGTCGAGGATGTTGATGCCGGCCTCGGCGAAGGTCCGCGACATGTCCTCGAGCAGCCGGTGGCGGTCCCAGCCGTCCACCTCGATCTCGACGCGGAAGGAGGTCTCGGCGTCGCCGTCCCAGGACACGGTCGTGAAACGCTCGGGATCCTTCCTGAGCACGGCCACGTTGGGGCAGTCCCCGCGGTGGATGGTGATCCCGCGGCCCAGGGAGATGTAGCCGACGATCGGGTCGCCGGGCACCGGGCGGCAGCACTTGGCCAGGCGCAGCATGACCTCGTCGATGCCCTCCACCGCGATGCCGTAGCGAGAGGAGGAGGTGGTCGGCCGGGTGCGGCGGCGACTGGTCTGGATGAGGTCGTCGGCGGCCGTCGGCTCAGACTCGGCGGCCTCGCCCTGCTTGAGGCGCTGCATCACCTTGTTGACCACGGTGTTGGCTGACACCTTGGCTGCGCCGAGCGCGATGTAGAAGTCGTCGCCCTTGCGGAAGCCCATCTCACGGATGACGTCAGCCAGCAGCGGGGAGCCGACGAGCTTCTGAGCGGGCAGGCCGGCCTTGCGCAGGGCCTCCTGGAGCAACTCGCGGCCGCTGTGCTCGGTGTCACGGCGGCTCTCGGCCTTGAACCATGCCTTGATCTTGTTGCGGGCCCGCGTCGTCTTGACCAGCGCCAGCCAGTCCCGCGACGGCCCGCGCTCGCGCTTGGAGGTGAGCACCTCGACGATGTCGCCCGACCGCAGCTGATAGGAGAGCGGCACGATCTTGCCGTTGACCTTCGCGCCGACGCAGCGGTGTCCGACGTCGGTATGGATCTCGTAGGCGAAGTCCAGCGGCGTCGAGCCGGCGGCCAGGGACTTGACCTCCCCCTTGGGCGTGAACACGAAGACCTCGTCCTCGAACAGGTCGACCTTGAGGTTCTCCATGAACTCCTTGGGATCGGCCATGTCCTGCTGCCAGTCCATGAGCGAGCGCAGCCACTTGAGCTTGCCGTCGGAGTCGGGCGCCCCACGAGCGCTGCTGCCACTCCGCGCACCCTCCTTGTACATCCAGTGGGCGGCGATCCCGAACTCGGCGAGATCGTGCATCTCGCGGGTGCGGATCTGGATCTCCAGCGGCCGGCCCTCGGGCCCGATGACGGTCGTGTGCAGCGAGGAGTACATGTTGAACTTCGGCATGGCGATGAAGTCCTTGAAGCGCCCCGGCAGCGGCTTCCACAGCGAGTGGATGACGCCCACCGCGCCGTAGCAGTCCTTGACCGAGTCCACGATCACGCGCATGGCGGTGAGGTCGTAGATCTCGTTGAACTCCCGCCCCTTCTTGGTCATCTTGGCGTAGATGGAGTAGAAGTGCTTGGCGCGGCCGGAGATGTCGGCGTGGATCCCGAGTTCTGCCAGCTCCCGGGCGACGATCTCGCCCGCCTCCGAGACGTAGCGCTCGCGCTCCCCGCGCTGCTGGGCCACCAGCCCCTTGATCTCGTTGTACTTGCGCGGGTGGAGCGTCTGGAAGGCGAGGTCCTCCAGCTCCCACTTGATGGCGTGGATACCGAGGCGATGGGCGATCGGGGCGTAGATGTCGAGCGTCTCGCGCGACTTCTCCAGCTGCTTCTGCTTGGACATCGCCGAGATCGTGCGCATGTTGTGCAGCCGGTCGGCGAGCTTGATGAGGATGACCCGGATGTCGGTGGCCATCGCCACCACCATCTTGCGGTAGTTCTCGGCCTGCGCCTCGTCGCGCGACTGGAAGGTCAGGCTGTCAAGCTTGGTGACGCCGTCGACCAATCCGGCGATCTCCTCGCCGAAGGTCTCGCCCACCTCCTCCAGCGAGGCGCTGGTGTCCTCGACGGTGTCGTGCAGCAGGGCCGCACACAGCGTCTCGGTGTCCAGGCGCATGCCCGCGCAGATCTTCGCCACGCCGACCGGATGGATGATGAACTCCTCGCCGGAGAGCCGCCGCTGGTCGGCATGATGCAGACACGAGTAGGCAAAGGCGCTCTCGACGCGATCGCGGTCGACAGGGAGGGCCTGGTCGGCGTGCTCCTCGACGATGGCGAACAGGTCCCCCAGCAGCCGCTGCTCGAACGGCGACAGCTCCGCGTTCTGAACCGGGGTGTCGCCGCGGGCGGCGAGCACGCCGTCGACGCGGAGGCGATCGGAGGCCAGGGCCGTGGAGGCGCCGTCGTCGGCCTTGCCCTTGGGCGACTTGCCGTAGGCACCCGCGTCAGCGCGGCCATCCCCGCGGCCGATGGCTCGGCTCAGGCGCCCGCTCGAAGATTTGCGCTGTTCAGGTATCGCTGACCGTCCTCGTAGACCTGAGAATAGAACCTGAACGCGACCGAGCGGTCGAGCGCCGTCGGCGTATGGCCGAGGATGGCCAGGGCCGGCGGATCCCGGTCCAGGCGCGCCAGCTCGAGCTCGGACAGCACCCGGACGAGCCGTCCGGCCAGCCGCGGCGAGCGGCCGGGGGTTCCGTCGCCGCGCAGCAGGCGCTCGAGGTCGGAGCCCGCCGCCCGTCCGCAGGCCCGCAGGGCGCGGTAGAGGACAATCAGCGAGGTTCGCAGCCCGTACTCATGCTCGTGCATCTGCTGGGCGAAGCGCCGCTCGGCCTCCCCCCACGCCAGCCAGGCGATCCCCTCACCCGCGCGCAGGAGCCGGTCAGCCACGGGGCCGCAGGGCGGGTCGAGCGCCACCACGTGCGGGTGAGCGAGCGCCGGAGCGGGGTCGGACTCCAGCTGCGCGTAGGAGGCCAGGGTGAACCCGCCGACGCGCTCGCGCAGCCCGGCGAGGCGGCGCGTCACGTCGGCGCACAATGCCAGCACCGGCTCGCCTCCGGAGACCGCGTCGGCGAGCACGGAGAGGGGGCTGTGGCCGCGGCAGTCCACAATCGCGCGCCGCGGCACCCCGCGATCGCGCGTCGCGGCGTCCGGCGGGCACAGGTCGGCGTCGACCTCGGCGAGCACCTCGTCCAGATAGCCGCCGGAGACCGGAAGGGCGCCGACCGGCCGGGGCGCGCACGCCTGGGCATGGCGCAGCACCAGCCGGGGCTCGACGGCGCCGTTCCAGGCGTTGCGCTCGAGCTTGAAGGTCGCGTCGTGCGGGAGCGCGGGGTCGCTCGTCACCTTCCCCTCGCACCCGAAGGCCACCGCCCGGGCGCGCACGCCGCCGGAGCTGACCGAGAAGCGGGCGTGACGGCCCTCCCCCATCGGCCGCACGTCGTCGAAGCGCCCGCCCGGGACGAGCAGGCGCGGTGACGGGTTGCCCATGCCGCAGGGCTCCAGCAGCTGGAGCTCATCGGCCAGTCCGAGTCCCAGCTCGTGACCGGAGACCACCGCGTCGACGCGCTCGACCGGCTCGAGGAGGTCGGGCGTGAGGACCGCCTCGGCGTGCGCCTCGAAGGCGGCGCGAAAGGCGTCGAGTTGCCCGGCATCGATCGTGAGCCCGGCGGCGGCGCGGTGGCCGCCATAGCGACCCAGGTGCGCCGCCCCGGCGTGAAGCGCGCCGAGCAGATCAAAGCCGGGGATGCTGCGCCCCGAGCCACCGCCCGCGTCGCCCTCCAGCGCCACGAGCACGGCCGGACGGTGGTGGCGCTCGACGATCCGCGAGGCGACGATGCCCACCACGCCCGCGTGCCAGTCCTCGGACCACAGCACATAGGCGGGACGCGGGCCGAGCCCGGCCACCTGGGCTTCGGCCTCCCAGAGGATGCGCTGCTCCACCGCCCGGCGCTCGGCGTTGACCGCGTCCAGTTCGGCGGCGATCGCGCGGGCGCGGGCGGGATCCTCGCACAGCACAAGCTCCAGCCCGGCGTCGGCGCGCCGCAGCCGCCCGGCCGCGTTGATCCGCGGCGCCAGCCGAAAGCCCAGCGTGCCGGTGTCCAGGGCGCTGGGGTCAGCGCGCGAGACGGCCATCAGAGCCCGCAGGCCGGGCTTGGCGGTGGCCGCCAGGGCGGCCAGGCCCTGGCGCACGAGGCGGCGATTCTCCCCGGTCAGCGGGACGAGGTCCGCCACCGTGGCCAGGGCCACGAGATCGAGGTCGTCATCGGCGGTGGCCGCGCCCAGGGCGGCGGCGACCTTGTAGGCGACGGCGGCGCCGCACAGCGTGGGACACGGGTAGTCGCACAGCGCGGGATGCACCACCGGGCAGTCGGGCAGCCCGCCATCAGCCCGTGGCGCGTGGTGGTCGCACACGACCACATCGACGCCGGCCGCGCGCGCCGCGGCGACCTCCTCCACCGCGGTGATGCCGCAGTCGACGCAGACGATCAGCGCCGTGCCCCGCTGCGCCAGGCGCGCGACCGTCGCCGCGGCGAGGCCGTAACCGTCCTCCAGGCGGCTGGGCAGGAACCACCCGACGTCGGCTCCCAGGGTCCGCAGGGCCCGGAGCATGATCGCGGTGGCGCAGACGCCGTCCACGTCGTAGTCGCCATGGACGATGATCCGCCCGCCGGCGGCGATGTGCCGGCGAATGAGCGAGACCGCGTGGTCGATGCCGGCAAAGGCGTGAGGATCGTGGGCCTCGCCGGCGTTCAGGAAGCGCCGGGCGGCCTCGGGGTCGGCGAGGCCCCGGCGGACGAGGATCTGGGCCAGGACGTGCCCCACGCCCAGCTCGCGTTCCAGCGCCAGGGCATCGGCCACGCGATAGGGCGGGACCTCGAGCCGGGGGCGGATGCCGTCGCCGCGGCCGGGCGCGACGGGCTCGGCAAGGCGCAGGGCGGGAGCGGCGTCCGGACGGGGCGGGGCGAGAGCGGTGGCCGGGACCATCGCGCGCCAGCGTAGGCGCCGCCTCAGACGGACCGCGAAGGGGCGCGGTCAGAGGTTGACGCCGGTGGCGTGGCCCGCACGTTCGCGGCGCACGCCTTCGGCGTAGATGAGACCGATCCCGATGAGAGCACCGGGGACCGCCTCCAGAACGGTGGCGATCGTCGTGTCGTGCCGACCGGGGATGCTGAAGCCGTTGACGATGAAGCCGAAGGCGGCGGCGCCGATCAGGGCACCGAGGAAGGCGCCGACGATACCGCCCCAGGAGCGGTCGGGCAGCCAGATCGTGAAGTGCCACAGGGCCAGGCCCATCATGACCCAGGCGAGCATGCCCATCAGCGACGCCTCCCGTGGCGGCGGTTGCGCGCGCGCGACTTGGACGACGGTCGGTCGGGCTTGGAGGTGCGGGCAATGCCCTCGTCCTCAGCCTCGTCGGGGGCGTGCTCAAAGCCCTCGCCGGCCAGGGGCTCGTCCAGGTCGGCATCGGAGGCGCGCGGAGCAGGCGACGGAGGCGGCGGGGGCGTCGGCGGCGGCGGGGACGCCGCGGGCGAAGCGGGCGGCGGGGACGCCGCGGGCGAAGCGGGCGCCGCAGGCGGAGTGGGCGGCGCAGGCGGGGTGGCGCCGCCGCCCCGGGGAGCCCCCGAGGAGCGCCCCGCGGACCGGCCGCCGTTGCCGCCGGAGCGCTGCGCGCGGCCCGAGCCTCCGCCCTGCCCGTCGCCGGTGCGGGCCAGGCGCTTGGTCAGCGTCGAGGTGGGACGGCTGGGCTCGGCCTCTTCCTCGGCGATGTCGCGCTTCATCTGCTCGAACTCGGCGGCGCTCACGACCTCGGGCTCGGGCTCGGTGACACGACCAACGCGCCGGCGGCCGCGGCCACGGCCACGGTCGGGCTCCACGTCGGACCCGACGGAGGCATAGGCGGGGACCGCCCCGTACTCGGACTCGATGCGCTCGCGACGATGGCGGTAGAGCGGCTCGCGCTCCTTCCAGTGGGTCAGCACCGGCGAGGCGATGAAGATCGATGAGTATGCGCCGGATGCCACGCCGATGAGCAGCGCGAAGGCGAAGTCCTGCAGCGTGGAGCCGCCGAACAGCAGCAGCGCCAGAATCGGCAGCAGCGTGCACGAGGTGGTGGCCAGCGAACGGGTCAGCACCTCGGACATGGAGCGGTTGACGATCTGTGAGAAGGCAGCCCTGGGCATCCGCGGGATGTTCTCCCGCACCCGGTCGAACACGATGATCGTGTCGTAGAGCGAGTAACCCAGGATGGTGAGCAGGGCCGCGACCGTGTCGACCGTCACCTGCCTTCCGGTCAGCGCGTAGACGCCGCTGGTGATCAGCACGTCGTGCATGAGGGCGATGAGCACCGGGACGGCGAACTTCCAGTCAAAGCGCAGGGCCACATAGGCCGAGATGACCAGCAGCGAGGCGATGATGGCGATCACGGCACTGTTGGCGACCGTGCGTCCGAACGTCGGCCCCACTGACTCCGAGCCGAAGCTGTGGACCCCGTACTTGGTGTTGAGCGCCTGCTTGACGCTGTCGCTCGAGGCCAGGGGCTTGGAGGAGATCTGGAACTGCAGGCCCTTGCCGCCCACCTCCTGGACGACCGGCGAGGAAACTCCCTGGGCGCGTGCGACCGACTGGACCGACGACGCGGTGGCGGGGTGATCGAGCGTCACGTTGATCCGCGCCCCCGAGGTGAAGTCGATGCCCAGATTCAGCCCGCGCCCTCCGATGGCCAGCGCGCCGATGAGGAGGATGACCCCCGACAGGGTGAAGAAGTACTTCGAGGCCCCCATGAAGTCATATCGCCACACGCGATGCTTGCCCCCGGCGCCCAGCGCCGAGGGCCTCGCGATCGTGCGCGAGTCGCTCATCGTCATGAGGATCGCCTGGGTCGCCAGCACCGCCGTGAAGAGGGAGACGATGACGCCGATGCCAAGGGTGAAGGCGAAGCCCTGGACGTCGGACGTGGCCAGGACGAACAGGATGAACGCGGTCATGATCGTGACCACGTTGGCGTCGATGATCGCCGTCAGTCCCTTCTTGTAGCCCGTGGCGATCCCGGCGCGGATCGATCTCCCGGCGCGGATCTCCTCCTTGACGCGCTCGAAGATGACGATGTTGGCGTCCGCGGCCACCCCGATGGTGAGGATCAGGCCGGCGATGCCCGCCAGCGTCAAGGTGATCGGGATGAGCTTGATCAGCGCGTAGAAGTACAGGCCGTACGCCGCCAGGCCGGCGACGGCGATCAGACCGAGCACGCGGTAGTAGGCGATGAGGAAGATGGCCACGATGAGCAGGCCCACGGCGCCGGCGACCAGCCCCTGGTGCAACGCCTGCTGGCCCAGCGTGGCCGACACCTGGGACTCCGAGATCCGCTTGAGGTTGATGGGCAGCGCGCCGAGGCGCAGCTGCGTGGCCAGGTCCGAGGCCGTCTGGCTGGTGAACCCGCCCGTGATGTCGGCGCCCCCGCCGCCGATGATCCCGTCGGGGTACTGCTTGAAGTCGATCTGCGGGACGGTCACGAGCTGGTTGTCCAGGGCGACGGCGAAGTGCTGGCGCAGCACGTTGCCGCCGAGGCTCACGTTGGCGCCGCGATGCGCGATCTGCCCGGTGACCTTCTCGAAGGCGGACTGACCCTTGCCGTTGAAGCCGAAGGTGACGTCGGGCGAGCCCGACTGGTCAGTGCTCGGCTGCGGGTTGGTGATGTCGGTGCCGCTCAGCGCCACGTTGTCCTTGAGGACGAAGTACTGGGCGTTGGGGCTGCCGGGCTTGATCTGGTTGGTCGCCGAGGGGTTGGCCGCCTGCAGGACCACGGTCCCCTGGGGCACGGTCACGAGCTCGGTCTCGGCCTTGGTCACCCCCGCGGGCAGTGAGGCGTAGAGATCGGACAGGCTCGAGTCCGGACCGGCGAGCAGGCAATGCTGGCCCTGCACGGGCGTCGTGCCGTCGGCCTTGGCGGCTGCGGCGCAGGCGGCGCTGCCCGGCGCTGCGAACAGGTAATAGGCCGGCCCCTTACGCGACTGGGTCTTCGACAGCGGCTGCGGCGGCTGCTTGGCCGCGAGCTTGGTCGCCTGATAGAGCGGCAGGCCACCCGCACCCGGGACTCCGGGCCCGCCGCTGGCACCCTGGCTGATGGTCGTGGCGGTCGGGTCCTGGGTGATCAGCTGAGAGGCCACGGTCTTGCCGTTGGGCGTCAGCGTGTTGGCCTCCCAGTCATAGAAGTGCAGCTGGGCGGTCTGCCCCACCTCGTTCTCGGCGCGCTTGACGTCATGCACGTCGGGCAGGCCGACGGTGATCAGGTTGTTGCCGGTCGTCTGGATCGACGGCTCGGAAACGCCCAGCTGGTCCACGCGCGAGCGCATGATGTCGACAGCGCGGTTGAGCGCGTCCTGGGTGACGTGGGGGGTCTGGGGGCTGGGCTCGCCCTGGTAGACGAGCTCCACCCCGCCCTTGAGGTCGAGGCCGAGAACCGTCTTCTGGGTCATCAGCACGGCGACCGAGGCGGCGATCAGTCCCACGACGAGGAGCAGGACGAAGCCGTGACGCTGGCGATCTGACATCAGCTGGAAAGGATGCTAGTGGCTGGGGCTCGAGCCGGGGTTAGGGCGCCGTGTAGCGCCCTACTGATGGTTGGTGGGCGTCAGGACGACCAGGAGACCGCCCTCATCATCGTCGTATGCAGGGAAGATGTCGGCCACCGCGCGGGCGGGCAGGTCATGCTCGGCGTGGACCTCCACCGGTTTGGCCTTGACCCGGACCTCCCATTCGAGCGCGGTGCCGACGTGGTCAGCGCCGTCGTCGAAGCGCAGGCCCAGGACCTCGCGCACGGGCCGGCCGATGGCCTGCTCGGTCTTCAGGCCCGTCAGCTCGAACGAGCCGCGGCCGCAGTCGACGATCCGCCCGTCGGAGTCGCAGGCGAAGAAGGCTGCGTTCGGGGCCGGGTAATAGTCGTCGAGCAGTTCGATCAGATAGGCAAAGCCGCATTTGTCGCAGCCTCGCGCATCCCGGCGAAAGCCGGCAGTGCGGTCGGTCGCCATGGACCGGTTGCCGCAATGCGGGCAGATGAAGTAGTGCTCGCGCGCCATCGGCGTCGGAGGATAGAGGGACGCGCTTAGGAGTATCCGAAGAAGCTGGGGCGTGGGCGCGCCCTTGCGGCGGCGGCCATCTGATCAGATGAGGCGGGTCTGGACGGGTGCGGGCGCGGGCGGCTCGAGGCCCAGGTGGGCGTAGGCCCGCAGGGTCGCCGCCCGGCCCCGCGGCGTGCGCTCGATGAGGCCGCGCTGGAGCAGATAGGGCTCATAGACGTCCTCGATGGTGTCCTGCTCCTCCCCCACCGACACGGCCAGCGTCGACAATCCGACGGGCCCGCCCCCGAACTTCTCGCAGATGGCGCGCAGGATCTCCCGGTCAAGCCGGTCCAGCCCCTCCTCGTCGACCTCGAGCAGGTCCAGGGCCGCCCCCGCCACCGGTTCGGTGACCAGGCCGCCGTGGCGGACCTCGGCGTAGTCGCGCACGCGGCGTAGGAGCCGGTTGGCCACTCGGGGAGTGCCGCGGCTGCGCCGCGCGATGGCCACCGCGCCGGCGGGCTCGATCTCGACGCCCAGCAGGCGCGCCGACCGGGTCACGATGCGCGCCAGATCCTCGGGCCCGTAGTGCTCGAGCCGGTGCTGGATCCCGAAGCGGTCGCGCAGGGGTGTGGTGAGCAGACCGGCGCGCGTGGTGGCCCCGATGAGCGTGAACGGCGGCAGCGGCAGCGTGACGATGCTCGCTCCGGCTCCCTGGCCGACCGTGATGGGCAGCATCCCGTCCTCCATGGCCGGATAGAAGGTCTCCTCCAGCGCACGCGGCAGGCGGTGGATCTCGTCGACGAAGAACACCGCCCGGGGCTCGAGCGCGGTCAGGAACGAGGCCACGTCGCCCTTGCGCTCCAGTGCCGGCCCGGCGGTCTGCACGAAGGGGACGTCGAGCTCGGCGGCCACGATCTGCGCCAGCGAGGTCTTGCCCAGGCCGGGTGGCCCGGCCAGGAGCACGTGGTCGAGCGCCTCGCCGCGGGTGGTGGCGGCCTCGATCGAGACGGCGAGCTGGTCGCGGATCGCCTCCTGGCCGACGAAGTCCTCCAGGCGCCGGGGCCGCAGGGAGCGCTCGACATCAAGCTCGTCGCCGGGCAGCTCCTCGGGATCCTGGATGCGCGGGACGCTCACCCGCCTGCCCTCGATCGGAGGGGCGCGACCGGCCGGCTCACGAGCGCGGGCCGGCTCACCGGCGCGCGCTCCGCAGGGCGTGGGCGATGAGATCCTCGGTGCTGTCGCCCGCGGCGCCCTCGAGCAGCGTGTCGATCTCGGTGGGGTTGTAGCCCAGCCCGAGCAGCGCCTCGCGCGCGAGGGTGGTCGGGTCGTCGGAGCGGGTGACGGTGATCGAGTCCTCGGGCAGCGTGGCCCCCACCTTCTCGCGCAGCTCGACGATGATCCGCTCGGCGGTGCGCTTGCCCACCCCGGGCGCCGCCTGTAGCCGGGCGGCGTCACCGGCTGCGACCACCTTGAGCAGCTCGCGCGGAGGCGCGCCCGACAGGACCGCCAGCGCCACCTTGGGCCCGACCGCCTGCACGCCGAGGAGCATGAGGAAGAGGTCGCGCTCCTCCTCGGTGGCGAAGCCATACAGGGCCAGGGCGTCGTCGCGGACGATGAGGTGGGTGTGCAGCACCACCTCGCGGCCCACCGCCGGCACGTGCTTGAGCGTCTCCGCGGAGACCGCCAGGCGATAGCCGACCCCGCCGCAGTCGACCACGACGTGATCGCCGCGGCGCACCGCCACCTTCCCGGAGATGAGGGCGATCACGCCGACGCCCCCGCCACCGCGCGCGCCAGCGGCGAGTGGTTGAGGTCGCAGATGGCCACCGCCAGCGCGTCGGAGATGTGATCCGGGGTCGGGGGCTCGGCCAGCCCGAGCAAGCGGGTGACCATGCGGGCGACCTGATCCTTGCCGGCGCGCCCGTTGGCGCACACCGCACCCTTGACCTGCTGGGGGGTGTAGGACCGCGTGGGCACGCCGCGCTGGCCGGCGGCCAGCAGCACCACCCCGCGCGCCTGGCCCACCGCGAACGCGGTGCGGACGTTGGCGCCGAAGTAGAGCGCCTCGATCGCCAGCGCCTCGGGCCGATGCTCGTCGAGCAGCTCCCCCACCCGCTGGTGGATGTCGGCCAGCCGCCGCTCCACCGGCACGCCGGCACGGGTCTGGATCACTCCCTCATCGAGGGCATGCAGACGAGAGCCGACCCCGCGCACGACGCCGTAGCCGGTGCTGGCGGTGCCGGGATCGATGCCGAGGACGATCATGTTCCGACACATTCTCCGCAGGCGCCCGGACGCCTCCCCGGCGCGTGAGTGGTGGGGGCTCGGACGCCTCCGCGGCGCGTGAGTGGTGGGCGCCGGACGCCTCCCCGGTGCGCGTCGGCGGTGTTAGATCTCTGTCAACGGGCCGCCGGTGGCGCAACCTGGCGCCGCTTCTGATGTTCTAGCGGTTGTCATCCGCGTGGTCCGTTCAACACTCTGCACCGGGGCGTGGCGCAGGGCGCTGGTCGTCCTGTGCCTGTGCGTGCTCGCCGCCGCCTTGGCCAGAGCGCCCGCGCCCGCGCGCGCCGCCGGCCCCCGCAGCCCCACGCCGGCGCTCGGGGATGCCGTGATCGACGGGCCCAGCGCGGACATCCAGTCGGTGAACGGGATGTCGATGTCGCGCGACGGCACCGGGGCGATCGTCTATCTCAAGGACGTCCTGGGCGTCCCCCACGTCTTCGTCTCGCGCCTGACCGGGGGCGTGTTCCAGGCCCCGGTCCAGGCTGACGCCGGGCTGCTGGGCGCCTCGTCGCAGCCCGTGATCGCCTCCGGCCAGAACGGTCTCTTGCTGCTGGCCTTCATCAACGCAGGCACGCTGTACGTGGCGCAGGCAGCCACCTCGGCCGCCCCGCTGGGCGCGCCGGCGGCGGTGCTGCAGGGCGCGATCGACCCCTCGATCTCGATCTCGAACTTCGGCAAGGCGTATCTGGCCTTCACCGACACCGGCGGCGCCGGCGGCGGCGACATCAGGGCCGCCTACTACTTCCAGGGGCAGTGGGCACTGGCCTCGAGCCCCCTGGACGCCGCCGCCTCCGACGCCGCCGGCACCGGTACGGGGCGCCCCGACGTGATCGCCGCCGGAGACGGCGTGGGGATCGTCGTCTGGGGAGAGGCCGGGCACATCTTCACCCGCCGGGTGACGCGCACGACGCCGAGCGCGGTCGTCGAGCAGGCCGACCCCTCCTCCGTCGCCGGCTGGTCGGAGGTCTCGGCCGACCACCCGTCGATCTCGGCCGGCGGTGACTCGACCTATGCCGCGGTGACCTTCCAGGAGCTGGTCACGGCCGGCTCGGCCACCCAGTCACGCGTGCTCATCAACCGCCTCCACGGCTCCCAGTACGACGGCGCCTCGGTGGCCGACGGAGCGGTCACCGGCGGCGCCGAGGGCGCCGACGAGCCCCAGGCGGCGGTCACCGAATATGGGACGGGCTTCGCCACCTCCGAGACCGACCAGACCCACCAGTTGTTCACCACCACGGTGGGCTCAAACGACGCCCGCGGGCAGACCGAGCGCGTCGACAGCCTGCCCAACAGCGACGCGCCCGACGCGGTCCCGGCGACCGCCGGGCTCGTCTCCAACCTGATCGCCTGGCAGCAGACGCCGGGCGTGGCCGGCACGGCCGAGATCCGCGTCCGCTACGCCGCCGACGGCACGGACCTCGGGCCCGAGCAGGTGGTCTCCGACCCGTCACTCGGCGACACCAACGCCGACGCGGGCCTCGTTGCCGCAGGCGACGTCTCCGGCGACGCTGCCATCGCCTGGGTGCAGGGCTCCGGCGCGAGCACCCGCATCGCCGCCGTCCAGCTCTTCCAGGCCCCCGGCGGGTTCGTGGCCTCCAACAGCTTCCGATACGCCAACAGCGCCACGCCGCCGTTCATGTGGTCAAACGCTGCCGAGCTGTGGGGCCCGCTCACCTACGTGCTCCGCATTGACGGCGCGATGGTGGGTCAGACGACCGCCGCCTCGCTGACCGTGCCGACGCCCCTGTCCAACGGGCGCCACTCCTACCAGCTGCTCGCCGTCAACCTCGCCGGGCTCAGCACCCCGGCAACGCCGGCGACGATCTTCGTCGACACCGTCCCGCCACATGCGACATGGAAGCTGAGCGGGACCTCGATCGTCAACACCCGTGAGCAGCTGCGCCTGGCCTACAGCGATCCCCCGCCCCCGGGGTCGCCCCGGAGCACCGCGTCCGGCGTGGACACGGTGTACGTGAAATGGGGCGATGGCTCGCCGCCGGCCCGCATCCGGCGCACCACCGCCAGCCACGTCTACAAGCGCACCCGCGCCTACACGATGACGCTCACGATCACCGATCGAGCGGGCAACACGACGGTCATCACCCACAAGATCAAGATCAAGGCAAAGCCCAAGCCCAGGAGGAAGAAGAAGCACGGGAAGGGCAAGACGTCCCACGCCGCCCGGGCGCAAGCGCCGGTCGGAGCGCGACTGATCGTCGGCCTGCCCACAGGCGGCGGCCTGTGACCCCGGAACGGGGCAGCTCAACGGCCGCCCACGCAGGTGGTGCTGCCCAGCCGCGGGTCGGTCAACCGCACGACGCGCCACGGCCCGGCGGTGGCCACCGTCTCGGCGTGCGTCAGCCGCGGGTCGACGTGGGCGGGCCCGCCGATCTGGGCGGCGTGCGGCCCGATGAAGTCCACGCCGGGCGCGCGCATCGAGGTGCCGACGCGCTGGAGGGTCACCCCCAGCTTCCAGGCCAGCGCGGTCTGGGCCGAGTGGTTGACAGCGGTGAAGCTCGACGGGCACGGCAGGACGCCGTGCTTGCCGCCGACCGCCGCCACCGCCCGGCTGAGGCTGTCGAGCAGGTGGGCGCCCTGAGCGGCGGTCCGCTCATCGGTCCTGGCCACGCTGATCTGGGTGGTGCTGAACGGGATGCAGGCCGCGGCCAGGATCAGGGCGGTCACGGCCATGATCGGCCTTCGGAGGGAGCCCGCCCACCTGCCGGCCAGCCGGCCCGCCAGCCGGGCCAGCTCTGCCAGTCCGACGCCGCCGAGCACCGTGGTCAGCGCCGCGGCCGGCAGGAAGAAGCGCTCCAGCCCCGGGTAACCGTCGAGGGTCTCGCCGACCACCACCACCCACCAGCCCACGACGAAGGCGCCGAGGGCCAGGATGACCCGGTTGCGCTCGCGCACCCAGGTGATGACGACGGCCGCCACGCCCAGGATCAGCGCGGGCAGAAGCTGGTCGCGGATCCCGCGGGTCAGGATCGAGCGCAGGACGTTCGAGCCGAGGTGGCCGTTGTAGTCGGCGGCATGGGTGGCGGCCAGGAACGGCTGGCCGGTGGTGATCCAGGGCGGCACGAACCAGCCGATCGGCTGCACCGCCAGTCCCGCCACGAGCAGCACGCGCATCCCGGGGCTGCGGAATCCCGGATGGCGGAGCCAGAGCCAGATCGCGTACAGGCCCAGGAACGGCCACCACTCCGGCCGGATGAGCCCACCGGCGACCATGAGCAGGTAGGCTTGGCCGTGCTTGCCGTCGAGGATGCGATCCACGGTCCAGACGGTGACGCCGACGAGGATCGCCTCCGAGGTCCCGTGCAGGAAGTAGTAGTACCAGGCCTGGTCGTGGCGGCCGGTGAGCAGGATTCCAACGGCGGCCAACAGTCCCGCGAAGTGGCCCAGCCAGCCGCCGCCGGCCAGCCGGTGTGTCAGCTTCCATGTGCCCCACAGCGCGAGCAGGCCGCCGATGCGCGCGGTGATCACCCACAGCGTGGGCGCCGCGCCGCCGAGCAGGCCGTAGATCGTCGTGAAGATCATCGGCAGCGGCTTCCACGAGGGGCCGCCGTTGACGATGAAGCTCATGTGCGGATCGGTGACCTCGCGGCCCCAGACGATCCACGACCACGGGTCGTAGCTGGGCACGGTCGGCAGGATCGCGGCCGACAGCGCGGCCGCCGCCACGCACACCAGCACCGCGATCACCGCGGGCGAGCGGGGAACACGAGGCAGGGAGCGGACCGATGAGGCTCCATGAGACTGTCCGGAGCCGGCGCCGGTCGCGGATGGCCGCTGCTGCGGCGAGTCGACGGCGGACATCGGCGGGCGATTTTAGCGGCGGGCGCCGGCGCGTCCGCAAGGGGCTCGGCGCGGCGGCGCCCGCGATCCTGGCCGCGCTCGTGCTCGTGCTGACGGCGGCCGCGGCACCGTCGCCCGCGCTGGCCCAGCCCGGCCCCGCCTACACGGCAACGCCGCCGACCCGGGGCGCGCTCTACCGCGACGGGCCCGACGATCGGTGGCTGCTGGGCGGCACCTGGCTGTACCGGGCCGACCCCACGGACGCCGGCCAGGGGGCCGGCTGGTGGCGCAACGTGGCCTTGACCGATGGTTGGTCGCCGGTCGCGGTGCCCAACTCCTTCAACGCCGGCGACCTGTCGACGGCCAGCATGAACGGCTCCGTGGGGTGGTACCGGCGCGATTTCACCGTGCCCGCCAAGGCGTTCGCGTCATCCGTGCCGGCCCGGTTCCGCAGCTGGATCGTGCGCTTCGAGTCAGTCAACTACGGAGCCACGGTGTGGCTCAACGGCCGACGGATCGGCACCCACTCCGGCGCCTATCTGCCGTTCGAATTCCCGCTCGGGGGGGTGCACGCGGGGGTCAACCGGCTGATCGTCCGCGTCGACGATCGCCGCAACCCCGGCGATCTGCCACCAGGCCCGGGCGGCGGCTGGTGGAACTACGGCGGCATCAACCAGGAGGTGTATCTGCGTTCGGTGCAGGCGGTGGACATGTCCCCGGTGGTGATCAGGCCGCTGCTCCCCTGCCCCACGTGCGCGGCTCAGATCCAGGAGCAGGTCTCGGTGCGCAACTGGACCAGCTCCGCCCAGACGGTGAGCCTGCAGGGCTCCTATGGCCCCGCCAGGCTCAACTTCGGGGGTCACACGATCCTGCCGGGCGCGACGTGGGTGGCGCGGGCGGCAGTGACCTTGGCCTCGCCCCACCTGTGGGCGCCCGGCGACCCGTTCCTGTACCGGGCCGGGCTGACCCTGTCAGACGCCCACGGGCGAAAGCTCGAGGGCTACACGGACGAGAGCGGGGTGCGCAGCGTCACCGTCGGGCCCGGCGGCCAGCTCCTGCTCAACGGCCGCGTCCTCGACCTGCGGGGCTTTGACCTGCATGAGCTCAACGTCCAGACCGGTGCCGCGCTCAGCCCCGCCCAGCTTCAGGCGATGGTGGGCTGGGTGCGGGCGCTCGGTGGCAAGGTGATCCGCGCTCATTACCCGCTCAACCCGCAGATCGAAGAGGCCGCGGATCGCGACGGGATCCTGCTCTGGTCCGAAGTCCCCGTGTACCAGGTGAGCTCCAAGTACCTGACCCGCTCGGGATGGCTGGCCGCGGCCCACACCATGCTGCGCACGAACATCCTGACCAATCAGAACCACCCGTCGGTCATGGTGTGGAGCGTCGGCAACGAGCTCACCACCCCGCCCGACGACGCAGAGGCGCGCTACATCGCCGGCGCCGCCCAGCTCGCTCACCAGCTCGATCCGACCCGGCCGGTGGGGATGGCGATCTCCAACTGGCCGGGGGTGGCCTGCCAGTCCGCCTACGCCCCGCTGGACGTGCTGGGGTTCAACGACTACTTCGGCTGGTTCGACGCCGGCGGGGGCGGCACCGACGATCCCGATCAGCTCAGCCCCTTCCTGGACTTCCTGCACGGCTGCTACCCCTCCAAGCCCCTGATGGTCACCGAGTTCGGCTTCGAGGGCAGCCAGAACGGCCCGCCCGAGCAGCGCGGGACCTACCAGTACCAGACCGACCAGGCGGCGTTCCACCTCGGCGTGTTCGCCTCCAAGCCCTACGTCGCCGCCGCGATGTGGTTCGCGCTGCAGGACTTCGCCGCGCGCCCGGGGTGGAGCGGCGGCGATCCCTTCCCCCACCCGCCGTTCGTCGAGAAGGGCGAGATCGATCTCGAGGGCAACCCCGTCCAGCCGTTGTTCTCGACGATCCAGTCGATCTACACGTCAACCCAGCAGATCGGGCCGGCGCCGGCGCTGGCGCGGCGCAGGACCAAGCGGGGGCTCTAGTGGCGTGAATCGTTTATTCGTGAGCAGTCTCGGGAGTGGCTGGGCGTGGCTGGCGGGGGGCGACGACCTGAGTCGTACTGGTGGTCCGGCGTGGTCGTCGCCTCCCGTCAGGCGCGTCCAGACGCCGCGAGGCTGCCACCGAATTAGCGACTCTCGACAACTAGGTCTTGGGGCCGTCGGGCGTCTCGGCACAACGCGGGCGCACGTCGACGGCTGGCAATGACGGAAGGGCGGGCGGGCGGACGCGGGCGGGAATCTTGACGTCTCACGTCGCACACCGGGCTGATCTGAGCGGTGAGTCGCGGAATGCGAGTCATGTTGACGTCTGGTGTCACACGGTCCGACAAAGCCGACCGTGCGACGTGAGACGTCAAGATCTGGGCGCCGCCGCCCGTCCCTTGCCTCCTTCATTGCCGCCGTAGACCGGCGCCCGCGCGGCGCAGGGGAAGCGGGGCCTCTAAGCCTTCGGCGATGTCGGGCGTTTCGGCACGACGCGAGCGCACGTCAACGGCTGGCACTGAAGGGTCGGAGAGCGCCGGCCGCAATGACTGAAATCTTGCGCGCTTAGCTTGTTGACGCGCCGCGTGTGGGATTGGTGACGTCTAACGACCGCAGATCCACACGCTGCGCCCGAGGACGCCGTGCGCGCAACATTTCAGGTGTCTGCGCGCTGCGGCGGCCGCCGCCCACGCGCTGGCCGCCCCTCAATGCCCGCCGTTGACGTGCACCCGCGTCGTGCCCCCACGATCATGGCTACCGGCGGCCGTACGGGCGCGGCCCTCATCGACCAGAGCAGAGCGGCAACAGTCGGGGCGCGTCCAGACGACGCGAGGCTGCCGCGGAACTAGTGACTCAAGGCACCAGGTGAGAAGCGGCAGCGCAGCAGCGTCCCGATGACGCGGAACCCGTCCCGTGCGGTGAGCTTCTTGCCCTCGTCGGTGGCGCGCGCCCGGTAGTGGACCGGGACCTCGAAGATCCGCTCGCCGTTCTGCACCAGCCGCGCTGTGATCTCGGGCTCGATCGCGAACCCGGCGGCGCTGAGCGGCAGGCTC
>DASXJW010000020.1:0-29256 GCA_036497165.1 Solirubrobacteraceae bacterium
CGCTCCGAGGTGCAGGCGATCCTCGACGGGCGCGACGACCGCCTGCTGGTCGTCGTCGGCCCCTGCAGCGTCCACGACGTGGACGCCTCCCGCGACTACGCGGAGCGACTCGCACACCAGGCGGCCGAGTTCGACGAGGACCTGTGCATCGCGATGCGCGTCTACTTCGAGAAGCCACGCACGACGGTCGGCTGGAAGGGCCTGATCAACGACCCGCACCTCGACGGCTCCGGCGACGTCAACACCGGCCTGCGCATCGCGCGCCGCCTGCTGCTCGACATCCTCAGCGCCGGCCTGCCGATCGGCTGCGAGTTCCTGGATCCGATCACGCCGCAGTACATCTCCGACGCGGTGTGCTGGGGCGCCATCGGCGCCCGCACGGTGGAGAGCCAGATCCACCGCCAGCTCGGGTCGGGCCTGTCGATGCCGGTCGGGTTCAAGAACCGCACGGACGGCAACGTGCAGGTGGCCGTGGACGCGGTGCGCGCCGCCGCGGTCTCGCACGCCTTTGCCGGCATCGACGTCAACGGCAGCTCGGCGATCCTGCACACCCGCGGCAACCGCGACTGCCACGTGATCCTGCGCGGCGGCAAGGGCGCCCCCAACTACGACGCGGAGCACGTCGCCGACGCGGTCGAGCTGCTCCGCGCCAGCTCGCTGCCCGAGCGGGTCATGATCGACCTCAGCCACGACAACAGCGGCAAGGATCCCGATCGCCAGCCGGAGGTGGCGGCGGCCGTCGCGGCGCAGATCGCCGCCGGGCGCCGGGAGATCGCCGGCGTGATGATCGAGTCCTTCCTCGTCTCCGGACGTCAGGACCTCGCCGCCGGCCGGTCATTGGTCTATGGCCAGTCGATCACCGACGGCTGCATCGGCTGGGACACCACCGTCGAGGTCCTCGACGGTCTGGCGGACGCGGTGCGCGTGCGCCGCCAAGCGGCCTGAGCGCCGCCGCCGATGCGCCTCGCGGTCCTCGGTGTCGGACTGATCGGCGGCTCGGTGGCGCTGGCGGCGCGCCAGCGGCTGGGGGCCGAGGTCACCGGCTACGACGACTCGCCCGAGGCGCTCGAGCGTGCGCTGGCGCTCGGGGCGCTCAGCTCGGCACGCAGCACGGTGAGCGACGCCGTGGCCAACGCCGAGGCGGTGTTCGTGGCGGTGCCCGTGGGCGGGCTGTCGGAGATCGTGGGCGCGGCGCTGGCGGCCGCTCCGCCCGACTGCGTGGTCACCGACGTCGGCTCCACCAAGCGCGAGGTGGTGGCCGCTCACGATGACCCGCGCTTCGTCGGGGGTCATCCCCTGGCCGGCGCCGAGAACGCCGGGGTGACCCACGCCCGCGCCGACCTGTTCGAGGCCGCCACCTGGTATCTGACCCCCAGCGCCACCACCTCGGGCCTGCTCTATGAGCGGCTGCACCGGCTGCTGCACGGGATCGGCGCGCGCCCGACTGCGATCGACGCCGCCACCCACGACCGCGTGCTCGCCGCCGTCTCGCACCTGCCGCACGTCTTCGCCAACGTGCTGGTCTCCCAGGCCGCGGACACGCTGGCCCGCGGCGACGAGCGCCTGCCCGCGACGGGGCCGAGCTTCCGCGATGCCACCCGCGTGGCCGGCGCGCCCAGCGCCATCTGGACCGACATCTACCTCTCCAACCGCGAGGCGCTGACGGCGGAGATCGACGGCGCCGTCGAGCGCCTGCAGACGGTGCGCCTGGCCCTGGCCGACGGCGACGCGGCGGGGATCACGGCCTGGAACGAGCAGGCAGCGGCGGACCGCCGGCGGCTGCTCGAAGCCCAGCTGGCCGGCGACGACCTGTACGAGTTGCGCACCTCGGTCCCCAACCGGCCGGGGGTGGTGGCGCAGATCGCCCTGGAGCTTGGACGCGCCGGGGTCAACATCACCGACATGGCCCTGTATCCGGCCAGCGACATGAAGGAGGGCGTCATCGCCATGTGGATCGCCGGAGAGGCCTCCACCCATCGTGCGGAGGAGCTCATCGCCGACCTCGGCTTTCCGGTGGCACGGCCGTGAACGCCCGCTTCGGACCGGGTCTGCGGCTACGCGGACGCGTGTCGCCGCCCGCCGACAAGTCGATCACGCACCGAGCGGCGATCATCGGCGCGATGGCGTCCGAACCGGTGCGGGTGGTCAACTACCTCGATGCCGCCGACACGCGCTCGACCCTCGCGGCTGTCCGCAGTCTGGGAGCACTCGTCGAGCATCACGACCACGAGGTCCTCATCCGCGGCTGTGGGATGCGCAACGCCCAGCCGCCCGACGAGCCGATCGACGTGGGCAACGCCGGCACGCTGATGCGCCTGCTGCCGGGCTGGCTGGCCTTCCAGCAGGGCGCCGCGTTCACGCTGGACGGAGACGAGTCGATCCGCCGCCGTCCCGTTGACCGCATCGCCGAGCCGCTGGCGCGCATGGGCGGCGAGCTGCACGCCACCGACGGCCGGTATCCGCCGTTCACGGTGCACGGCGCCAACCTGCGCGCCACCACCTACGAGCTGCCGGTGGCCTCCGCGCAGGTGAAGTCGTGCGTGCTCCTGGCCGGCCTGTCCACCGACGAGACCACCGTGCTGGAGGCGATCCCCAGCCGCGATCACACCGAGAGGATGCTGTGCCGCGCGGGCGCTCGGGTGCAGCGCCGGCCGGTGGACGGCGGCTACGCCTCGACCGTGGGCAACACCGACGAGCTCGAGCTCGAGGAGATTCGTGTCCCCGGGGACCTCTCGAGCGCCGCGTTCCTCATCGCGGCCGGGGTCCTGGTGCCAGGGGCGCGGCTGGTGCTCGACGGGGTAGGCGTCAACTGGACGCGCGCCGGGTTCCTGCGCATCCTGCAGCGGATGGGCGCGATCGTGGTGGGCGAGGTCGAGGAGCCTGGGACGTTCGGGCCCGCCGAGCCCGTGTGCGACCTCGACGTCAGCTACGGACCGATCGAGGCGACGACGGTGGAGGCCGATGAGGTGCCGCTGGCCATCGACGAGCTCCCGCTGGTGGCGCTGCTGGGCTGCTTTGCCGAGGGGGAGACCGTGGTCCGCGGCGCCGGCGAGCTGCGCGTCAAGGAGTCTGACCGCATCGCCACCGTGGTCGAGGGGCTGCGGGGGCTGGGGGCCGACATCGACGCGCTCGAGGACGGCTTCGCCGTCCGCGGGCACGGCCGGCTGCGGGGCGGGCGCATCGACGCGCATGGCGACCACCGTCTGGCCCTGCTCGGCGCAGTCGCGGGCCTGGCCTCAGAGGAGGGGGTGGAGGTGATCGGGATGGATGCCGCAGAGGTCTCCTATCCGGGCTTCGCCGAGGACATCGCCGCGCTGGCGGAGGGCTAGGTGGGCCTCCCGCAGACATGGCACGCGACACGGCGCTCCCGGGGGCCCCGCTGATGGTGATCGCCATCGACGGCCCCGCCGGAGCCGGCAAGTCGAGCGTCGCGCGCGCCGTGGCGCGCGAGCTCGGCTACACCTACCTGGACTCCGGCGCGATGTACCGTGCCGTCGCCCTGGCCGCCCAGGAGCGCGGACGGTCGCCGGCGGAGGTGGCTCCGGCGCTGGACATCGAGCTCGGCGACCGAATCCGGGTCGACGGACGCGACGTCACCGCGCAGATCCGCAGTCCCGCGGTGTCAGAGGCGGCTTCGGTGGCGGCGGCCCAGCCGGCGGTGCGGGAGGCCATGGTCGCCCAACAGCGGCGGCTGCTGCGCCATGGCGATTGGGTGGCCGAGGGGCGCGACATCGGCACCGTCGTCGCCCCTGACGCCGAGGTCAAGGTGTTCCTCACCGCCAGCTCGGAGGCCCGGGCGCAGCGCCGCGCCGGCGAGCTGGGGGTCGACGCCGCGACCGTGCTGGCCGAACAGGCGATCCGCGACGAGCGCGACACCGCGCGCGCTCACTCCCCGCTGCAGGCGGCCCCCGACGCACACACGATCGACACCACGGATCTCACCTTTGCGCAGGTGGTCGATCGCGTCGTCGGCCTGGTGGACGAGCGCCCCTGACGCGCCCGGGCCCCGGCGCCTGGACAATCGTCCATAACCCAGTCGATCGCGCGTCAGTGCGAGGTAACGTGCCGACCCTAAGGTCGTAACACCACTGAGCGCAGGGACCCGGCAGGGAGCCGGGTCGACTCAGGCGGGGGGTCGGGCCGTCCCGGCCAGGCCACCGGCTGAGAACGCTCACCACGGAAGGTGCGTTTTCCAATGATGAAGCAGTTCCGAATCCGCCGCCGCTCACTCTCGGTGGGCATCTGCGGCATTCTCACCACGGCCGTCGCCTGTCTGTCGGCCGGTCCCGCCATGGCCACTCCGATCAACACGAGCGGCATGGCGTGGGGCGACACCTCCGCGTGCTCGGACCCGGTGCTGACCCAGCCGTTTCTCTCGGTCGGGGACAGTCACTGGTACACGCTGGCTCCCGGGGAGACCCCCGGGTCGTTCAACGGTGCCGGCTGGACGCTGAGCGGGGGCGCCTCGATCCAGGCAGGGCAGGACGGCGCCGGCTCGGCGCTGAACCTGCCCAGCGGCTCTCAGGCGATCAGCCCGCCGATGTGCGTGGCCTCGGACTACCCGACGGCGCGGACCATGGTGCGCAACGTCCTGGGGGCCGAGGGCGTGCAGGTCTTCGTGGCCTATGCGGGCACGAAGTCCGAGATCAATGCCCAGGGCGCGGGAGCAGTCCACGCCCAGCGGACGGGGTGGACGTTGTCGAGCCCATTCAACATCCACCCGGGCAACCTGCCCGGCTGGCAGTTGGTGCGGTTCACGCTGGTGCCGGGCGGCAAGAGCAGTGACTTCCAGGTCTACAACTTCTATGTAGACCCGCGGATGCACTACTAGCCGGCCACCTTGAAGGGACATGGCCGCGGGCCCGGCGAGCTCAGAGCACGCCGGGCCCGCGCTCTGTCGCGTCACCCTCCAGAGGGAAAGCGCAAGTTTTCCCTGCGGCAGGCGTTACAGGTGAACGGCCGGCGAGGTCGCCGGCCCGCGTCAAGCGCACACCTACCGGTCCTGGAGGGGACGGACTCACATGTCAAAACGCCTCTACCGCAGTGGCGGTCTTGCCGTACTCGCTTCGCTGGCCGCGCTGCTTGGCGCAGGCGCCGGCGCGGCCGCCGCCAAGCCGATTCTCATGCCGACGCTGGCCCAGGAGATCCAGACCCAGCGCCAGCTCTGGCAGCAGCACACGTTCGCTCCCGCCGGCGCCCTGCAGCCGCCCGCCCCGCCGTGTCCCGAGAATGGGACGCTGCCCGCGCCGCTGTCGAACTGCGGCCTGCCCGAGGCCCCGGCCACCACGCTGCCCTACCCCGGGAACATGGCCTACTGGGGCGGCCACGTGCAGACCGAGCCGCATGTCTACATCGTGTATTGGGGGTGGGGGGAGAAGGGCGCGTTCCCGTCGACCCAGCCGTGCGCGGCGGAGAAGCTCACCTACGGCAAGATCAACGCCACGCTCAAATGCGATCCCGACGGGGCGGGACGCTACATGGCTGACTGGGTCAACCAGCTCGGCGGCACCCAATGGGCCGGCGAGCAGACCCAGTACTACCAGACGGTCACCGACGCCTCGGGCAACGCCTATGACCAGCATGTCGCCAACCCGACCGACCAGCTCGCCGGGATCTGGGTCGATGACGCCAACTCGATCACGGGGCTGCCCCAGACGTCGGGGAGCAACCCGGCCGGCCCCAGCAACACCTACACCGATCTGGCGGCCGAGGCGTCGCGGGCGGCGGCGCACTTCCATGTCAGCGATCTGGCCGACGCCGACTTCGTCATCGCCCAGCCGGCCGACTACTCCGATCCCAACGCGGTCTCGACCGGCTACTGCGCCTTTCACGACTACGTCTATCCCGGCTTTGAGGGCGGTATCTACGACGGCCTGACCAAGGGCGTGGCGTACACCAACATGCCCTACGCGCTCTCCATCAACTCGGGTGGCGCCAACGTATGCGGCGAGAACGCCGTCAACAGCGGGGCGGCCGGGAAGCTCGATGGATTCTCGATCGTGCTCGGCCATGAGATCGAGGAGACCGTCACCGATCCCGGCGCCGAGGACATCCTCGGCAGCGGCGCGGCCACGACCAACCTCGGCGGCTGGTACGACTCGCTGGACGCCAACGAGAACGGAGACAAGTGCGCCTGGGTGGGCGAGGGACTGGGCGCTCCCGGCGAGCCCGCCGTCACGCCGATCCCGGGAGCCCTGAACGACATCAAGGGCAACCAGGGCAGGACGTTCGCCGTCCAGTCGCTGTGGTCCAACGATGCCGCCGAAGGCGCCGGGTACTGTGCCGGCGCCGGCGACGACCTGCCCCAGCCCCTTCCCCCGCAGTAGCTGACCGACGGACGCGACACCCCCGTACGGGGCCGGCAGGGACGCCGGCCCCGTCGCGTCACCGCGCCCGACCGCAAGCGCCTCGGCACCTCACCCCCGCGGCGGCCGCTAGCCTCGACGCACCATGAAGGTCGCAATCGTCGGATACCCCAATGTCGGCAAATCGTCGCTGGTCAACCGCCTGACCGAGTCGCGCGAGGCCGTCGTGCACGAGCAGGCCGGGGTCACCCGCGACCGCAAGGAGCTGCGTACCGAGTGGAACGGGCGTGCGCTGACCCTGATCGATACCGGCGGCGTGGACCTCGAGGATCGCGACGCGCTGGCCCGCCAGATCCAGGATCAGGCTCGCGCCGCCCTGGCCGACGCCGACGCCGCGGTGCTCGTCGTCGACGCCAAGGCGGGACTGCGCCCCGGCGACGAGGAGATGGCCGATCTCTTGCGCCGCTCGCCGCTGCCGGTGCTCGTCGCCGCCAACAAGATCGACACGGTCAAGGACATGGCCTTGACCGCCGAGTTCTACGGGCTGGGGCTGGGCGAGCCGGTCGCCGTGTCGGCGGCGCAGGGCCTGGGCACCGGCGACCTCCTCGATCGCGTCGTGGCGCTGGCGGGTGGGCGGGACGACTTCGCCGATGACGATGCCGAGGACGACGCCGTCCGCCTGGCGCTGATCGGCCGTCCCAACGTCGGCAAGTCCTCGCTGCTCAACCGCTTCGCCGGCTCTGAGCGCGTCATCGTCTCGCCGGAGGCGGGCACGACGCGCGACGCCATCGACCTGCCCTTCACCTTCAACGGCCGCGAGCTGATTCTCGTGGACACCGCCGGGATCCGCCGTCAGGCCAAGGTGGGGGAGTCAATCGAGTACTACACGTCGCTGCGCTCCCGCCGCGCGGCCGAGCGCGCCGACGTGGCCCTGGTGGTGTGCGACGCCACCGACGGCATCACCAGCCAGGATCTGCGCATCGCCGAACTGGCCATGCGCAGCGGCTGCGCCACCGCGCTCGTGCTCAACAAGTGGGATATCGCCGACGACGTCGATCTCGACCACGAGCGCGCTCGCGCACACCAGAAGCTGCGGCTGCGCCCGCGCGTGCTGACCGCCTCGGCCAAGACGGGCCGCCACGTCGAACGGCTGCTGATCGAGGCCGTGGCGCTCGCCGATCGCAGCCGCACCCGCATCTCCACGCCGCAGCTCAACCGGTTCCTGTCCGAGATCGTGGCCGCCCGCCAGCCCCCCGTGGGCAAGCGCCCCGCCCGCGCCCGCGGCGCCGCCGCCCAGCACCGTCTGCGCCTGCTGTTCATGACCCAGACCGCCGAGCGACCGCCGCGCTTCTCGATCCAGGTCAACTCCCGCGCGCGCGTGACCCGCGACTACGCGTACTTCATCGAGAACCGATTGCGCGAGCGCTACCGCCTGGAGGGCGTGCCGGCGATCATCGACTTCGTCGAGCGCAACGAGCGTCGCCCGCCGACCGACCGCGAGGACCGCCGGGCGCGCCGCCCGCGCACCGAGCGCGAACCCGCCCCCGCCTCAGACCCCTGACCCCGGCGTCGCCGGGGTGCCCCGCAGCGCGTGCAGCGCGCGGTCCACGGTGCGCACGATCCCGCGCGGGTCGCCCACACCGCGAAAGGAGAAGTCGAACTGCGACTCCCCGGCGGTGTCGAACTCGACGCTCCCGATCCGCAGCAGCCGCTCGAACAGCGACTGGCGGGAGTTGACGTTCTGGATGCGCTCCAGGCGCGTCTGGTGCACGTCGCGCGACAGGATGCCGGTCTCGATCGTCAGACGCTGGTTGGTGATCGAGTAGGTCGTGCCGATCCGCCGGATCTGGCCGACGACGACCAGCACCAGGAAGGCGGCGACGACGGCCGCGCTCACCCAGCCCGCCTGCACGTGGGAGGCGGTGATGCGGGTGACGACGCCGGCGATCACGCCGGCCGCCAGCACCACGAGGAGCCCCTTGACGTAGAACAGCCCCAGCGAGCGCCACGAGGGATGGCCGTGAAAGAAGATCTCCTCGCCGGGTTCCGGTTCCACGATGCGGAGATTAACCGCCCCCGGCCGTATCCCATCTGTGGCCGCCACTAGATTCGGTCGCCGATGATCGCCCGCGTGCAGCCTCTCACCCGGACGCGCGCGGTGCGCGGCCTCTTCGACTACCGCCTGGCCCCCGACCAGCAGGTTCAGGTCGGCTCCCTGCTGCGCGTCCCGTTCGGCGCGCGCAGCTCGCTGGGGGTCGTGGTCGAGCTCGCCGAGCGCTCCGAGCTCGCCCCCGAGCGGCTGGTGGAGCCCGAGGAGGTCCTCGGTGCCGGCGTCGGGGCCGACCTGGTCGCCCTGGCGGAGTGGATGGCGCGCGAATACTGCTCCACGCCCTCCCGTGCACTGCAGCTCATGCTCGCGCCGGGCGCCTCGGCCGGGACGGGAGCCAAGCTGGCCCTTGTCGCTGAGCTGACGGCCGCCGGCCGTGCCGCGCTGCAGGGTCCCGACGGCGGTCTCAACGACCGCCAGCGCGCGCTGCTGGCCGCGCTGGACCAGCGCGGCCCAACCGTCGCCGCCGAGCTCGACACGCCCGGGCTGCGGCGTCTCGAGCGGCGGGGCCTGGTCGCCATCGATCGGCGTCCGCGCCCGCGGCGGCCGGTCCGCGTGGCGATCGGCAGCGCCTCGGCCACGCCGCCGGCGCTGACCGCCGAGCAGGCGGCCGCGCTGGCCCCGCTGGTGGCGGCGCTGGGCCACACCGAGCCGGGGCATCCCGGCTACCTGCTGCAGGGCGTCACCGGCTCGGGGAAGACCGAGGTCTACCTGGGCGCGGTGGAGGCTGCGCTCGCCGCCGGACGCACCGCGATCGTCCTCGTGCCGGAGATCGCGCTCACGCCACAGGTTCTGTGGCGCTTCCAGACGCGCTTCGGCGACGTCGTCGCGGTCCTGCATTCCGCGCTCAGCCTCGGCGAACGCCACGACGAGTGGATGCGCCTGCGCACCGGCGAGGCGAGCGTGTGCGTGGGCCCGCGCTCCGCGGTCTTCGCCCCGCTCCAGGACATCGGGCTGATCGTGGTCGATGAGGAGCACGAGAGCTCCTACAAGCACGAGGGCGATCCGCGCTACGACGCCCGCACCGTCGCCCGCGAGCGGGCGGCTCGGCACGGTGCCGTCCTGGTCTTCGGCACCGCGACCCCGCGGCCCGAGAGCGTGGTGGAGATGACGCGACTGCGGCTGTCGCGCCGCGTCGACGCGCGCCCGCTGCCCGCCGTGGAGGTGCTCGACATGCGCGACCGCCACCAGCCTCTGCATCCCGAGACGCGGATGGCGCTCGCCGACCTGCGCCGGGCCGGCGGCAAGGCGATCATGCTGCTCAACCGCCGCGGGTGGTCCAACTTCCTCTCCTGCCGCGCCTGCGGGCGCATCTGGCTGTGTCCCAACTGCGACGTGGCGCTCGTCCTGCACCAGCGCGGAGGCTTCATCGCCTGCCATCACTGCGGCCATCGCGAGCGCATGCCGCAGCGATGCGGCGCCTGCGCCTCGGTGTCGGTGGCGCGCCACGGCGCCGGCACCGAGCGCATCGAGCACGAGCTGCGCGATGCGCTGGGCGGGGAGGGTTTCCCAATCTTCCGGCTCGACGCCGACTCCTCGACGCTGCCTCAACGGGCCCGCACCCTGCAGAGCTTCCAGACGGCCCCCGCCGGCGTCCTCGTCGGCACGCAGATGGTGGCCAAGGGCCACGACTTCCCCGACGTCTCCCTCGGGATCGTGGTCGACGCCGACCAGACGCTGCGCTTCCCCGACTTCCGCGCCGAGGAGCGGACGTTCGCTCTCATCACCCAGCTGGCCGGACGCACCGGGCGGGGCAGCCTCGGCAGCCGGGTCCTCGTCCAGACCCTCGCTCCCGACGCCCGGCCGATCCGCTTCGCCGTCCACCACGACGCCGACGGCTTCATCGCCGACGAGCTCGAGCGACGGCGAGCGCTGTCCTATCCGCCCTACGCGTCGCTCATCCGCGTCGTCAGCTCCGCCGAGGACGAAGCGCTGGCCCGCGACACGGCCGCCGCCATCCACGGCGAGCTGGCCACGATCGACGCCGCCGTCCTGGGCCCCGCACCGCTCTTTCGCCTGCGCGGCCGCTGCCGCAGCCAGCTGGTGGTCAAGGCGACCGCCCGGCAGGCCGCGATCGACGCCGTGGGGCGGGCGGTGGACCGGGTGGCGCCCGGGGCGGCCCGGCGCGGCGCCGCCGTCAGCGTGGACGTCGATCCCCAGTAGCCGAGCGGCGGGCGCGGCGGCCCCATAACTAGACTGAGTGGGATGGCCGAAAGCGTCACAGATCAGGCAGAGCTCGACTCCGAGGTGGTCGAGCCCGAGGAGGCTGCCGAGGCCCAGCTCGATCCCGAGGTGGCGGCGCGGCGCGCCGCCGCGCTCGCCCACGTCAAGAAGTTCGGCGAGCCGGTCCTGCGTACCCGTTCGCGCCCGGTGGAGCACTTCGACGAGGCCCTGCGCGACGAGGTCAGGCGCATGGGCCAGCTCATGATCGACTCGATCGGAGTGGGCCTGGCCGCCAACCAGGTCGGTGTCCTGCACCGCCTGCTCGTCTACCGGGTGCACCAGCAGTCGCCCGTGACGGCGCTGGTCAATCCGAAGATCGAGTGGGCCGGCGACGAGCTCGAGACCCTGGAGGAGGGCTGCCTCAGCCTGCCCAGCGTCCATGTCGACGTCGAGCGTCCGGTCCACATCGTGGTGCGGGCGCTCGATGAGTACGGCCAGCCCCTGACCATCGAGGCGTCGGGGCTCGAGGCGCGCGTGATCCAGCACGAGATCGATCACCTCGACGGGGTGCTGGTGCTCGACCGGATCTCACGCTCGCAGCGCAAGGACGCGATGCGCGCCCTGCGCGAAGCGCTTCCCTCGGCCTGAGCGCCGTTGCGCACCGTCTACCTGGGCACCTCGGAGTTCGCCGCCGACGTTCTGCGCGTCCTGGCCGACTCGCCCCACCGGCCGCAGCTGGTGGTCACGCGCCCGGACCGCCCGCGTGGCCGCGGCCGCAAGCTCGCCTCGCCCCCGGTGCTCGACGCCGCCCGCGGGCTGGGCATCGAGACCGACCAGCCCGAATCGGTCAACGACGAGACCGCCGGCCGGCGAATCGCCGCCGCCGCTCCCGACGCGGTGATCGTCTGCGCCTTCGGCGCGCTCATCTCCGAGCCGCTGCTCTCCGACCATCCGATCCTCAACGTCCATCCCTCCCTGCTGCCACGGTGGCGCGGGGCGGCGCCGATCGAGCGCGCCATCATGGCCGGCGACGAGCGCACCGGAGTCAGCATCATGCGCCTCACCGCCGGCCTGGACAGCGGGCCGGTGTGCCTGGCCGCCGAGGAGCCGATCGCCGGCGATGACACCTTCGGCACCCTGGCGGCGCGGCTGGCCCCGCTGGGGGGCCGGCTCCTCGTGGAGGCGCTCGACACCGCCCCGCCGTTTCACGAACAGGACGAGGCCGGCGTCACCTACGCGAAGAAGATCACCGCCGAGGACCGGCTGCTTGACCCGGGGCGCCCCGCCGAGGAGCTGGGGCGCGTGGTGCGCGCGCTCTCACCCCACATCGGCGCCGCGCTCACCGGGGTGGGTGGCGACCAGTTCGAGCGCCTGGGCGTGTGGGAGGCCGCCGCGCGGCCGCCGCAGCCCGGCGACCCCCCCGCCGGGGAGCTGGCGCTGGATGGGCCCGTGCCGGTGCTGGGATGCACGCCGGGGACGCTGGCGCTGCTGGCGGTGCAGCCCGCCGGGCGCCGGCGGATGGCCGGCGACGCCTACCTGCGCGGACTGCGGAGCTGACCGCCGTGGCGGCAGGAGTCTCTGCGGCGCGGGCGTGCGCCTATGCCGTGGTGCGCCGCGTCTTCGAACAGGACGCGTTCGCCGATCGCGCCTTCCACGCCGAGGCACGGTCCCTGCATGGCCGCGACCGGTCGTTCGCGATGGCGCTGGCCTACGGGACCGTCCAGCGCCGGGCCACGCTGGATCACGTCGCCGCCATCCTCACCGGCCGGCCGCCGGAGCGGCTCGACGCGCCCGTGCTGGCCGCGCTGCGGCTGGGGCTGATGCAGGTGCTGTTCATGGACGGGGTCGCCGATCACGCCGCCGTGCACGAGTCCGTCGAGCTGGCCAAGCGCCACGCCCGCGGCGGCAGTGGGCTGGTCAACGCCGTCCTGCGCCGCGCGCTGCGCGAGGGCCGCGATCTGACGGCGGCGCTCGATGACGCCACGCCCGCCCACGCGGCCGTCAAGCACTCGGTGCCGGTATGGCTGGCGGAGCTGTGGTGGTCGGAGCTGGGGGCCGAGCGCGCCCGCGCCCTGCTGGCCGCTGTCAACGTGCCGGCCGAGTCCGCGGTGCGCGTCAACACCCTGGCCGGGCGCGTGGGCGACGTGGCCGAGTCGCTCGGCGTCGCCTGGCATCCGGCGCCCGAGATCTCGGAGGGCCTGGTGCTCGACGAGCCGTTCGACGTCTACGGCTCGGCGCCGTGGGAGCGCGGCGAGCTGATGCCGCAGTCGCGGGCGGCGATGACGGTGGCGCGGACGCTGGCGCCCGCCCCGGGCGACCGCGTCCTTGACCTGTGCGCCGCGCCGGGGGCCAAGACGACCCACGTCGCCGCGCTCACCGGCGACGCCGGAGGACTGGTGGCGGTGGAGCGCCACGCCGGCCGCGCGGAGGCGCTCCGGACCACGCTTGCGCGGATGCACGTCCATGGCGCCACCGTCGAGATCGCCGACGCGACCGAGCCGCGGCCGGGCCCCGCCTTTGACCGCGTGCTCGTCGACGCGCCGTGCAGCGGACTGGGCACCCTGCAGTCGCGCCCGGACCTGCGCTGGCGCACGAGCCCCGAGCGGATCGCCGACCTGGCCGTCCAGCAGGCGCGAATCCTCGCCGCCGGCGCCGCCGCCACCCGTCCCGGCGGCACGCTCGTGTACTCGGTGTGCACGATCTCGCAGGCCGAGTCCGACGCGGTCGTCGGCGACTTCCTCTCGGGCCGATCCGGATGGGAGGCCGACGTGCCGCTGCGCCCCGCCCCGGACACCGATGGGACCGACGGCTTCTACATCGTGAGGCTGCGGCGCACGTGAGCGCGCCCACGCTGATGGTCGCGACCCGCACCGGCCGGTTAGTCTTCGACTAATGAACGAGCCGGCTCCCAAGCTCGGTCCCGAGTGTCCCGGCTGCGGCGAGCCCTGGCTGCGGCCGACCGCGGTCCCAGGAAACTACCGCTGCGTCTACTGCCTGCGGCGCTACGAGCTGGTCTCGGTGTGCCCCAACTGCGGCGAGCACTCCACGATCGTGCGCATGTCGAGCACCGCGATCGTCGAGTGCAACCACTGCCGGGGCAGCATGCTCCAGGAGGTCTAGCGACGTGAGTCCCCGCGACCCGCAGCTGCTGCGCGAGCGGCGGGTGGCCCCGTCGATCCTGTCGGCCGACTTCTCCCGTCTGGGCTCGCAGGTCTCCGAGGTGCTCGCCGCGGGGGCGCGGGTCATCCACGTCGACGTCATGGACGGTCACTTCGTGCCGCCCATCACCTTCGGCGCCATCATCGTCGGCGCCCTGGCCGACCTCGTGCACGACGCCGGCGGCATCCTCGACGTCCACCTCATGGTCGAGCGGCCCGAGCGGGTGGTGGGCGACATCGCCAAGGCCGGTGCGGACAACATCACCATCCACGTCGAGGCGACCCCGCACCTCCACTACACCCTTGACGAGATCCGCAAGGCCGGCTGCTCCGCCGGCGCCGCCCTGACCCCCGCGACGCCCGTGGACGCCGTGCAGGAGGTCGCGGCCGAGACGCTCGACCTGGCTCTGTGCATGAGCGTCAACCCGGGCTGGGGCGCCCAGAAGTTCATCCCGCACTCGCTCGACAAGCTCCAGCGCATGCGCCGCGTCCTGCCCCCCGAGGTCGCCCTGGAGGTCGACGGCGGCGTCCACGACCAGACCGCGGGCCCGGTGGTGCAGGCCGGTGCCAACCTGCTGGTCACCGGCTCGGCCGTCTTCGGGTCCGACGACCCCGCCGGCGCCTATCTGAAGATCGTGGCCGCTGCGGGGGCTGTGTAGCGCCAGCGGCCTGGAGCTGGCGTCTGCCGCGGTCTGCCGCGGGCCGCCGTGGTCTGCCGCTGGCGTTGGGGCACAACGCGGGCGAACGTCAACGGCGGCGATGAAGAGTGAGATCCGTTGGCGTTGACTCCTGGGATCGCACACCGCGGTCTTTCAAGGCGTGCGATCTGTGAAGTCAACATGACTCGCGTTCTGGATCGCACCCTCTGAAAACCCCGGGTGTGCGATCTGGGAGATCAAGATCCGCCGCGACCGCCGCCGGCGCGCCGGCCGACCCAGCTCTTCAGTGCATGCGGTTGACATCCGACCCGCGCCTCAGGCGACGCTCGGCCGGCCGGTGGCGGCCACCTTCTTGGCGGGCCCCAGGCGGTACACGGCCCACAGCAGCCCGGCCAGCACGGCGGTGGCGCCGAGGTAGCCCAGCTCCACGCGGGCGACCACCTCGTGCTCTGAGCCGCCGCCGGTGGCCACGTAGACGACGAACAGCGCGGCGGAGAGCAACCACGCCGAGGCGGCCGCGGCCGCGCGCCCGCGGGCCAGCGCGGCCTGGTTCAGGGTGCCGGAGATGAGGTGCAGGCCCATACCGATGCCGACCAGGGCGAGGCCGACGCGCCCGTAGGTGAAGCCCTTGTCGCCGAGCAGGGCGGTCATCACCGGCGGGCCGATGAGCAGCAGGCCGAGGGCCACCGCGGCGGCGAAGGCCGCGATGACGAGGATCGTGGTGCGGATGGCCCGGTGAAACTCGTCGGCGCTCTCGCGCACCTCCAGGCCGGCGAGATGGGGGAGGATCGACGTCTGGATGGCCTGGAAGAGCTGCAGCGGCGCGCGCACGATGAGCATGACGTTGAAGACGAAGCCGACGATGCCGGTGGTGAGGTCGGCGCCGCCGGTCTTGGCGGCCACGATCAGCACGCCGGCGTTCATCAGCATCTGCTCGGAGAACATGATCCCCACCACCGAGACGGCGAAGCCCGCGCCGTGGCGCAGCGTGAGGTCGGCGCTCTCCTCCTCGAGCTGGGTCTGAGCCGGTCCCTCGCCGGCGCCGGCGGCGTCGGCCGCGATCACTCCCTCGGCCGGGGCGGGCAGGCGGATGCGGCTGAACGCGAACGGCATGACCGCCAGCGAGGCGAACGGTGCCACCGCCATCCCCACGCCCACAGCGGCCTGGCCGGAGGCGAGCCCCAGCGCCACGGCCAGCGGGAACACGAAGCGCGAGGTGGACTCCAGGAAGACGAGGCCGCCGTAGAGGGCGAAGCGCTGGTGGCCGGCCAGCCAGCCGCGGGCGAAGTAGCTGCCGGCGTAAGCGAGCACGCCGATGACCAGAATCCAGTACAGCGCGCTCGAGCCGTCGAACATCCCCTGCTGGATCTGGTCGCGCAGCGCCAGGGCCACGATCAGGAACAGCACCGCGAATCCGAACTGGATGGCGGCGGGGACGCGCAGCGGGTGGCCGTGCAGACCCCGGGCCCGGCGGTCGGCGATGGTGCGCGAGAGCAACTGCTCGATCGGGCGATAGATCACCGACAGGATCACGAACATGATCGCCCAGCACAGGGAGATGCGGCTGTAGGAGGACGCGTCCAGCACATGGCTGGAGGTGGCCAGGTACAGGAAGGTGAAGATCCCGGTGGAGGCGATCCCGACGGTGAGGACGCGCGCCCCAGAGGCGAAGGACTGCGAGCGCTGCGCCCCGGGGGTGGGACTGTCCCCGCCGTCGGGCGCGGGCCCTGAGGGCGGCGCCGTCGTCGTCGAGGTCACGCGCGAACCGCTACGAGCAGCATCGTCCATGGGAACGGTGCGCGGGTCTCGACCACGTCGCCGTAGCGGCCCAGCAGGCTCACGAACGAGCGCCGCGTCCAGTGGTTGAGGTGTCCCGGCGTGTTGCCCAGCTGGCGCAGGTATGCGCCCCGGGCCATGTTGAGCGCACGCCACAGCGGCTCATGGGGCACCGAGACCAGGAGGTAGCGGCCGGCCACCCGCGCCATCTCGGCCAGGGCCCGCTCGGGATCGGTCACGTGCTCGAGGACCTCGGTGGCCGCGACCAGCTCGAACTCGCCGTCGCCGAACTGCAGGCGCTCCACCTCCATCGCGGTGAAGGTGAGGTTGGGGTGCCGGCGGCGGGCCCACTCGTCCTGGAGCTTGGGGTCCTCGAGGTCGACGCCCACCACCGGACCGGGCGCGATGCGCTCCGCCCACTGCTCGGTGAGGACGCCCTCGCCGCAGCCCACGTCCAGCAGCGATGCCGGGGCAGCCCGGTAAAACAGCTCGTCCAGGGTCCGCTCGAAGCCGGCCATCAGGCGGCGCACGACCGGATTGGTGGAGCCGTATTTGTCGTAGGTGTTGCCCGTCGGCACCGCGGTGCCGGAGCTCACACCTTCACCGCCTGACGATCCTCCGGCGCCGCGTCGGGGGAGGAGCCCGTCGGGCGCGCCGCCCCGGGTTCGTAGTGCGACGGCTCCACGCCGAGTTGCAGTTCGATCCGGCGCACGCGCTCGAACGTCCGTTGCAGCATGATCCGTTGCGCCGAGAGCAGGTCGCCGAGGACGCCCAGGGCGCCGAGCAGCATCGCCGCGTTGAACAGCACCGCGCCGAAGATGAGCGACTGGATGTGGCCGGCGACCCCGCCACCCTGGATGAAGTCGATGAGGAAGCGGATGAAGAACACCATCGCGGCCACGCCCGTGACGATGGCGCCGCCCCAGAAGACCCTGAGCGGCTCGTACTGGGAGTAGATCCGGAAGATCGAGAGGCCGTTGCGGCGGATGTAGGCCGGGATCGACGGGAACAGGCGCGACTCGCGCGTCTTGGGGTTGGTGCGGATGGGGACGTGGTCGACCGCCACCAGCAGCTTGCCGGCCTGGATGATCGTCTCCAGCGTGTAGGTGAACTTCGAGACCACCTGCATCTGCAGGGCCGCCTCGCGGTTGTACGCGCGAAAGCCGGAGGTCGTGTCGGGGATCTCGGTGGAGGAGGCCTGACGCACCACCCAGGAGCCGAGGCGCTGCAGGCGGCGCTTGGAGTGAGAGAAATGCTCGTTGGAGTCGATCCCGCGATCGCCGATCACCATGTCGGCCTCGCCGCGGAGAATGGGCGCAACCAGCTTCGGGATGTCGGCGCCCTCGTACTGGTTGTCGGCATCGGTGTTGACGATGACGTCGGCGCCCAGCTTGAGCCCCGCGTCCAGCCCCGCCTGAAAGCCCGCCGCCAGCCCCTTGTGGTTGGTCAGCTTGACGATGTGATCGACGCCGTTGGCGCGCGCGACCTCGATCGTGGCGTCGGTGGAGCCGTCGTCGATGATCAGCCACTCGACCGAGTCAAAGCCCGCCATCTCCCGCGGCAGGTGCCCCAGCGTGGCCGGGAGCTGCGCTTCCTCGTTGAAACAGGGAATCTGGATGATGAGCTTCATGGTGCGGAGGGGGTTCTACCGGCGCAGAGCGCGCCGCGCCGGGGGCGGTGGGGACGAGTCGGAGCTCCGTAGGGGCGCGCTATTGAAGACACGGTAGCGGGATACTCGTAGATGAAGATGGACACGGCAACGGCAAGTAAGCCCGAGCCGCGCCGTCGGCTGGCGCTGCCGCTCTCATCGCCGGGCCGCCGTGGCGCGGCGTGGATCCGGCCCGCGGACGGCCGCCGGCGCGACCTGCACCGGCCCGCGTTGTGGCTGCTGCTCGCCGTCACCCTGGGCCTGCGCCTGTGGGGGATCAAGCAGGGCCTGCCCTACAGCTACAACTCCGACGAGGCAACGCATTTCGTCCCCCGGGCGGTCGCGTTCTTCAACCATGACTACAACCCCCAGTATTTTCTCAATCCGCCGGCGTACTCCTACCTGCTGCATCTCGTCTTCGAGCTGTGGTTCGGCAGCGCCGACGCCGTCCGCCGGGCGTACGTGTCAGATCCCACCGGCGTTTATGTGGTGGCGCGCGTGGTCGCCGCCGTGCTGGGAACCATTGCGGTCTGGCTGACCTACCTCGCCGGCGCACGCCTCTTCAACAAGACGACGGCGCTCCTGGGCGCGGCCATCTTCGGGTTGGCCTTCCTGCCCATCTTCTACAGCCACCTGGCGCTCAATGACGTTCCCGCGCTCGCTCCGGTGGCGCTGGCGCTGTACGGAACCGCCGGCGTGTTGCGCAACGGCTCGCGGCGCGACTACGTGCTGGCCGGGGTCGGGATCGGCCTGGCGGCGGCCACCAAGTACACCGGGGCGATCACCGTGGTGTGCCTGGTGGCGGCCGGCATCTGCGACGCGGCCGGCGGCGCGCCCTTCACGGCGCTGCGCCGCCTCGGCCTCGCCCTGGCGTGCGCGGCGCTCGCCTTCGTCGCCGCCAACCCCTACTCGGTCCTGGACTTCGCCGCCTTCCACGCCGGGGTGACGACCCAGCAGGCGCTGGCCGGCGGCTCGGATCCGGAGAAGCTGGGGACCACCGCGGCCAGCGGCACCGCGTTCTACATCTGGACGTTCACCTGGGGGCTGGGGTGGGCACCGTCGGTCGCCGCGGTGGCCGGCAGCGTGCTCCTGATCGTGCGCCGCCGGCTCGCCCTGGCGCTCGTCCTGCTGCCGGCCCCGATCGCGTTCATCGCGTTCATGGGCGATCAGCAGCGCTACTTCGGGCGCTGGGTGATGCCGTTGTTCTCAATGGTGGCCCTCCTCGCCGCCTATGCGACCGTGGAGGCGGTGCGCTGGCTGGTCCGCGCCCGACGCATGCCGGTCCTCCTGGCCGGTGCGGCGGCGGCGATCGTGATGCTGGGCCAGAGCGTGGCCGCCGCCATCCACAACGACGTCGTCCTCTCGCGCCCCGATACGCGCAACGTCACGCGCGCATGGATGGTCAACCACGTCCCGGCCGGCGCCAAGGTGGTGGTCGAGCCCGTCGTCTCCAACGACTGGGGGCAGGACATCGGCCGCTCTGAGCCGTGGACGCCCAGCGGCGCCCGCTGGCAGCTCTGGAACACGTTCGTCACCGACGTCGACGCTCACGGCAACCATCTCCCGCCCGGTGAGCACCGCTACGCGGCGATCGACGAGTACGAGCGGACGCTGCGGCCCGAGCTGCTCAGCGAGTACGCCAAGAGCGGCTACTGCTGGGTGGTCATCGGATCGCTGCAGGCCGGACGCTCCTTCGCGCAGCCCAAGATCGCCCCGTCGGCCATCGCCTACTACGCCGCGCTCGCCAACCAGGCCAACCTGATGTTCCACATCAGCCCCTTTGCCAGCGGCCACCGGGCGGTGCCCTTCAGCTTTGACTGGTCGATCGACTACTACCCCAGGCAGTACGCCCGCCCGGGTCCCGAGATGAGCGTCTACCGGCTCAAGAACTGTCAGCAGGGTTCGTAGCGCCCCGGCTGCAGAGCGCTCGCCCGGAGTCCTGCGACGCCCGTTCAGGAGCGGTAAATGTGCCGCGAACTATGCTCTAAAAGCCGAGATGACAGCCATCGCCGATATCGATCGCCGCCACCTCGCTCGCGCGATCGAGATCGCCGAGCAGGGGCGTGGCCGGGTCAGCCCCAACCCCCTCGTCGGGGCGGTGATCGCCGACGGCGAGGGACCGATCGGCGAGGGTTATCACCGCGAGGTGGGGGCCCCGCACGCCGAGGTGGAGGCCATCCGCGCCGCGGGGGATCGGGATCTGGCCGGCGCCACCCTGTATGTCTCGCTGGAGCCCTGCTGCCACCACGGCCGCACCCCGCCGTGCACCGACGCCATCCGCCAGGCCGGGATCTCCCGGGTGGTGGTGGCCTCCGACGATCCCTCCGAGCACGCCTCCGGCCGCGGACTGGGCATCCTGCGCGATGACGGGGTCGAGGTGGTCCTCGACGACGGCGAGCTGGCCGACCGCGCGCGGCTGCTCAATCAGCCCTTTCGCAAGCGCGCTCGCACCGGGCGTCCCTGGATCCTGTTCAAGTCGGCGATGACCCTGGACGGCAAGGTCGCGACCCACCGGGGCGATTCCAAGTGGATCTCGGGCGAGTCCAGCCGCCGCCGCGCCCACGCCTGGCGGGCCGAGTGCGACGCGGTGGTCGTCGGTGTCGGCACGGCTCTGGCCGATGACCCCCAGCTCACGGCACGCATTCCCGGCGTCACGCGTCAGCCCCGGCGCGTGGTCTTCGACTCGCTGGGGCGGCTGCCGCTCGACGCCCAGCTGGTGCGCGATGCGCGGCGAACCCCCCTCAGCGTGGTCGTCTCACGAGCCGCGCCCCGCGCCGCCACCGACGCGCTGGAGGCCCACGGCGCCGACGTCATCGTCGCCCCGGGCGAGAATGAGCCCGCCCGGGTGGTGTCCGCGCTCGACCAGCTCGGCGCTGCGGGGATCAGCTCGATCCTGCTCGAGGGCGGCCCGCGGCTCGCGGGCGCGTTTCTCGACGCGGGCCAGATCGACGAGATCCGCCTGTTCCTCGCTCCCCTCATCCTCGGTGGCCGGACGGCACGGGACCCGTTGGAGGGCGAGGGGGCCGAGCAGATCGCCGACGCGGTCCAGGCTCACGACCTCCAGTGCGAGCGGATCGACGAGGATCTGCTCATCTCCGCTCGGATACACAGGTGGTAGTGGATGTTCACGGGACTGATCGCCGACCTGGGCCGGATCGAGGACATCGAGCGCTCGGGCGAGGGCGTGCGTCTGATCATCGGCACCGGGCTGGCCGCGGAGCTCGGTGAGGGGGACTCGATCGCCGTCAACGGCGTCTGCCTGACCGCGACCAACGTGCAGCCGAGCGCGTTCTCGACCGACGTGATGAATGAGACGCTGCGGCTCAGCTCTCTGGCCGAGGCCCGGTCGGGCACTCCGGTCAACCTCGAGCTGGCCATGCGGTTGTCAGACCGGCTGGGCGGGCACATGGTCCAGGGCCACGTCGACGGCGTGGGCACCGTACGCTCGGTGGCTCCCGACGGCTTCTCGCGGCGGCTCGAGATCGAGGCCCCGGACGAGATCCTGCGCTACATCGTGCACAAGGGATCGGTCACCGTCGACGGGGTGTCGCTGACGGTGGCGGGCCTCGCAGATGCATCGTTTACCGTTTCCCTGATTCCTGAGACACTGGAACGGACGAATCTCGGCCACGCCGGGGTCGGGACGACCGTGAACCTGGAGGTGGATGTGTTGGCCAAATACGTCGAGAGGCTGGTGACGACCGCCCGATGAGCTCCACCAGGTCAGCCTTCGCCACGATCGACGAGGCCATCGAGGACATCCGCCAGGGCAAGATGGTGGTCGTCGTCGACGACCCAAACCGCGAGAACGAGGGCGACCTCACGATGGCCGCCCAGTTCGTCACCCCCGAGGCGATCAACTTCATGCGCAAGGAGGGCGGCGGCCTCATCTGCCTCGCCCTCGGTCCCGACCGCTGTGACGATCTCGGGCTCGATCTGATGGCGGCCAAGAACGAGTCCGCGTTCGAGACCGCGTTCACCGTCTCCATCGAGGCCCGCACCGGCGTCAGCACCGGCATCTCGGCGGCCGACCGCGCGCGGACGATCCAGGTGGCGATCGACCCCGCCTCCAGCCCTCGCGACCTGGTCCAGCCGGGCCATGTGTTCCCGCTCAAGGCCAGGGCCGGCGGCGTGCTCGAGCGCGTGGGGCAGACCGAGGCGGGCGTCGACCTCTCCCGGCTGGCGGGCCTCAACGCCTCCAGCGTCATCTGCGAGATCATGAACGAGGACGGGACGATGGCGCGGGTGCCCGACCTCATCCCCTACTGCGAGCGCCACGGCCTGCGGATGATCACCGTGTCCGACCTGGTGGCCTACCGCCGTCGGCACGAGAAGCTGGTGGAGCGGGTGGTGGACACCAAGCTGCCCACCGCGTTCGGTGAGTTCGTCGCCGTCGGCTACCGCTCGCTCGTCGACAACAAGCACCACGTGGCGCTGGTCAAGGGCGACGTGGACGGGGTGGACGACGTGCTCGTCCGCGTGCACTCCGAGTGCCTGACCGGCGACGTCTTCCATTCGCTGCGCTGCGACTGCGGCGAGCAGCTCGAGTCGGCGCTGGCGATGATCGAGAACGAGGGCCGCGGCGTGCTGCTCTATCTCAGCCAGGAGGGGCGCGGGATCGGGCTGCTCAACAAGCTCAAGGCCTACAAGCTGCAGGAGCAGGGGCTGGACACGGTCGACGCCAACCTCCGCCTCGGCCTGCCCGCCGATCTGCGCGACTACGGCATCGGCGCGCAGATTCTGGTGGATCTCGGCCTGTCGAGCATCCGCATTCTCACCAACAACCCCAAGAAGATCTCCGGACTGGCCGGCTACGGGCTATCGGTGGCCGATCAGATCCCCATCCAGCACGCGCCCAACCCTCACAACGAGGCTTACCTGCGCACAAAGCGCGAGAAGCTCGGCCACACCCTGCACCATCAGGGGCTCGCCCTCGACGAGGAGATGATCGAGCGCGAGCACGAGCAGGACCGCCGCCGCCGCGATGGCCGCTGAGTCCGTCCGCGCCGCCCTGTGCGTGGCGCGGTTCTACACCGAGCTGGCCGACAGGCTCGAGCAGGGGGCGCGCGCGGCGCTCCAGGAGGCCGGCGCCAGCGCCGTCGAGGCCTTCACGGTTCCCGGCGCCTTCGAGCTGGCGCTCATCGCCAAGTACGCGGCCGAGTCCGGCCGCTTCGACGTCGTCGTCTGCCTGGGCGCGGTGATCCGCGGCGATACCGACCACTACGAGTACGTGTGTTCGGCAGCGACCGACGGCATCACCCGTGTCCAGCTGGACACCGGCGTCCCCTGCGGCTTCGGGGTGCTCACCGTCGACACGATGGAGCAGGCGCTGGACCGCGTCAGCGGGGGCGCCAAGCGCGACACGGGCCGCCACGCCGTGGAGGCGGCGCTCGCCTCACTGGGGGTCAAGGACGAGCTGACCGGTCGGCGGGGAAAAGCCGGCTTCGCGATCTGACGGGGCGCGTCAGTCGACGAAGTTGGGGTGCTCGTTGCCTGGGCCCGGGGCGTTCTGGGACAGCCCGGCGCCGCCCGACGGACCGGGGCCCTTGTCGTGGCCCTTGGCCTTGCCTCTGCCCTTGCCGGGGGTGGGCGGCGGGGCGTGCCCGCTGGCTACCAGCGCATCGTTGAGCGTCTGCTGGACGGTGGCCGTCTGGTTGGGGATCTTGACCCGCTGCTCGAGCACCGGCACGGCCGCGGCGGCGTTGCCGGATCTCAGCAGCGCCACTCCGAGGTCATAGAGGCCGTAGGCGTAGGTGAGGCTGCCCTTGTCCGCGGCCGCCACGGCCTTGCGCAGGGTGGCGATGGCCTCCGGGTAGTTGCCGGCCGTCAACTCGCTGTGCCCGGTCAGCTGAAGCTGCTCGGCGCTCGGCGGTACCGGGGCGGCCGGAGTTGTGGGCGTCGTGGTGGACGCGGCCGCGGGCGTGCTGGCCGTGGTGGTTTTTGGCTTGGCGGGCCGCGTGGAGCGCGGGTGTGAGGTCGCGGCGGCGTGCGTGGTGCGGTGAGCGGCGGTCTTGGTGGCGTGCTTGGAGCCGCCGCCCAGGCCGACCAGCGCCAGCGTGCCGACGCCCCCGATGGCCACCAGCAGCGCGACCAGGGCGACCGCCCGCCCGGTCCGGCGCCGCGCCGACCCGGGCTGGATCGAGCTCGCCGCCGTCCAGGCGCCCGTCGTGCTCGTGGCGTGGTGCGCGGGAGCGGGAGCGGGGCCGTGCCAGGCGCCGCCGCCCCGTGAGCGGGGCAGAGGACCGCGCCCACCGCCGTTGCCGTTGCCGCCGGCCGCCGCCGGAACGCCCAGGAACGCGCCCGGTGCGTGCGTGCGCCGGCGCTGCGTCGACAGCCGTTGCGTGGTGACGGCGACCCCGCCCGACAGCGCGGTCTCCAGCGCGTCGACGAAGGCGCCGGCGGTCTCGAAGCGCGCCTCGGGCTCCTTGGCCATCCCCCGGATGAGCACGTCGTCCACCGCCGGGGGCAGGGTGCGGTCGCGATCGCTGGCGTAGGGGCGCTCGTCCTCGATGTGCTGGCGGGCCTGGGCGGCGAAGTGCTCGGCCTGGAAGGGCCGCCCCCCGGCGAGCAGCTCGAAGGTGGCCACGGCCAGGGCGTAGCGGTCGCTGGCGCCGGTGGCCTCCCGGCCCAGCGCCTGCTCGGGTGACAGGTAGGCGGCGGTGCCGAACAGCTCGCCGGTGCTGGTGATGGTGTCCTCCGAGAGCAACCGGGCGATGCCGAAGTCAGCGACGTGCAGCACGCGGCTGCGGTTCAAGAGGAAGTTGGCCGGCTTGATGTCGCGATGGACGATTCCCCGCGCGTGCGCGTGGTCGAGGGCCGAGGCCGCTTCGCGGATCCAGCGCACCGCCTCCTGGCGGCGGACCGCCCCGACACGGATGGCGTCGGCGACGGTGCCTCCGGCCAGGTACTCCATGACGATGAACGGCCGCGCGGTCGAGTCGACGTCGCGGTCGTCGACCTCCAGGTCGCCGACGTCGTAGATCGTGACCACGTGCGCATGCGTCGACACGCGGGCCGCGGCGCGCGCCTCGCGCTTGAACCGCCGCATCGCCATCTCGTCGTGGGCGAAGCGCTCCGCCAGGACCTTGACCGCCACCGTCCGCCCCAGCACGAGATCGTCGGCGCACCACACCGATGCCATACCGCCGGTCGCGAGCCGCCGACGGGCCCGGTAGCGGTCGGGAAGGCGCAGATCGCTGGGCTCTGCCTGGGGCTGCCCTCTAGAACCCATCGGGGCGATTGTGTACCCGGCTGGCTTGTTCGCAATCCACGATCAGATACGCATGGTACGGCTCGTCGGGTCCGTGCGCGCCCTCACCACCTATACTGCCCGCGATGCCCAAAGTCTGTCACGTGTGCGCCAAGGGTCCGTCCTTCGGCCATAACCGCAGCCACTCCATGGTCGCGACCAAGCGCCGCTTCGATCCGAACCTCCAACGGGTCCGCATCGACGACGGCGGGACTCCGCGACGCGTGTACGTGTGCACGCGCTGCCTCAAAGCCGGCAAGATCACCAAAGCCCGCTGAGAGTCGGCCTTGGCCGCGCCCGGGCGAGCGACTGATCAGACGGGAGTCTCCGATCCCAGCATCGTGCGCTTCCGCGCGCTGGTGGAGGCGGGGCTGGCGGCGCTCGAGGCCCGCCGCGAGGAGGTCAACGACCTCAACGTGTTCCCCGTCGCCGACGGGGACACCGGCGACAACATGGTGCTCACCCTGCGCGCCGTACTCACCGAGCTCGACCGGCTGGCCGGAGCCTCTGAGGGCCGCACCATCGACGACATCGGTCGCGACGAGATCGTCGCCTCGGTGGCCCGCGCCGCCCTCCTGGGCGCTCGCGGCAACAGCGGCGTCATCCTCTCCCAGCTCATCCGCGGCGCCGCGGAGGAGCTCATCAGCCGCCCCGGCGAGCTGGTCGACCCGGTCCTGATCGGGGCTGCCCTGGCGCGCGCCGCGGATCAGGCCTACGGGTCGGTGCGCGACCCGGCGGAGGGCACGATCCTCACCGTGGTCCGCGCGATGGCCCATCGCGTCGCCTCCGAGATCGCTCACATCCCCGACGCCCGGCTCGGCGTCGACGCCAGCGCGGGCGAGCAGGACATCGCCATCGCCAGCGTGATCGAGAGCGCCCTGGAGGCCGGCGAGGATTCGGTCAACCGCGGGCCGGACCTGCTGCCGGTGCTGCGCGAGGCGGGCGTCGTCGACGCCGGCGGATACGGGCTCACGGTGCTGCTGGCCGGCATCGTCGGGGCGCTGCGCGGCTCCGAGCCGCCGCCGCTCGAGCACCATCGCGCCGCGCGCGTCACCCACCCGCAGCACGCCTCGACCACCTTCCGCTACTGCACGAACTTCGCGGTCACCGGGGCCGGCCTGGAGCAGCGGCGCCACGCGAGCGAGCTGGAGCGGATCGGCGACTCGGTGCTGGTCGTCGGCGACCAGACGACGCTGAAGGTCCACGTCCACACCGACGATCCCGACGCCGCCACGGAGCTGTTCGCCGAGGTCGGCGTCGTCTCACACCTCGACGTCGCCGACATGCGCGAGCAGGTCTCGCGGCGGGACGCCCGTCTCGAGCTGCCCACGACGCCCTCGGTCTGCGGCGGACTGGCGGTCGTCAACGGCGAGGGCATGGCGCGGCTGTTCGAGGGCTTCGGCTTCCGCGTGCTCGACGGTGGGCCGACGCTCAATCCCTCAACCTATGACCTGCTCGCCGCCATCCACGCCGTCCCCTCCGAGGAGGTCGTGGTCCTGCCCAACAGCACCAATGTCGTGATGGCCGCCGAGCGCGCTGCCGAGCTGTCGGAGAAGACCGTCTCGGTTGTGGCCTCACGCTCGCCCCAGGCGGGCCTGGCCGCGGCCGTCGGCCTGGACCCCGCCCGGCGCGCCGTCGACAACGCCGAGGCGATGCACGAGACACTCGGGCGCGTGCGCACCGGCGCCGTGGCCCCCGCCGGGCGCGACGACGCCCAGGGCCGGTTCCACGCCGGGCAGGCGGTGGGCTTCGTCGAGGACGAGCTGGTTGCCTGGGGTGAGCCGGGCGAGACGTTGCGCGAGGTCCTGGCGCGCCTGGGGGAGGACGCCGAGCTCATCACCTGCCTGCGCGGCGCCGACGCCCCGCTCGACGACGCCGCCGTCGAGGCTCTCCTCGGCGGTGACGCCGAGCTCGAGCTGTCCGACGGGGGACAGCCGAGCTACTGGTGGCTGCTGTCGGCCGAATGACGCGGGGCGCGGCCGCGCCCTCGGTCGATTGCTGACCGGCGCGCCGGTCATCATCTGCGGGCCGCCGGATGTCCATCACCGCCTTCTCCGAGTCTCGTGCGCTCGGGCCCGACGAGCTCGCCGGGGCCCCCGTGCGCTACCCGCGTCCGTCCGTCCTGGCCTCGCGCCTGCGCTTCGATCACGCCAAGGCCGAGAAGGCGGCCGCCGGGCTGGGGCTCGTGACGGTGGGCGACCTCCTGGAGCACCTGCCGCGCGACCGCCGGGACGCCCGCTCGGTGGCGCAGCTGGTGGCGGGGGAGACGGCCACGGTCGTCGTGGAGGTGCGCTCGATCGCCTCGCGACCCGTGCGGCGGCGGGGCATGCGACCGCTGGTGGAGGCCACCGTGGCCGACGGCACCGGCGCCATGAAGGCCACGTTCTTCAACCAGCCGTGGCTGGTCGGGAAGTACCCGGCCGGCACGCGGCTCGTGCTCCACGGTAAGTACGAAGCACGCAACCGCTTCCGTGTCCAGGGCCACGCCCGGACCACGGAGGCCGGGGCGGGGGCCGAGGGGGTGGCGCACTATCCCGCCACCGAGGGCCTGTCCTCCACCCAGATCCTGGCGCTCGTGCGCGAGCACGCCCGGGCGCTGGCCGACGTGCCCGAGCCCCTCCCGGCCGACCTGCGGGTGGCCGAGCGGCTGCCCGGGCGCCGCTGTGCGTTGGCCGCCGTGCACCTCGCCGGCGAGGAGGAGCAGGCGGTGGGCCGGCGGCGGCTGGCCTTCGAGGAGCTCCTGCTCGTCCAGCTGGCCCTGCTGCGCCGGCGCCGGCTGCGTCGCGCCGGCAGCGCCGCGCCCGCCCTGGATGCCCAGCCATCGCTCAGCGCCCGGTGGCTGGCGCAGATGCTGCCCTTCGCGCCCACCGGCGATCAGCGACGGGCCATGGAGGAGATCGACGCGGACCTGGCCGGCGAGCGCCCGATGCAACGGCTGCTCATGGGCGAGGTCGGCTCGGGCAAGACCGTCGTGGCCCTGTACACGCTGCTGCGCGCCGTCGAGCAGGGCTACCAGGGGGCGCTGATGGCGCCGACCGAGCCGCTGGCCGAACAGCACTTCGCCACGATCCAGGCGCTCATGCCCGGCGAGGCGGTCCCGATCGGGCTGCTCACCGGCTCCACGCCGGGACGGCGCCGCGCCGACCTGCTGGGCAAGCTGGGCTCAGGGGAGCTGTCGTTGATCGTGGGCACCCACGCGTTGATCGAGGATCCGGTCCGGTTTGCGTCACTGGCGGTCGCGGTGGTCGATGAGCAGCACCGCTTCGGCGTGCGCCAGCGTGCCGCGCTGGACGCCAAGGCGGGCGGGGAGAACGGCCCAGCCACCCGCAGCCCGCACATGCTGCACATGACCGCCACCCCGATCCCGCGCACGCTCGCGCTCTCGCAGTACGGCGACCTTGACTTCACGGTGCTGCGCGAGCTGCCCAGGGGCCGCCAGCCCATCGAGACCTTCCTGTGCTCCACCGAGCGCGAGCGGGCCCGCGCCTATGACCGCATCCGCGAGGAGCTGCGCGCCGGGCGCCAGGCATTCGTGGTCTGCCCGCTCGTGTCGGAGTCCGAGGCGCTTGCGGCGCGGGCCGCGGTGGCCGAGTACGAGCGCCTGCGGGGCTCCGAGCTGCGCGACTTCCGCGTCGTGCTGATGCACGGCCAGCTGCGCCCCGCCGAGAAGGCGGACGTGATGCGGCGGTTTGCCGCCGGCGAGGCCGACGTGCTGGTGGCGACCACGGTCATCGAGGTGGGCATCGACGTCCCCAACGCCACCGTCATGCTGGTGGAGGACGCCGATCGCTACGGGATCTCGCAGCTGCACCAGCTGCGCGGGCGGATCGGGCGCGGCGAGCATGCCTCCGTATGCCTGCTCTTCGGGCCCAAGGGCTCGGCCCGCCTGCAGGCGCTGGCGTCGCACACCGACGGGTTTCGCCTGGCCGAGATCGACCTCGAGCTCCGGGGGGAGGGGGAGCTCGTCGGGGTCCGCCAGAGTGGGCTGGCCCAGTTCCGCGTGGCCGAGCTGCCGCGCGACCGCGAGCTGCAGGAGCGGGCCCGGATGCGCGCCGAGGCGATCGACGACGCCGACCCCGAGCTCACCACCCCAGTGCACGCGCTGTTGCTCGAGGCGCTCGCCGAGCTCTACGGGGACGAGGCGGCCGCACCGATCCGCGCCTGACAGGAAATTTCGCAAACGTTTGGCCG
>DASXJW010000021.1:0-17210 GCA_036497165.1 Solirubrobacteraceae bacterium
GTGTCGCGGGCGTCGAAGGCCTGCGGATCGGCCATGAGGCGCCGGACCTCGTTGTAGTGCAGGAAGACCACGTCCTCGGCCTCACCGAGCGCGCCGGCCTGCACGAGCTTGCGCCCGATGGCGACCACCACCAGGCGCAGACGGGCGTTCGTACCCTGGTCGACGAAGAAGTGATGGTCGGGGGTGAGCGGGTTCATGTTGAGCGAGAGCTCCAGGGCCCGCGACAGCCGCTCGCGGTCCTCCCCCTCCACCCCCGCCATGACATCGCGTTTGGCCGCCTCGAGGTCGTCGACGACCGCCTTGAGGTTGGACGGGTAGTCGTAGTCGGTGGCCACATAGCCGCGGATGGCCTCGATGATCGGCGCCGGGTCCTCCACCCACAGGCGGTACATGAATTCATGTGACCACAGTGCCTTGTAGCCGAACGTCCGCTGGTGGGTCTCGATCCGCTCGGCAATGAAGCGCCGGCCCCGCTCGCTGCCGGCCAGGGCGTCCATGACCTCCCGCGCCCCCGCGGCTTCGAAGGCCTGTTGCAGCTCGGGATCGGCCTTGACCTCCTCCTTGGCCTGCCACAGGTCCTCGATCGCATCCCAGTTGCGATCCTCGACGCTTGACTGAAGCCGTCCCATCACCGAGGTGTCGGCGCCCACCTCCGCGATGGCCGCGTTGAGGTTCTGGGTGGAGGCAAACTGGGCGAAGTTGAGCATCCAGTGGATCTTCCAGTGGCGGTCGTGGATGTCGATGGCGTCCTCGAGCAGCACCGCGAGCTCCAGCAGCGACGCGCCGTCGTGGTCATAGCCGTCCAGATAGGCGAAGTTGCGCTCCATCTCCGGGCGCAGACGCGTCCGCCACCAGTCCATGAAGTTGGCGGCATAGATCGGCAGCACGCCGCCGAGGTAGGGCCCGATCTGCCCGGCATAGGCCTCGTCGCGAGGGACGCGCGGGACGTAGCGGCTCTCATACTCGGTGGCCTCGGCGTGGACCGCGGGATCGCAGGGGACGGCCGCCGTGTAGACGTAGCCGTTGATCTCCTTGGCGATCCAGTCACAGGCAAAGGGCGTGCCGAACCGGCGGAACATGTGATCGCAGGTCAGCCACCAGCCACCGATGTCAAAGAAGAGCGGCGACACCGGGTTGGGAATGTGCAGGTCGTCGTGGATCCAGAAGAGCTCGCGCTCCCCCTCCTGCCACTGCACGGGGAACGCATCGGTTCCGAAGTTCGTGCCCAGGACCTCGTTGGGCGGCGTCTCTACGGCCATTTCGTCATCCCTCTCCTCAGCTTGGTCAGGCTCCCGATGCTAGATAATCGATGATCGACTCGCAAGCGCCGGGGTTTGGTTGGCGCCCTATTCCTCCATGGTTGACGGACTGAGCCCCAGCAGCGCCCGGGCCTCGTCGGATTTGACGGGCTGGCGGTCGAGCAGCGGCGCGAGCGCCATCGCCTTCTCCACCAGCTCGGCATTGGACGTTGCCCGGCGGTCGGCGGTCACCCGCAGGTTGTCCTCGAGCCCCACCCGGATGTGGCCGCCCAGCATCAGCGACGCCGCCGCGAGATGAAACTGCCCCGGGTAGCCGACCCCGGCCGCCGACCAGGTGAAGCCGTCGGCCCCGAAGAGGCCGGTGGCGGTCTGGAGCATGTGCAGCAGCTGGGGCATCGACGCGGCGTTGGCGCCCAGCACCCCGAGCACGAACTGCACGTGCAGGGGGAAGTCGACGAGCCCCTGGTCGGCGAGGTGGCGCAGGTTGTACAGGTGCCCGATGTCGTAGGTCTCGTACTCCGGTTTGGCCCCCGCCTCCCGAAACAGCTCCGAGAGCCGGTACATGTCGGCGAAGGTGTTGCGGAACACGTACTCGCGGGTCGAGTCCAGGTACTCCGTCTCCCACGCCGCCATCTCGGGCCGGTGGTGCACCTGGAAGATCCCGAAGTTGAACGATCCGCAGTTGAAGGTCGCCATCTCCGGGCGGCACTCGGTGACCACGCGCGCTCGCTCCTCGATCGACATCCCCACGCCACCGCCGGTCGTGGGCTGCACGATCGCGGCGCAGCGCTCGCCGATACCCGCCAGCACCTCTGAGAACAGGCCGAGATCGGCGGACGGTCGCCCCGTCTGCGGATCGCGTACGTGGATGTGGACGATGGCCGCTCCGGCGGCGTGGGCCGCCACCGCCGAGTCAATGATCTGCTCGGGCGTGATCGGGATGGCCGCGCTCTGCCCCGGCACGCTCATCCCGCCGGTGACAGCACAGGAGCACAGCACTGGTTCGCCGGTCATGCCGGCGCCGCGCCGTCGGGATGGACGATCACCTTCAGCGCTCCGTCGCGGCGCTCGGTGAACGTGGCGTAGGCCTCCGCAAAGCGCTCCAGCGGGTAGCGGTGGGTGACGAGCTCGCGCAGGCGGATGCGTCCCTCGCCGGCGAGCCGGATCGCGCGGGGCATCTCCCCGGCGGCCGCCCTCACGCCGACGACGTCGATCTCGTCGAGTACCGTCCGGGGCATCGGCACCTGCGCATCGCCGAGCGGGATGCCGATGATGGCCACCCGGCCCCCCTTGCGGACCATCTCCACGCACTGGGCCACGGCCTGGGGCGCGCCGGAGCACTCGAGGGCCACGTCGGCGCCTCCGGTCTGCTCGAGCACCGCGGCGACGGGGTCTTGTTGGGTGAAGTCGACCGTCTCGTGGCCCAGCGCGCGCGCCTTCTCCAGGCGCGCGCCGCGCCCGACGACGAACACGCGGCCCGCTCCCAGCGCGCGGGCGCACTCCGCGACGAGCAGCCCCATGACGCCGGGGCCGACGACGACGACGTCGTCGCCCGGGCGGTGCCCGCCGCGCACCACGGTGTGCAGCGCGATGGCCGCGGGATCGAGCATCGCCACCTCCTCGTCGGAGAGCTCGTCGGGCACCGGAAAGACGCTGCGCACCGAGTGCACCACGTACTCGGCATAGGCGCCCGGCGCGTTGTGGCCGTACTGGGCGTGGAGGCCCTCGACGCCGAAGTTCTCGCAGATGTTGTAGCGGCCCTCGACGCAGCGCGCGCAAAAGCCGCAGGGCGCGTGGGAGGTGCCGGCCACGCGCGTTCCCGTGCGCCAGCCCAACTCGGCCGCCCCCTCCCCCAGCTCGACGATCTCGCCACACCACTCGTGGCCAGGGATCAGCGGCCAGTCCTTGGGCCAGAAGCCGGGGAAGTCCCCGGCGATAATGTGCGGGTCGGTGCCGCAGATGGCCGTGGCCCGCACCCGGCACAGGACCTCGTGGCGCTCCGGACGCGGGCGCTCCACCTCGCGGACCGAGAAGGTGTCAGGGGCGTCGACGACCAGCGCGCGCATCATCCCTCGCTGACTTGGGTCGATCGCCTCGGGGCATCGTCCGGCATCCGGCTCCTCTCGCTCGCCGCGTCTTCTTGATCAATCATAGATAATCGATGAATGACCGTGCCCGCCTACCGGTCCGTGACCGCCCTGTATGACATACACGGGAACCTGCCCGCGCTCGAGGCCGTACTAACCGAGCTGCACGCCGATCCGCCCGACGCGGTGGTGGTGGGCGGCGACGTCTGCGCCGGACCCATGCCGGCCGAGGTGCTCGCCCGTTTGCGGGAGCTGCCGTGGCCGGTGCACTGGCTGCGGGGCAACGCCGATCGCGCCGTCGTCATGGGGTTTGACGGCACCATCCCGGCCGACCTGCTCGAGCATCCCCTCTACGCCGGCGATGCCTGGGCTGCCCAGCGCCTGGAGCGCGCGGACCGCGACTTCCTGGATGGACTGCCGGCGTTGGTGGCGCTGGCCATCGACGGCCTCGGGGATGTGTTGTTCTGCCACGCGACGGCGCGCAGCGACGAGGAGCGCGTCACGGTGCTGACAGCGCCGGAGCGGCTGGCACGGATCCTCGAGGCATCAGGGACGGACGTGCTGGTCGCCGGTCACACTCACCGCCAGTTCGACCGCGCGGCGGACGGGCGGAGAATGATCAACGCCGGCAGCGTGGGCCGTCCCTACGAGCGCCAGCCCGGCGCCTACTGGCTGCGCTTGGGTCCCGACGTTCAGCTGCGCCGCACCGCCTACGACATCGCCGGCGCCGACCGCGCCTTCCGCGCCCTCGGCTATCCGGCGGCCGATCTCGTCTTCTCCACCGAGGACCCCGACGTGGTCGCCGAGGGCTTCGAGCGCGCGGCGCAGCGACCCTTCGCGCCCGAGTCGCTCATCGCCGCCGGCGAGAACCCGTGGGATGGGCGGGCACCGTGACGGCCACGGGAACCGGACCCGTGTGGGCGCCCCGCCCTGGGGCCAGATCATCGATGATCTATGATCCGCCCGCATGACCGGCGCGGGCACCGCAGTGCAGTGGCTCGCCCCCGGCTCCCTCGAGCACGCGGCCGAGCTGCGCGCCGAGCGCGGCGCGGAGGCGACGGTGCTGGCGGGCGGGAGCTTTCTCGGCATTCTCATGAACCAGGGGTTCGTCGAGCCCCGCTGCCTGCTGTCACTGCGCGACGTCCCCGAGCTGCGCGAGATCGACGTCCGCGACGGCGAGCTGTCCCTGGGCGCGATGGTCACCCATCGCCGGGTCGAGCGCGATCCGCGCGTGAGCGCGCAGTGGCCGATGCTGGCCCGGGCCTTCGGGCTCGTCGCCAGCCCGCGGGTGCGCAACCAGGCCACGGTCGGCGGGGTCCTCGCCGACGCCGACTACGCCTCCGATCCCCCCGCGGCGCTGGCCGCGCTCAACGCACGCGCCGTCCTGCGCGGGCCCCGGGGCGAGCGCGAGGTATCGATCGATGGTCTCATCGTGGGCTTCTATGAGACGTGCATCGCCGACGACGAGCTGTTGACCGAGGTGCGCGTCCCGCCACCCGATCCCGGGGCGGTCTACCGCAAGTTCCGCTCGCGCTCCACCGAGGACCGGCCCTGCGTGGCCGTCGCCGCCGCGCGCACCGGCGGGGCCCTGCGCGTCGTCGTCGGCGCCTGCGCCGAGGTGCCCCAGCACTACCCCGACATCTGCGCCGGGGTCGCCGACCTGAGTGGGACCGCGCCGGCCGAGATCGCCCACGCCTACGCCGATCGGCTGCACCCGCTGAGCGATTCCCGCGGCAGCGCCGAGTACCGCCGACGGGTGGTGGCCGTCGAGGTGCGGCGCGCGCTCGAGGACCTCGCCGCGGCTGGGGCGGTGGCCGACGGCCGGGGGCGAGCATGAGTGCCGTCGGCATCGACCCCCGCGTCACGGGCGCCCAGCGCTACTCGATCGACGCCGAGCGCCCCGGGATGCTGCACGCCGCCTTCGTGCGCAGCCCCCACCCCCACGCCCGCGTGCTCAGCGTCGACGCGTCCGCCGTGGGCTCCGGCTGCGTGGTGCTGACCCCCGACGACGTCGCCGACACCCACCCCTACGGCTGTCAGGTCCACGACGAGCGCGTGCTGAGCGACGTGGCGCGTCACGCGGGCGACATCGTCGCCGCCGTCGCCGCGCCGACCCCCGCGGCGGCCCGCGAGGCCGCGCGCCGCATCGAAGCCGCCTACGAGGAGCTTCCCGCGGTCTTTGACCCGGTGGCGGCGGTGGCCCCGGGCGCGCCGCTCCTGCACGCCGAGGGCGCGCGCTCGGCCGGTGAGGCGGTGTCGATCGGCGTGCGCCCTCTGCCCGCCACCAACGTCTGCCACCGCTTCCGCCTCGTCCACGGCGATGTCGCCGCCGGCTTTGCCCAGGCCGACGTGGTCGTGCAGCAGGCCTTCCGCACCCCCAGCGCCGCCCACGCGCCCATGGAGCCTCACGCGGCGATCGCGGAGTGGGAGGACGGCCGGTTGACGATCTGGACCGGTACCCAGACGCCGTTCAACCTGCGCGCCGACCTTGCCGCGGCGTTCGCGATCTCCGAGGACCGGATCCGGGTCATCTCCGAGATCATGGGCGGCTCCTTCGGCGCCAAGACGTTCGTGCGCCAGGAGGCCGTGCTGGCGGCCCTGGCGCGCAAGGCGCGGGCGCCCGTCAAGGCCGTGCTCGACCGCACCGAGGAGTTCGTCACGCTCAACCGCCACCCGTCGGTCATCCGCGTTCGGGTGGGGGCGCGTCGCGACGGCACGCTGGTGGCCAAGGAGCTTGACTGCTGGGTGGACACCGGCGCCTACGCCGACTGCGGTCCCGGGGTCGCGACCAAGCTCGGCTACGCCGGCGTGGGCCCGTACCGGATCCCGCACGTCCGCGTCGATGCGCTGGCGATCTACACCAACCTGCCGCCCAACGGGGCCTACCGTGGCTACGGGGCGATGCAGTCGGTGTGGGCCTCGGAGCGCACCATGGACGTCCTGGCCGACCGCCTGGACATGAGCCCGCTGGAGCTGCGGCGGCGCAACCTCCTGCGCGACGGCGATGTCTTCGCCACCGGGGAGGTGATGCACGACGTCCAGTTCGAGCGCTGCCTGCAGGCCGCGGCGGACGCCGTCGACTACGAGCGCGATCCCCGTGGTAAGGGGCTGTGCGTCCTGCTGAAGGGAATGCAGACGCCCAGCCGCGCGGCGATCAGCGTCGAGCGCCGGGGAGTGGGCTACGCCATCCGCACGGCGGCGTGTGAGATGGGACAGGGCGTGCATCGCTCGCTGCGGCTGATGGGGGCGCAGATGCTCGGGTGCGAGCCGGGCCAGATCGAGGTCGAGCAGCCCGACACCGACACCTCCCCCTATGACACACGCACGACCTCCAGCCGCACGACGCACATGATGGGCCGTGCCCTCGAGGCGGCGGTACGCGACCTCCGCGCGGGCGACGGCGAGCGGGGCTACGGCGAGATCCACGACGAGGGCGGCCTTGACCCCGACACCGGACAGGGCGTGGCGTCGACGCACTGGCATCAGGGCGCCGCGGCCGCGCAGGTGAGCGTCGACGAGGAGACTGGCCAGCTGACGATCGAGCACCTGCACGGTGTTGCCTACGCCGGCCGGGTCGTCAACCCGGAGGGGGCCGCCCTGCAGAACGAGGGGTCGCTGTTGATGGGGCTGGGGACGGCCCTGTTCGAGGCGATCGACTTCGCCGAGGGTCAGGTGACCAACGCCAACCTCTCGGACTACAACCTGCCGGCGATGGGCGATCTCCCGGGCCGCTTCACCCACGAGATCATCGAGCGCGAGGGGGCCGAGGTTCATGGCCTGGGCGAGACCGTGCTCCCGCCCGTGCCCGCCGCCATCGGCAACGCGCTGTACTCCCTGGGGCTCGACGTGCCCGAGCTGCCGCTGTCGGCCGAGCGGGTGCTGGCTGCCGTCGACGCGCGCAACGCCTCCGGAGCCGCCGGCGACGCCGCCCGCGACGCCGAGGCGGAGACGGCCTCGTGAGGGTTGCGGTGCAGCTCAACGGGACCGCGGTCGAGCTCGAGTGCGCGCCCGACGAGATGCTCGTCGACGTCCTGCGCCGCCAGGGGCTGAGCTCGGTGCGCCAGACCTGCGGTATCGGCGTGTGCGGCGCCTGCACGGTGCTCGTCGACGGCGAGCCGGTCTCCGGGTGCCTGACGCTGGCGCCGCTGGCGGAGGGGCGCGAGCTGACCACCGCCGAGGGCCTGCCCGGTTCGGACCCGGTCGCGCGCGCGTTCGTCGAGGCCCACGCCTATCAGTGCGGGTGGTGCACGCCCGGCTTCGTGCTCACCGCCAAGGCGCTGCTGGCCGAGAACCCGGATCCCGACGAGGCCGAGATCCGCGAGGCGTTCGGCGGCAACCTGTGCCGCTGCGGCTCCTACGTGAAGATCATCGACGCGGTGCGCCGGGCGGCGGCCGAGCTGGCGGAGCCGCGATGAGGTTGGTCACCTATGCGGCGGGCGAGAGCGCGCGCGTCGGGATCCTCGACGGCGAGGAGGTCATCGACGCGGGCTTTGACGGGGACATGGTGGCCTACATCGAGGCGGGCGCCCCTTTGCGTGCCGGTGCGCCGGTCGAGCCCCGGCCGCGGCTGCTCGCCCCGCTGCGACCGCGCTCGCTGCGTGACTTCCTGGGCTTCGAGGGTCATCTCAAGGGCGCCTACGCGGGCCTGGGCCGCGAGATCCCTTCTGAGTGGTACGAGGTCCCGGCCTACTACAAGGGGATGCCCGACACGGTCATCGGGCCGGAGGTCGAGATCCCGTGGCCCTCGTATGTCGCCGAGCTTGACCACGAGCTCGAGCTGGCGGCGGTGATCGGGCGGACGGTGCGCGACGTCGCGCCCGCCGACGCGCCGGACGCCATCTTCGGCTACACGATCTGGAATGACCTGTCGGCTCGCGACATCCAGCGCCTCGAGGTGCCGGTGGGCCTGGGCCCCGGTAAAGCGAAAGACTGGGACGGCGCCAACGTGCTCGGCCCGTGCCTGGTCACCGCCGATGAGTTCGACGCCGGCGCCGCGCGCATGAGCGTCCGCGTCAACGATGAGACATGGGGCGAGTGCTCCACCGCCGAGATGCACCACAGCTTCGCCGACATGATCGCCTACGCCTCGCAGGCTCAGACCCTGCACCCCGGCGAGGTCATCGGGTCGGGAACCGCGACCGGCGGCTCGGGCCTGGAGCTCGGGCGCCGGCTGAGGGCAGGAGACGTCGTCGAGCTCGAGGTAACGGGGATCGGCGTGCTGCGCAACACCATCGGACAACGAAGGGAGCACTGACATGGCCTACGTCGTCGCCGCCAAGTGGCGCGCTCACCCCGGCAAGGCAGACCGCCTGCTCGAGGTCATCCAGGAGATGACCCCGCCCTCGCGGGCTGAGCAGGGGTGCGTCTTCTACCAGGCGCAGCGCTCAGAGGAGGACCCCAACCTGTTCTTCCTCTATGAGCAGTACCGCGACGAGGCGGGCTATGAGGCGCACATGGCCTCCGATCACTTCACTCGCCTGGTCAAGCAGGAGGCGATCCCCGACCTGCTCGCCGACCGCGAGCGCGAGTTCTACACCACCGTCGGTGATGAGGCGGGCGGACTGCGCTGATGAGCCGGCTGGTCGACCTGTCGCCGCCGGTGCCCGAGGGCTTCCGGGGGCCGCCCTCGACCGACGTCGGCGTTCAGTTCGACGTGCGCGTCAAGCCCGGGTACTGGCAGTCGGCGCAGGCGACCCTCAGCTGCCATACCGGATGCCACGTGGAATCGGCCCTGCACGTGTTCGAGGACGGCGAGCCGATTGACGCCGTGGCGCTTGACCGTGTCATCGGTCCGGCGGTCGTGCTGGATCTGACGCCGGTCGATGCGGGTGAGGTGATCGAGCCGTCCGCTCTCGACGCCGCCGAGCGCGGTCTGGCGGCCGCCGGCGAGGAGATCCGCCGCGGGGACATCGTGCTCCTGCGCACCGACTGGGCGCAGCGGGCCATCGGCACCCCCCGCTACTTCCCGGAGTCCCCGGCGCTGAGCGAGGGGGCAGCTCGGTGGCTCGTGGGTCTCGGCCAGCTTCCGCCGCGGTTTGAGTTCTTCGCGCCCTTCTACCGCTTTGCCGGGATCGACGCCGCGCCCGCCCGCGCCTTCGCCCAAATCGCCGACGAGGACGTCCCGGGACCGTGAAGCTTCAGAACTCGTTCACGGTGCCCGCGCCCGTGGAGCGCGCCTGGGAGGTCCTGCTCGACCTCGAGCGCGTGGCCCCCTGCCTGCCCGGCGCCGAGCTCGACCCCGGCGACGGCGACGGCCGGGAGTACGCCGGGCGGATGGCGATCAAGATCGGGCCGGTCACCAGCCGCTACGCCGGCACCGTCCGCATCGAGGAGGCCGACGCTGACGGTCACCGCGCGGTGATGCGCGCTCAGGCCCGCGACTCCCGGGGCGCGGGCACCGCGGCTGCCACGATCGCCACCGAGATGCACCCCACCGCCGAGGGCACCCGCGTGGACGTCACGACCGACATTCAGATCTCCGGCCCCGCCGCGCAGTTCGGCCGGGGGGTCATGCAGGAGGTGTCCTCGAAGCTGATGGGTCGGTTCGCCGAGTGTCTGGCGGCGGAGATGGCTGTTGGGCCGGCCGAGACGGGCGGGGGCGATGTGACTACTGCTCCCGCAGCCGCGGGCCTGACGGCTTCGGGTGGGTCGGACGGCGCCTGGTCGGCCGCGAGAGGGGGGCAATGGGCGGCCGCTCCTGGTGCCCAGGCCCCGACGCAGCCAGGCGGCTACGACGACACGCCCGTCGGGCGCCTGCCGACGGGACCCGCCGGCGACGCTGCGCTGGCCGCCGCACAGGCGGCATCGGCAGCGCCCGCGCGCCCGCCCCGAGCGCGCCCCAGCGACGACGTGCTCGACCTCGGCGAGATCTCCCGCGGCGCCGTGCTCAAGCGCCTGGTCCCGGCTGCGGCGCTGGTGGGCGCGGCGATCGCCGGCGCGTTGGTGTGGCGCGCGCAGCGGCGGCGCTGACCGCCCTGGCGGCCCCAGGCGCTCCGGCCTGAACCCAGTCATGTGCCAACCTCGGCACAATCCTTGATCTGGCACGCCGATCGGCGCACTGTGGCGGTCATGCCCGCAACGCTTGAGGCAAAGGTCGAGGCGGAAAATCGGATGCGCGAGCTCCTCAGATCTCAAGGACTCCCCCAACCCGACGAGGTCGAGTACGGCTTCTGGTGCGTCCGTTTCCTCTTCCACGACTCCAAGGCCTGCATCATCATCGACCTCGACCCGGACGCCGATGACGACGAGGACTCTGAAGCACCGTGATTGGAAACCCGCGCGGTCCCGAGGGCTCACAATCCGTGATCGGCGACGTAGAGCCGACGAGCATGAGCGCCACGGTGGTCGGAACCACTCAGGCGCTCGTTACACCACTTCTACCTACGTGACCTAGATTTGCTGCTCTTGTTAGACGGTTTGCGACCCGTCCCGGCGCGCTTCGGCGCCACAGCAAAGGTACTCGCAAGCCGCGCGTTGCGGGAACCGTTGCGCCGGCGCTTGGACGCGGCGTGAACAGCCCGATACGCCGATAGTCGGCCCGTCGGGCAACCGGTTGGCGGTGGTGACTCTGTCTCCTACTGGCTTTCTGCCGGACAGCCTGTATCGGCTTGTCGCGGCGATGGACACGGACTGCGGCGGGACCGCCAGTCCATCGGCCTACGGCCAAGGCGTGGAATCGGATGTTGCCAGCCGACGCCTCAGCTTGCTAGCGGCGGCTCGGAGCCAGCCGCGGCGACGCCGCGTGGCTCCGGCGCCCGACGATGCCCCCCAGGACGCATGCTCGCGCAGGTAGCTTCCCCTAACGATCGACGCACAAGCCGTCGGAAGGGGGGCCTGCTCGAGTGCTAGGACAAGAGGGTGCGAGCGTCCCCGTTTACGCTTGGCGTGTGCGACTCTGCTCAGCACGACGGCTTCAGCGTCGCGTCTAGCCGGGAGAAGACATTGGATGTGAGGCCGCGAGTTCTTATTCTGAGCGAGCCCGGCGGACTGGGCGGGGCACTTCTGCGTAGGCTCGATCACGCCGGCGCGACGGGGGAAGCTGTCACGCCCGGAGCGGACACCGAGATCACGGAGGTGCTCGGCGGCCAGTGGGCAGCGGTCGCGGTGGTGACGCGCGACGACGTCCTCGCGTTGCGCCTCACGCTCCTGTGCGCGCATGTGAGGCCCGATATCCCGCTCTGGGTGACGCTCTTTGACAGGACGCTCATTCACCAGCTGCGCCAGGAAGTTCGGTCTGTGCAGATCATCTCATCAGCAGAGTTGGTGGCCCGAGAGATCGCCGACCATTGCTGCGCGATGACCGCCCGAGCACCTCGCTGGCGCCACGGTGTTCGAATGGTGGACGGCGCGCTCCGGCTTCTCGTCGCGGCAGGAGCGGGACTTCTAGGCGCACTGGTCGTCCAGACCGTCATCTCGATCATCGCGCTACACGAGAGCGTCCTCAACGGGATCTACTTCAGCACACGGGCAATCGCGACCGTGATCGACACTCCGAGGAGCGAATCAGCACCGGCGTGGTTCAAGATTGTCTCCGCGCTGAACATCCTCGCAGCACTGGTACTCGTGGCGGTATTTACCGCGGCCTTGGTGCGCAGACTGAGCCGCCCGCGGCTCACGACGATCATCGGCCGCCGCGCCGCCCCGGCCCGTGGTCACATCGTGCTCGTCGGCTTTGGACAGGTCGGCTTTCGCCTCTCGCAGGCGCTACGTGAACGCGGCGTCGCTATGGTCGCCGTAGAGCGAAGCATCGATGCTCCGTGCGTGCGGTTAGCGCAGAAAGCAGGTATCCCAGTCCTCATTGGCCGTGGAGACGACCGGGCGACGCTCGCGCTAGCCGGCGCGCGCCACTGCTCCATGGTGGCGGCCGTAACGTCGGACGACTTGATCAACGTTGCGGTTGGACTCACGGCCAGCGACATGAGGCCGGGGATTCCTCTCGCGCTGCGACTAGGGGACGGCGGGGTCGCGACCGAGACCGAGTCCCTACTGCACCTCGGGGAAGTCTTCGATGCACACCACCTTGCCGCCACGACGCTCACAGAGGCGATCTGCGCCAAGATCTTCCCGCAGCGTACGGCGGTCCCGAGCGCGGAACCCGACCGTCGCCCAAGTCCGCCGCTCCAACCTGCTCGTGACGTCAGTCCTACAGAATCCATGAAGGGACCCGGACGGGACGACAAGTAAGCACCGGCGCCGCTCCGACAGGGCGAGTCCTCGACCGGCGCGTCGCGCCCAGTGGCCCGGCTGCCGGTCGCGGCCGCTCCGTCGGACTGCCCGCTGACCCGCTAGTGGTGTCCCCGCGCGGACGCGGCCTCATGGCTTTGTGTGGGGGCGGGCGCCGCGAAGACCGTCTCGCTCGAGCCGAGTACGCTCCCGCGGAGTACGTACAGCTCGCCTGAACTCAACGCGAACCCATAGTCATACGGACTGGTGGACGGAGTGTTCGCGATGACAAAATGGCGCAAGCTAGGCAGAAAAAGCCCGTCGAGTCTGCCGCTCTTGGGGCCCTGCGCCCACACGACGGCGCGTGAGTTGGCGTGGACCCCAGGATAGTTGTGATTGCCGATGGCTAGCTTTAGCCGGGAGCCGCACCGCTCCAAGACATTCCCCACGATGGCGAAAGATCCGTAGAAAGTCAGAACGCCAGGCGGCGGTCCTCCAGAGAGCGGTGCCACACCGGGGGGTACGCTGAGCGGTGGGCAGAGCGGTCGCGCCAGGGACTGGGAGTCCAGATCCGGGATGGTTCGTCCCCCAGGCCGCCACTCGGGCAGGCTCTGCACCTGTCCTGTGTCGATGTTCTGGAACTGATACGTGGGCGTGCAGTAGCGGCAGGGTATGGTCTGCCATTCGATCCAGTGCGCGCCGAACCCTGCGATGGTCACGCCGCAATACGGTGGCATGCCGCAGTCGAAGCTCGAGATTGTCGGGTCTGGGACGACCGCCCGCCATTCCCCGGTGTAGAGGTTGTACAGCTCAAACCCACCGTCCCACTGACCGGCTCGATCGCAGGAGAGCATCAGCCATGGGCCGCCCAACAGATTCCAAGTGTTGAACTCATCCAGATGACAACCCGGATACGAAACGCTGGTCCGGGTTCCGGTCTGCTCGTCAATCAGCGTTCCCGACGCATCAAAACTGGTTCCGACCGGGCTCCGCAGCAGCACGAAGGGACCATCGGTGTCGACCGTCGAGGCACTGCCGACAACGTGAAACCGGGGATGCAGCACCAACGGCCGGGGCTTGCGTTTGTGGGCGCTCGCCGCCGCGGACGCGCCGCCGAACGCGATCAGCACAGACACGACCACTAGCGCTGCTCGCGACGCTGGTCCCACAAACCCAGAACGTTTGACGCCCCTGAAAGTTACGATCCGCTCCAAGCTCCGTGTAGTCCGCGCACCCATCCCGTCGCTTCGGGAAACAAGCAGCAGCGAGCCGGTGCTCCGATTGCGACTACGAGAGTGGTGCGCGCGGACAAACCCGAGTTGGTGATGGATCGGGCCGGGCTCGCGAGCGCGACGGCCTCCGAGCAGCCCGCTCGGCTCCGTCGGACTGGCGCTGGTCGCGATTTCCCGCGTTCTTGTGGGAAGATTTGCCATTCCCGGCTGCGCCTGGATGGTCGGGACTCACCGCTCGCCGTTGGCCGTGCAGCACGCCGTGAACCTCAGATCTCTCGTCGCCCGCCACCACAAGAGCTTCAACGAGCGCGACCTTGACGCGTTGAGCGAGGTGTTCGACGAGGACGTCGAGGTCGTGGTGGACGGTAGCGCGCTCCACGGGGTCGCCGCGGTCCTGGGTCACAACGCCGCCATCTTCCGCGAGTTCTCCCGGCTGCGCATCCACGACGATCGGGTCGTCGCCGAGAACGGCGACACGATCGTGGTCGAGCACCAGATCCTCAATGGCGATCCGTCAGGCGGGCCGCTTCGCCCGGAGGGTTCGGTGTGCGAGGTCTATCGCGCGCGCGACGGGCGCATCGTCGCCTACAGGAGCTACTACATGCCCGAGGGCGCTGACCGCGAGGACGTGGTGAACGTGCCGTCGCGGGCCGAGGGCTCCAAGCTGGCCGAGGAGCGGGCGGCGCTGCGTCGCGTGGCGACGCTCGTGGCGCGCGGCGTGTCGCAGGACGACGTGTTCGCGGCGGTCAACGAGGAGGTCGGCTGGCTCGTGAGCGCCGATCTGACATCCCTGATGCGGTTCGAGGCCGACGACACGGTGACGCTCGTGGCCGCCTGGAGCGCGACGGGCGCAGGCTTTCCGATCGGCGCCCGGCGTCCCGTGGACGACGCGCTGCGGCTGCTGCGCGATGGCGGGCGCGCGGTGCGGTTGGGCTCGATGGAGCTGCTGGCCGACGGGCCGTTCGTCGAGGAGGCGCAGCGGCTGGCGATCCGGTCCGCGGTCGGCGTCCCGATCGTGGTCGACGGCCGCGTGTGGGGCGTGGCGTTCGCCGCCTCGACCGAGGAGCGGCCGTTCCCGGAGGACCCCAGCGCGCGGATCGTGGTCTTCACCGAGGTGGTGGCGGCGGCGATCGCGAACACCGAAGCGCGAACCCAGGTGCAGCGACTCGCTGATGAGCAGGCGGCGTTGCGGCGCGTCGCGACTCTGGTGGCGCGCGGAGCGGCGCCGGAGGAGGTGTTCGCGGCGGTCACCGAGGAGGTCGGCCTGCTTGTCGGTGTCGACGCGACGTACATGGCGCGCTACGAGCTCGACGGATCGGCGACCGGGGTCGCTGTGTGGAGTGCCGCCGGAGATCAGATACCGATCGGCACACCTGCCGACCTCGGAGGCGAGAACGTTCAGGGGTTGGTGTTGCGGACCGGGCGACCCGCACGGATCGATGGCTACGAGGAGGCGTCCGGTCCCGCAGCCGCCATGGGCCGGGAGCTGGGCCTACGCTCGTCGGTGGGCGCCCCGATCGTCGTCGACGAGCGGCTATGGGGCGTGATGATCGCCTCCTCGAAGGCCGACCCGTCGCTGCCTGCGGACCTCGAGGCGCGGATCGCCGCCTTCACGGAGCTCGTCGCCACGGCGATCTCGAACACCGAGGCGCGAGCACAGGTGGGGCGGCTTGCTGATGAGCAGGCCGCGTTGCGGCGCGTCGCGACGCTGGTCGCGCAAGGCGTCGCCACCGGGGAAGTGTTCGACGCCGTCACCGAGGAGCTTGCCCGGCTGCTACCGGTCGACTTCGCGGTCATGGGCCGCTACGAGGCCGACGGCACGGTCACCGTCATCGCGGCCTGGGGGCCCTCCGCAGTCGGTTTTCCGGTTGGCACCCAGTGGGACCTTGAGGGGGATAACCTCGCGAGGATCGTGCTTGAGACCGGTCGTCCGGCCCGGATCGACGGCTATGCCGATGCCTCCGGCCAGCTCGGCCACACCTCCCGCGAGAGCGGCATTCGCTCATCGGTCGCGGCGCCCATCACCTTCGAGGGGCGCGTGTGGGCTGGGCTTGCCGTCGCCTCGTCACGGGAGCCGCCGCTGGCGGCCGACACCGAGTCGCGCCTCATGCACTTCGCGGAGCTCGTCGCCACGGCCATGGCAAACGTCCAAGCGCGAACCCATGTGCAGCGCCTCGCGGAAGAGCAGGCGGCGCTTCGGCGGGTGGCGACGCTGGTGGCGCGCGGGACGCGACCGGAGGAGGTGTTCGCGGCGGTCACCGAGGAGCTGGGGCCGCTGTTTCTCACGGATGTGGCGATCATGTGCCGATACGAGCCCGACGGGACGTTCACCATCGTTGCCGGAACCCGCGCTCCTCCCGTTGGCAGCCGCTGGCCGCTTGTCGGGAAGAACGTCACCACGCTCGTGTTCGAGACCGGCCGTGCGGTCCGAATGGACACCTTTTCCGATGCCACCGGCCCCATTGCTGACGAGATCCACCAGTCCGGCATTCGCTCGTCCGTCGGCGCGCCCGTCATCGTCGAGGGCAAGCTGTGGGGCGTACTAGGCGTCGGCACGACCTTGGAGGAGCCGCTTCCGGCGGATACCGAGGCGCGCCTCGCCGGCTTCACGGAGCTGGTGGCGACCGCGATCGCGACCGCCGAAGCGCGGACGGAGGTGGTGGCGTCGAGGGCGCGGATCGTGGCGGCTGCCGACGAGGAGCGCCGACGGGTCGTGCGCGATCTGCACGACGGTGCGCAGCAGCGGCTGGTGGTCACGGTCATGACGCTCAAGCTGGCACACCGCGCCCTGCAGAACGAGCAGCACGACCTCTCCGACCTGCTGACCGAGGCTCTGGACCATGCCGAGCAGGCGACGGCCGAGCTGCGCGAGCTCGCCCAAGGCATCCTCCCAGCGGTCCTCACCCACGGTGGGTTGCGCGCCGGAGTGGGCGCGCTGGCCTCGCGGATGCCGGTGCCGATCGACATCGACGTGTCCGTGGACCGGCTGCCGGCCGCGGTTGAGGCGACCGTCTACTTCATCATCGCCGAGGCGCTGACCAACGTCGCCAAACACGCTCGTGCCACACACGCCGAGGTAATGGCGCGGATCGAGCATGGCACGCTCGCGGTCCACGTGCGCGACGACGGCGTCGGAGGCGCCCGGCGCGGCGGCGGCAGTGGCCTCATCGGGCTGGCGGACCGCGTCGCCGCCCTCGACGGCGAACTCCGGGTCGACGGCCTGCCCGACCGCGGCACCCTCGTCGCGGCCGCGATCCCTCTCCCCGCCTAGCTCCCGCATCCAGTCGAACGCCGCGTCGTGACCGCGGCTGCCGAAAGCAGCGACGCCCTCGCGGCCGCCTCTCTGCGACTGGACACTGGCGGTTCTGCGCGGCCACGTGCACCAACGCACCTCTCCTTCGGCTAAATGCGGTCATCTCCGCCGACGCGCCCCGGACGGCCGCAAGGGCCGAACGCCAGCCGTCTGGCCG
>DASXJW010000022.1:0-13983 GCA_036497165.1 Solirubrobacteraceae bacterium
GGCAAGCGCTTGCCGGTCGCCCCGCAGGATCACGAACCCGTTCAAGTCGCCGCCGTGGGGCGCGAGCAGCAACACGTCAAAGCTCTCGATCCGGCCATCCTGCTGCAGCTTCCCGTAGTACTCCATCGACTCCTGAAACACCTGGAGCGCCTGCTTCTCCCGGCCCCGAACGACCGCACCCCAGCCAATGAACAAAGCCTCGCCAGCCATCGCCCTCTCCTAAGTAGATTCCCAACCGCTGTCAAACCTATCCAGCCACGCGCCGGCCTGGGCGAAAAATCCGAAGCTCACTGGAGGAGGATCAACTCCAGCTCATCGTCATGCAACGGAGCAGCAACGACGAACCGCACGCCGCAGCTCGGCCGCGGCACCGGGTCGAGCTGGCCGGTTTCGGTCTGACATGGGCTAGCTCGCGGGCATTGCACAGGCGTCGACGCGATCTGGGCGGCACTAAGCGGAGCCCTCCTATTCAGTGAGAACCTCGATGCGCGTTGGCGAGCCTGGCGGACGCGTCAACCTGACCGAGCGCCAGGGAGGTCGATCGCGAAAGCCCCGTATCACCGGGGCCTTCAGAGTGGGCCGTGGAGGGATCGAACCTCCGACCTTGGGATTAAGAGTCCCCTGCTCTACCAGCTGAGCTAACGGCCCTGGGTCCCGCCGATGTTACCCCGGCCGAAACGGTTGCGCTCAGCAGCTCTGGGCCAGCGCGGGGTTGGTCTTGGCGCCGTTGATCTGCTGCAGCAAGGTCTTACGGGTGGACTTCGGCACCATGCCGGTCACCTTGGCGGCGGCGAGGTCGCCCTTGCGGGTCTGCTTGGCCGCGTAGGCGGAGATGGCCAGACATTCGAAGCTCTTGGGCGAGGTGGGATCGGCCTGGGTGGCGTACTCCCAGGCGTTGGCCTCGTTGGCGTAGTCGCCGAGGGTGGCGTAGGCATTTGCGGCGACGATGGAGAGGTTGTTGGAAGGGTTCTTGGTCAGGGCGACGTAGCGCTGCCAGGCGTCGGTGGCCTTGGAGAGCTCCTTCCTGCCGGCGGCGGTGTAGGTGTCGGTGGCGCTGTTGAAGCCGACGCTGGAGGCGTTCTGGTAGCGGGCCGTCAGCAGGGCGCCCCAGGCGGCCGGGTTGTCGGGGTTCTTCTGGGTCTGCTTGATCGCCGCCTTCTCCGCCTGGCTGATCTGGGCGCTCTGGGTGTTGGAGCCGTTGCCGGTGAAGGCGTTCAGCAGGCCGCCGATGCCGCTGCCGGTGCCGACGCCGAACAGGATCAGGCCGCCGCCCATGAGCACGGCGAGCCCCAGGTACACCGCCTGGACGGTGCGCCTGCGGCCTCGGCTGCGGAGATCGAAGAGCATGGCCGGCGAGCTACCTACTCCCCGTCGCCGGCATCCGGCGCGCCGAGCGTGATGAGCTCGGCGGCAGCGCGCTTGGCGTCCCGGCGATCGGCGAGTTTGAGCAACACTATGCTGGCGAGAAACAGGATGACGAGCGGGGCGGTCTCCAGGCCGGTCGTCACCGGATCCGCTCCTGGCATGGCAGCGGCGACGACCGCCAGGATGACGGTAGCGTAGCGCCAGTGCCGCGTCAGGGTGCTGCCATTGATCACCCCGAGCTGGCGCAGCCCCAGCAGCATCAGCGGCAGCTGGAAGGCCAAGCCGATCGCCCCCATGGTGACGACCTCGAACGAGTACAGCGGCTTGGCCTGCACCAGGTTGTCGAACTGACTGGAGTTGAAGCCCTGGAGGAATCGCAGCGCCGCAGGCATCACGATGATGTACGTGAACACGACTCCGGCCACGAAGAGTGCCGGCGCGGCGAGGACCACCGGGGTCGCCACCCTGCGCTCGTTCGCGCTCAGCGCCGGTATGCAGAACGCGTAGATCTCGTAGAGCAGGACCGGGAGCGTGAGCAGGATGGCCGCATAGAATGTGACCGTCAGCGTCGTGGTGAAAGCTTCGCCCGGGCCAAGCGTGACCGGGACGTTCCTGGGGTTCTTCTGCGGCAGCGCCTTGGAGGCTGACCGCAGCGAGCTCGCCGCCTGGGCGATGAGGGCGCGGTCCGCCGCCGACAGGTCCGAGGACCCCGACAGCGCCTGAAAGGCCTTGGCCGAGCGCTCGAGATCCTTGGACGCGTTGGCGCTGTCCCGGGTGAGCCCGCCGATCTTGTTGGATCCTGTCTGGGCCGGCGGTGGCAGCGGCTTGTTGAGCAGGTCCAGCAGGGTGGTGTTCTGCCAGTAGCAGAGCGCGAAGGCCACCGCCAGAGCCGCGAGGCACACGAACAGGCGGCTGCGGAGCTCGTCGAGGTGATCGACGATGCTCAGGCGATCCTCATGCCCGATGGGCCGGAGAACCTTCGCCATGGTGTGCGCCCCGGTGCGCTGCTAAGAGCGCTCGGACCCGGCGGTGCCGGATCCGGGGGTGGCCGCCGGCTCGCTTGCGCTCGGCGTGGCCTCCGGTGTGGTCCTGGCCTCCGACAGCTCGGGCTTGTCGTCGTCCTTGGCCTCGCCGGTGATCCCTTCCTTGAACTCGCGCATCCCCGACCCCAGACCCTTCCCGATCCCAGGCAGCCGCTTCGGACCGAGAATCAGTAGAACGATGATGAGGATGACGATGGCGTCTATGCCTGGGTTACGGAACATGTGCTTCTAGGCCTCTCCAAAATTGGGGGGTGAGACAAGCGTAGCGGTAGAAGCACGTCACGCATGTGTTAACGCGTGCGTATCTGTCGAACTCGCTCAAGCTCGGTCGGGGTTGCGCCGATAAACCGGGCGAGCAACCATGAGCCATCCTGAGCGCCACTCCATTCGCCGCATCGTCCTCCCCAGCGGGCGGACGATCGAAGTCGTCCGGTTCTACGCCGAGGAAACGACGCACCCGGGCCTGCACGTGTGCCCCGAGTGCGACGCGCACCTGGTGCAGCCGATCGACTGGTCAGAGGCCCCGCAGGGTTTCTGGGAGCTGGTCCTCCAGTGCCCCAACTGCTTCTGGATGGACGAGGGCGTCTTCGATCAGGAGCAGGTGGACGCACTCGAGGAGCATCTCGACGACGGGCTGACCGACCTGCTCTCGGACCTGCGGCGCCTCACCCAGGCGAACATGACCGAGGAGATCGAGCGTTTCGCCGCAGCACTGAACGCCGATCTCATCCTCCCCGAGGACTTCTAGCCTCTCCTCGCCCGGGGCGCCTCGCCCCGTGCGGCCCTACGAATACCGCTCGACCACGCCGTCGGCGATCAGCTCCAGCGCGCTGCGTTGCCGGCCCGGCATGTCGGGCAGATCGGCCTTGGCGCCCGCCACCAGATCCAGAGCCCGTGCGCGAGTGACCTCCAGTGCGCCGGTATCCGCGATGCGCGCGCACACCTCCGCGGCCTGCTCGGTGGTGACGACGCTGCGCAGGTTCACCGCCCCCAGCTCGCGGTCGCGCTCGCGCGCCAGGATCAGCGGCAGGGTCACAGTGCCGTCCAGCAGGTCCGCTCCCCGGGGCTTGCCCGTCCGCTCCGGCGGGCCGGTCACGTCCAGCACGTCGTCCAGGAGCTGGAAGGCCAGTCCGATGCGCTCGCCGAACGCGGCGAGTCCCTCCAAACGCTCCTCGTCGTCGCCCTCGAGCCCGCCCAGCTCGCACGCCGCACGGAACAGCACCGCCGTCTTGAGCCGGCAGCGCTCGAGGTAGCGCTCGGTGCTCACGGCCCGCCAGGCGTCGGCTCGCTGCATGAGCTCGCCGGTGGCCAGTTCCGAGCTCGCCCGCGAGAGCACCCGCACCGCCTCCACCGACCGGGTGCGGGCCAGCTCCGCGAATGCCCGCGAGAAGAGCAGGTCGCCCGTGGCCGTGGCCGCCAGCCGCCCCCCGGACGCCATCACGGTGGGACGTCCGCGCCGCAGCGGCGATCCGTCGAGGACGTCGTCGTGAACCAGGGTGGCCGAGTGCACCAGCTCGACGGCGACGGCAGAGCGCAGCAGCCCCTCGGACTCGGGCGGCGGCGCTCCCGCGGCCAGGAACAACAACAAGGGCCGCAGCCGCTTGCCTCCGGCGGCGATCGTGTCTCCCGCGTGCCGGCCCAGCAGCGCGCCATGCCCGTCGGCGAGCTCAAGCAGCCGGATCTCCAGGCGTGCCATCAGCCGGGCAGCCGCATCGCCGCCGGCCGCGACGACCGCTTGCACCGCCCCCTGAACGGCGCTCATCTCCAGACCTCACCGACATGCAGGGCGATGATCCCGCCCGCGGTGATCACGTAGCGCACCGGATCCAGCCCGCAGCGCCACATCACCTCGGCCAGTGCCTCGGGCGCGGGGAAGCGTCGCACCGAGTTGGGCAGGTAGTTGTAAGCCTCGGCGTCCCCGGCGACACGACCCAGCACGGGCACGATGCGGTCAAACCAAAGATCCAGGAACGTCGACAGCGGCGGACCGGTGGGCGTGGTGATCTCGAGGACCACGACACGGCCCCCCGGGCGCACCACCCGGGCCATCTCGGCCAGCCCCGCCTCGAGGTCTGAGAAGTTACGAGCGCCGAACCCGACCGTGGCCGCATCGAACGTGTCGGCCGTGTACGGCAGCGCGAGCGCGTTGGCGCTCTCGAAGCGGACATCCACCCCGGCCGGAACACGGTCCGCCCCGTGCTCGGAGGCCATCTTCTCGCGCGCAAGGTCCAACATGCGTTCGGAGAAGTCCGCTCCCACCACGGCGCCGTCCGGCGCCACCCGCCGCGCCAGCTCGAGCGCCAGGTCCCCGGTGCCGGTAGCCACGTCGAGGACCCGGGCGCCGGGACCGACGGCGGCCAGATCGGCGGCGCGCCGGCGCCAATGGTGGTGCAGCCCCGCGGTCATGACCGAGTTCATGCGGTCATAGACGCCAGCGATGCGGTCGAACATGGCCCGGACCTGCGGTTCGGGCAGCGTGCCGGGGGCCGATTGAGTGAGTGCTTGCCGAACGTCCGTGTCGGAGTGGCCCGGCGGCGAAGATGGGCTCGCCGTCATGGTCCCGGTTCCAGGCCGCCTATTGGAGCATCGAGAGGAAGCTGACCAGGTTCTGGAACTTCTCCGGATTGTTCCTCGCCAGGCTGGCGAACGACGGCATCGGCGCCGTGGGGTTGCGCAGCGTCGATGCGATCGCCTGGGGCCGGCGGATGGCTCCGATGTTGGTCAGGGGCGGACCCGGGCCGTTGTTGCCGTTGTCGCCGATCACGTGACAGGCCAGGCAGCCCGATTGGCCCACGACCTCCTCGCCGGCACGGAACGTCGCCTTCTGTGCGGCGCTGAGCCCGGCGGGCGGCGGCAGGTCGACGGAGTTGGGCGAGCCGGTGCTCGCGCCCGAGTAGGTGAGGAAGGCCATGGCGAAGATCGTGGTGATGCCGGCGGCGAGGGCGACCGGCCGCCGCTCGATCCGCCGCTCGGGGCTGCGGTCATAGAACGGCAGCAGGAACAGCAGGATCATGCAGATCGTCGGGACGCCGATCGTCGCGAGGTCCGTGAACTTGGGGATGTTCTTCATCACCCGCAGAACCTCGAAGAGGAAGAAGAAGTACCAGTCCGGGCGCGGGACGTAGGTGGTGGTCGTCGGGTCCGCCTTGGGACCCATCTCCGCGCCGAACATGGCCGCGAGGAAGATGATCACGATCATGACGACCACCGCCATGATCGAGTCCTTGGCCACCGCGTAGGGGAAGAACGGCTTGCCCTGGTTCTTCAGGATGGCGTACTCGCGGAGGTAGCGCTCTTTCTCGGCCTGGTTCATCTGAGGCTTCCTAGACCTGCGCCTCGCGCAGCTCGGGCTCTTCCTCGCCCTTCAGCCACGGCGGGGAGGAGATCCCCAGCTTGGTGACCAGGTACAGGTGCGCGCCGATCAGCGCGGCGATGAGCCCGGGGATGAGCAGCATGTGGATCGCGTAGAACCGCGACAGCGTGGTGGCGCCGAACTCGGGGCCGCCGCGCAGGAAGTCAGAGAGGTAGGGGCCGATGAACGGGCCCGTGCCGTTGATGTTCACGCCCACGATCGTCGCCCAGTAGGACCGCTGGTCAAAGGGCAGCAGGTACCCGGTGAAGCCCATGGCCAGCGTGAGGATGAGCAGGACGACGCCGATGATCCACGTCAGCTCCCGCGGATACTTGTAGGCGCCGAAGAAGAAGACCCGCGCCATGTGCAGGAAGATGAGGATGATCATCACCGAGGCGCCCCACTTGTGCATGGCGCGGACGAGCTGGCCGAGGAAGGCGTCGTCGGTGATGTAGCGGATCGATTCGTAGGCCCCGCCGTTGACGTTCGGCTGGTAGAACATCGCCAAGAAGACGCCCGTCACCGCCTGGTTGAGGAAGGCGAACATCGTCGCCGAGCCCAGGGTGTAGAACCAGTTGATCCCCTTGGGGACCTTGCGGAACAGCAGCCAGCGCAGGCCGCCCGACAGCGACGTTCGCTCATCGATCCAGTCGACGACGTGGACCCCACCCTCGGCGACGGTCTCCAGCGGCGTCATGCTCTGACTCTCCTCGCCGGGCGGCTTGGGGAGCGGCTTCAGAGCCTTGGGCAGTGGGGGTGCGGGAAGCTTGGGCATTTGGTTATGGATGGCCGGCGGGGCCGGACGATGTGTCGAAGCGGGCCGGATACAAATATTGCCCGATCCCGTCCAGCGGCTGTCCGGGGTCGCGTGGGGAGAAGCGCTCGAGCTCTGAGTTGACCGAGTAGCGCGGGCCGATCTCGACCAGGCCGGTCCCCTTGTTCAGGCGCGTGTAGAAGCGGTCCAGCGGCCGCACCGGCGGACCGCCGGCCACCATTCCGCGGAAGTCGTAGACGCCGCCGTGGCACGGGCAGATGAAACGCTGCGCCGCGGAGACGAACCGGACCGGGCACCCCAGGTGCATGCACCGCGAGGACAGCGCCACCCAGTGGTTGTACTGGTCCTCGGGCTCGGTGTCGATCTGCGGATCGCGCGCCCGCACGTAGGCGATCGAGTAGCCCGCCTCGCCGATGCCCTGGACGATCGTCAGCACCTTGGTGGCGTAGGTCGCCTGGGTGAAGTCGCTGGGCGTTCCGATCGGCTGCCAGTTGAACGGCTCGCGGCTGAAGACGGGGCCGAGCGCGAAGCCGAGCGCCGGCAGCGTGAACGCCATCGCGGCCACCGCACCGGCGCCGTTGGTGACCAAGCCCATGAACCGCCGACGGCTTACGGTCTCGCCCTCGAAGGCGCCCGGAATCAGCCGGTCAGAGGTGTACTTGGACTTGAATCCTTCTTTGTGTCGATCTGCCACTTGTGTCTTCGCTCAACCGCAACTAAAGGACATTGAACGCGCCGGTAAGCGTACAGTCAACAAAGAGGCGACCGTCACGAGACCCCGCCTAGCGGACGGCCGGTCCCTCTGTCGACCGCCGCCTTGCGGGCGACCGCCAGCGCGTCGGCAGCTCCGCTGTCTCCGGCGCGCGCCAGCGCCTTGGCCGCCGCGTGCTCCACGGTCTGGCCCCAGCCGATGGCCGCCGCGCCGGCCTGCCAGATCGCCTCCGCCAGTCGGTCATCGGACACCGCCTGCGCCTGGGCCAGCAGCGAGATGAGATCGGCCAGCTCGGCGACCGCGTCCAGGTCGCCCAGCTCAGCCAAGCGCGACAGCCCCAGGGCGTAGAGCTGGTCGCCGAGCAGGAGGGCCAGGTCACGGCTGTCGGAGCGGACGAGCCGCGCGACCCCGTAATGCAGCAGCGACCCCTCGAGGATCATCTCCAGCAGCAGTTCGTACTCGCGCTCCCGGCCGGCCGAGCGGGGCCCCGACGCCGCCAGCTGCGGCGCGCCCCGGCCCGGGCTGGGGCCCGGCGCGGGCGCGCGCGGCGTCGCGCTCGCGATCGAATCCGCCAGCGTGCCCCCCTGGTCCAGAAGAGCCTCGCGCAGCGCGGCGAGGCTCACCCGGAGACCTCGGCAAAGGCCTCAGCAGCCGCGGTGAGCGTGCGCGTGAGGTGCTCGCGGCCGTGCGCCAGAGACGGGAACCAGGCTTCGAACTGCGACGGCGGCGGGTACACGCCGCGCGCCAACAGGCCACGGCACCAACGGGCGTAGGCCTCGGTGTCGCAGGCAGCGGCGCCGGCGTAGCTGGTCACGGGGGCCTCGGAGAAGAAGATGGTGAGCAGGCCGGGCAGCGACTGGACCTGGACGCCACGGCCGGCCGCCCGGGCAGCATCGCGCATGCCGTCGGCCAGCGCCTCCGTCGTCTCGGCCAGACGCTCGTAGGCCGACGTGTCGAGATGCTCGAGGGTCGCCAGGGCCGCCGCCACCGCCAGCGGATTGCCCGACAGCGTTCCTGCCTGGTAGACGTCGCCCGCGGGCGCGATCAGCTCCATCAGCTCCCGCGGGCCGCCGTACGCGGCCGCCGGCAGCCCGCCGCCGATGATCTTGCCCATGATGGTCAGGTCGGGGAGCACGCCGAAGCGCTCCTGCGCCCCTCCGCGAGCGACCCGCAGGCCGGTGATGACCTCGTCGAAGATGAGCAGGGCGCCGCTGTCATCGGCCGTGCCGCGCAGAAGCTGCAGGAAGCCGGGCTGGGGCGGCACGACGCCCATGTTGGCCGGCACCGGCTCGGCGATGATCGCCGCCGGCGCATGGCGCTCGGCCGCGTGGACCAGCGCCTCGGGGTCGTTCCACGGCACGATCACCGTCGCCGCTGCGGCCGCCGCCGTCACCCCCGGGCTGGCGGGGATCCCCTGGGTGGCCAGACCCGAGCCGGCGTCCGCCAGCAGCCCGTCGACGTGCCCGTGGTAGGCGCCGGCGAACTTCAGGATGATGTCGCGGCTCGTGACGGCGCGGGCGAGGCGGATGGCGCTCATCGTCGCCTCGGTGCCCGACGAGGTCATGCGCAGCATCTCGACCGAGGGGACGCGCTGGGCGATCTGCTCGGCCAACTGCACCTCGCCGGGCGTCGGGGCGCCGAAGCTGGTGCCGCGCGCCGCCGCCGCGCTGACCGCCGCTACCACGTCGGGGTGGGCGTGTCCGAGGATCAGCGGCCCCCAGGAGCTCACCCAGTCGATGTAGTCGTTGCCGTCGACGTCGGTGATGATCGGGCCGGCGCCCGAGTCCACGAAGATCGGATCGCGGCCGATCGAACGCATCGCCCGCACGGGCGAGTTGACCCCGCCGGGCATGAGACGCAGGGCGCGCTCGTAGAGCTGCGCCGAGCGGGTGGTGTGCACCGCGGTCCCGCTCACACGCCCGCGTGCTGACGTTCCCAGTCCCGATGGTCCTCGGTGAAGTACAGCAGGCGGATCTTCTTGAACTCGGTGGACGAGTACAGCGTGGCCCGCTCGTCGATCCCGGTGTCGGCGGCGATCGAGTCCAGGATCGCGTCGCACTCCTCCTTGGACCGGCCGTGGGCCATGGTGAACACCGAGTAGGGCCAGTCCGCGTAGGTGGGCCGCTGATAGCAGTGCGAGATGCCCCGGAACGCCGCCATCCGCCGCCCCAGCTCCATGATCCGGTCGTCGGGCACCTTCCAGACCCCCATGCCGTTGGCGCTGAAGCCGGCACGGCGATGGAAGAGGATCGCCGCCACCCGGCGCAGCAGCCGGCGCTCCTGCATCCCCCGCAGGTGCTCGAGCAGCTGGGCCTGCGAGATCCCCAGCTGCGCGGCGGCGGGCGCGTAGGGCTCGGAGATGACCGGCATGTCACCCTGGAGCGCCCGGATGATCACCCGGTCGAACTCGTCGTAGGGCTGGGGATCGATCTCGGCGGGCTCGACGGCCTCCGCGGCCTTGGCCAGGGCGTCCGTCCCGCCCTCCATCTCCAGGTCCATGCGGATCTTGAACAGCTTGAGCGTGGGGAGCTGGCGCACCGACTCAGCACCGGCCTCACGCGCCAGGATCTCGAGCGTCCCCTCCAGCCCGAGCTTGGAGTCCGGCTCGGTGGCGATCGTGAACCAGATGTTGAACTCGTGGTTGCGTAGGTAGTTGTGGGAGACGCCGGGGTGGGCGTTGATGATCGTCGCGGCGCGCCACGGGTTCTCCGAGTCGACCTTCGCGGCCACCAGCATCGAGGAGTAGCCGAGCGCCCTGGTGTCGAAGATCGGGGTGACCTGGCGGATGATCCGCTCCTCGAGGAGGCGCGTGACCGTGGCCATCGTCTCCTCCTCGGTGATGCCGGCCTGGGCGGCGACGTGCTGGTAGGGGCGCTCGGCGATCGGGAACTGCCCCTGCATGAGGTTGAGCAGGCGCTTGTCCAGGTCGGTGAGCGCGATCGCCGCGCCCTCCTTGCGACTGCGCAGCTTGGGCCCGTGCCTCGAGCCCTCCTGGATTCCGTCCGCGGTCTCAGAGCTTCTCATTGCAGCCATCGCGCAGCATCCTTGGCGTGGTAGGTGATGATGATGTCGGCCCCGGCACGGCGGATAGAGGTGAGCGCCTCGAGCACCGCGCTGCGCTCATCAAGGTATCCGGCCGCGGCCGCGGCCTTCAGCATCGAGTATTCGCCGCTGACGTTGTAGGCGGCCACCGGCAGTGAGGTCTCGTCCTTGACCCGACGGATCACGTCGAGGTAGGGCAGGGCCGGCTTGACGATGAGGATGTCCGCGCCCTCCTCGACGTCCAGGCGCGCCTCGCGCACCGCCTCGTCGCCGTTGGCGGGGTCCATCTGATACCCGCGCCGGTCGCCGAAGGCGGGGGCGGAGTCGGCGGCGATGCGAAACGGCCCGTAGAAGGCGGAGGCGAACTTGGCCGAGTAGGACATGATCGGCGTGTCCGTGAAGTCCTCGTCGTCGAGCGCTGAGCGGATGGTGCCCACGCGCCCGTCCATCATGTCCGAGGGGGCGATGATGTCCGCGCCCGCGCGGGCCTGGGACACAGCCGTGCGGGACAGCAGCTCGAGCGTCGCGTCATTGTCCACGCCGGGGCCGTGGGGCCCGTCGCGCAGGACCCCGCAATGCCCGTGGCTGGTGTACTCGCACAGGCACAGGTCGCAGATGACGAGCAGATCGGGGTGGGCCTCCTTGATGGCGCGTGTGGCCAGCTGGATGACGCCCTCGTCGTCCCAGGCGCCCGAGCCCTCATCGTCCTTGGCGGCGGGGAGCCCGAACAGGAGCACGGCGGGAATCCCGAGAGCAGCGGCCTCCCCCGCCTCCTCGACGGCATGGGCGATCGACAGGTGATCGACCCCCGGCATCTCCCGGATCGGCTCACGACGGTCGATGCCGTGCGCCACGAACATCGGGTAGACGAAATCGGCGGCCTCGAGGCGCGTCTCGCGCACCAGGCCGCGCAGCGCGCGAGTGGCTCTGAGCCTGCGCAGGCGGGTCCGGGGGAACGACATAGCTGTCCTTCGAGCATACTGGCGCTGAGCGCGCCCGACCGGCAAACTGTGGGATCGGTGGGCTACGACCTCGACCGCCTCGGATGGCTGCAGTTCCAGCAGCTCTGCGCGCACGTGCTCGCACTCGAGGCGGGCGTGCCGCCCGCTGAGTGGCAGGGCGATGCCGACGAGGGCCGGACCGTCATCGCCGACTCGGGCCTCGGGCCGCCCCTGGTGACTGCACCGCTGAGCGGGCGGGTGCTGGTCCACTGCGCATGGCTGCGGCCCGGCTCGGTCTCCCCGCTCACCGTGGCCCTGGAGCAGCTGTCGGTCGAGCACCTGGACGATCTGCGCGGCCTGCGCTCCTACGTGCTCATGGCCAACGGGACGACGGTCCGCGATCGCCCGCAGCCCGACGTGAGGGGGCTCAGCGTCGAGGTCGTCGACAGCACCGCCCTGAGCGCCCGGATCGATGCCCGCCCGGAGCTGCGCTTGGCCATGCCGTCGGTGCTGGGCCTCGGCCCGGTGGACGACCTCATCCCGGTGGCTGTCGCGCAGGCGTCCAGCCTCGACCGCGCCGAGGCGGAGCGCGTAGCCGCCGTGTTCGTCCCCACGCGAGCCTACGCCCGCGCGCTGACAACGCTCCAGGCCCATCGCTTCGCCGTGCTCGCCGGCCCACCGGAGATGGGCAAGACAGCGGCCGCGCGGATGATCTCCCTGGCGAAGATGACCGACGGCTGGCAGGCCCACGAGTGCAGCAGCCCCGATGAGCTGCTGCGGATCTTTGACCCGGACGCCCCCCAGGTGTTCATCGCCGACGACGCCTTCGGGTCGACCGAATATCGCGCAGACGCGGCCGAGCGCTGGGCGCGCGGCATGGAGCGGCTGCTGGGATCGCTCGACGATCGCCACTGGCTCATTTGGACCTCGCGGCCGGCGCCGCTTCACGCCGCGCTGCGCCGGCTGCACCAGGAGCGCGGCGCCGAGCGCTTTCCCGCGCCGGCGCGCGTGCTGGTCGACGCAGCGGCGCTCGACGCCGAGGAGAGGGTCCTGATCCTCTTCCGCCATGCCAAGGCGGCCGACCTTCCCCAGTTCAGCCGCCGCGGGCTGCAGAGGATGGGACCGATGATCGTGGGCAATCCCACGTTCACCCCGGAGCGCATCCGGCGGTGCGTCCTCAGGTTGGCTCAGGGAGACCGCGACGTGGCGGGTGCCGCCGACGCCGAGATGACGACGCCGACCTCCGCGATGGCGACGTCCTTCGGCGCCCTCGCCGACGAGTACCGCGACGTGCTCGTCGCGCTGCTGGACACGCCGCCCGGGCCGGTCAGCGAACGCGACCTCGTGGCCGCGTTGCGCCGCCATCACGACGGCTCGCTGTCGCGCCCGCCGCTGGACCTCGTCGACCGCCTGGCCGACCACTTCCTCCGGGTGACGGCATGAGGGTGGCGTGGGTCCATCCGACGTGGCGCGACCTGGTCATCGAGCGCCTCGCCGGCGACGCCGAACTGCGCCGCCACTTCCTGGCGTGCTGCGGCCCCCACGGGATCGTGCTCGCGCTGTCGACGGAAGGCGGGGCCGCGGGCGAGCGTGCTCTCCCTCTCGTCGTCGACGACGAGGACTGGGATGCGCTTGGCGATCGGATCTACGGGCTCGTGCCGGAGCTCGATCACGCCGAGCTGGTCGCGGTGCTGCGGGCGCTGCGAGCAGTCCTGGAGACCATGACGACCGACTGGACGGCGGCCGGCGAGGCCCGGGTGCTGGCCCGCATGACCCTGGAGCGGACCGCGTCGCTGTGGGAGTCGGCCGCCAAGCCGGTGCTGCTGGACTGCGTGGACGCGTGGCTGACGTTGTCTGATCGCCTGGGTCAGCCGCAGGTATGGCCGGGGTTCCTGGCCGCGACGTGGGCGGATCTCCTCCCGGCCCAGCTCCCCGAGGCACACGATCTCGCCGAGATGCAGCGCTTCGCCGATTGGGTCACCCTGTGCGAGCTGCTGGGCGAGTTCTCCCCCGAGCTGCTGGGCGAGCTGGGCTACGGCGCGGGGCAGGACGAGCTCGTCCGCTCCTTCCGGGAGGGGGTGCTGGGCGGCAGCGAGATCCTGACCGGGAGCGCCGCCGGTCCCACGCCCTCTCACGACATCCCCGCAAGCGAGATCGCGGACACGACCATCCGGCGGGTGCTCGCCGATCTCTAGACAGGATGGAGCTACCGCTGGTGCGGTGGCATCCGGTCTAGACGAGGTTCCAGCGCTCGATGCGCTGGGCGGTGACCAGGCCGTTGACCACGTACGGGTCCTCGGCGGTGAAGCGCTCGATGTCCTCCGGGGCGACGCCCTGCCACACCATTGCGCCGCCGGTGGGCGGCGTGCCCAGGGCGCCCGCGAGCGTGATCCGGCCCGCGTCGCGCTCGGCCCGGATGCGCTCCAGATGGGCCTCGCGGTAGGGGCCGCGCCTGTCGGCGATGTCCTCCACATAGGTGTAGAGCAGCAGATAGGTGTCCTCGCCGGCCATGGTCGGTGCACAACCTATCGCTCAGCGGCGCCGGCCGGGGCCTCGGGGCGCTACGCTTCGCTGACCGTGAGCAACCTGGACCGGCGCAGCAGCTACACCCCCCGTCGCGCGCGAGGTGAGCGCCGCGTCGCTGATGGCGTTCCTCGTCTCGCTGCCGATTGCCTTCGTGGCGCTGGTGCCGGCCAGCGCCGTGTCGGGCGCGCTCAAGACCGTGCTCGACGTCATCGCCTTCCTGTTCCCGT
>DASXJW010000023.1:0-6773 GCA_036497165.1 Solirubrobacteraceae bacterium
CCGCGTGGTGCGGCGCGGCGCTCAGAGCGCCCCGCCGGCGGCAGGCGGCGCGGTCGGATCGGTGCCGCCACCGCCCCCCTGCTCGCGGACGAGGTAGTCCTCGATCGTCATCGGCACCTCGGACGAACGCTCGACCACCGCCAGCAGCGAGGACATCGTGGCCACCTCCTCGACCTGCTCTTTGAGGAACCACTGGACGAACTGCTCGCTCTGGAAGTCGCCCTCCTCGCGAGCGACGCCCATCAGTCCCGCGATCTGGTCGCTGACGCGCCGCTCCTGCTCGAGCGCGAGCGCGACCGGCGCCACGATGTCCGCGAACTGCACTTCGGGCGGGGCCACGCCAGGGATCGTGACCGGGGCGTCCGCGTCGAGCAGGTACCGGACCATCATCATCGCGTGGTTGCGCTCCTCGACCGCCTGGAGGTAGAAAAACGCGGCCAGCCGGGGCAGCGTCTGCCCGTCGTAGTAGACGGCGTTGGCGATGTACTGCTGCGAGGCGGCGAACTCATATCCGATCTGCTCGTTCAGGCGCTCGATGAAGCGGGCAGCGGCCACCGGCTCTCCTTTCTCTCGACCGACCTCGGCCAGGATCGTAGACGCCTCCACGCTACCCTCTCACGGCATGGCCACCTGCCTCGTCACCGGCGGCGCCGGGTTCCTCGGCTCTCATCTCTGTGAGGAACTGCTGCGCCGCGGCCACCGCGTGATCTGCATCGACAACCTCGAGACCGGCACCCTCGCCAATATCGAGCACATCCGCTCGGACCAGTTCGTCCACCGTAACCTGGACATCATCTCGCCCTACTTCGTGGACGAGCCGATCGACTTCGTCTACCACCTGGCCTCGCCGGCCTCGCCGATCGACTACCTGCGCCTGCCGCTGCACACGCTGAAGGTGGGCTCGTACGGGACCCACCACACGCTCGGCCTGGCCAAGGCGCACCGGGCCCGCTTCCTCACCGCCTCCACCAGCGAGGTCTACGGCGATCCCCAGGTCCACCCCCAGCCCGAGAGCTACTGGGGCCACGTCAACCCCATCGGCCCGCGCGGCGTCTACGACGAGGCCAAGCGCTACGCCGAGGCGCTGACCATGGCCTATCACCGCCAGCAGGGCGTCGACACGGCCATCATCCGCATCTTCAACACCTACGGCCCGCGGATGCGCCCGCATGACGGGCGCGCGATCCCCACCTTCCTGCGCCAGGCGCTGCAGGACCGCCCGATCACCGTCTTCGGGGATGGGTCGCAGACTCGCTCCTTCTGTTACGTGGATGACCTCATCCGCGGCATGATCGCCCTGGCGGAGTCCGGCTATCACGATCCCGTCAACATCGGCAACCCCAACGAGTTCACGCTCCTTCAGTTGGCCGAGGCGGTCATCGAAGTGACCGGATCGAAGTCGCAGATCGTCTACGAGGCCCTGCCCACCGACGACCCACAGGTGCGCCAGCCCGACATCACGCTGGCCAAGGAGATCCTTGGCTGGAAGCCCGAGATCGAGCTGCTGGAGGGTCTGCGGCGCACGATCGAGCAGGCCGGCGCCGACGGCCTCATCGGGGACGGCCGGTAGCCCCGGCTTTCACGTAACTTCAGAGACGAGATACCGTTACGACGTGCGGGGGTCCAGGTAAACGGCCCTGCTAAGCGTGACAATCGAGCACAAAGAGGCCATCCCAAGCCGCAGCAACGGCAGGCACGGCGCCGCCGTGCCGCTGCCCCTGCCCGAGCGCGACGTCAGGCGCAAACGCCCGCCGTTGCTGATGTTTCTGCTTCGCAAGGAGACGGTCCGGCGGGTCGCGCGCGTCCTGTCGCTGCTGATCGTGGACTTCATCGGCGTAACCGCCGCCATCTTCACCGCCATCACCATCAAGCTGGCGCTGCGCGGCGACTTCGGCCTCGACGTCGCCTGGGGCAACACCCGCACACCGCTGGCCTTCGCCTACCTGCTCACCGTGCTCATGTTCGCCCGGGTCGACCTCTACGCCGACCGTCCCCGCCGGCCCGGCCTGCCGAAGATCTTCTCCGCGCTCTTTCAGGCGACGGTCATCGCGCTGGTGTTCGCACTCGCCACCGGAAACCACTTCAAGAGCTACTACATCTTCTACGGCGCGCTGTTCTTCGGGACCGCCTACATCTCGGTGCTGCGCGAGCTCTATACGCGGGCCACCGGGTGGGCGCTCGAGCAGGCCGGCTACCGCCGGCGCGCGCTGCTGGTCGGATCGGGCAAGCACATCGAGGAGGTGGCCCACGCGCTCGGCGGGCGGTCGCGAACGCAGGTGGAGCTGGTCGGCTTCATCTCGCTCACGCCGCGCCCCCAGAACGGCCTGCGCTCCCTGGGACAGCTGGATCAGCTCACCGACGTCCTCGGCACCGAGCGCATCGACGAGGTGATCATCGCCGACCCGGACTTTCCGCAGGAGCGCGCCGTCGACCTCGTTGACCGCTGCCATCAGCGCGGGGTGACCGTCCACGTGGCGCCGTCGACGATGGAGATCCTCATCGACCGGGCGGTATTCGTGCCCGGGGAATCCGTGCCGCTGTTCACGCTGCGCCCGCCCGTGTTCGAGGGCGTCCAGTACGCGGCCAAGCGCACCTTCGACCTCACGCTGGCCACTCTCGGCCTCATCCTGATCTCGCCGGCCCTGGCCGTGATCGCCGTCGCGGTCAAGCTGAGCTCGCCCGGGGCGGTCATCTATCGCTCGGTGCGCCCCGGCATGGGCGGAAAGCCGTTCAGCTGCTTCAAGTTCCGCACCATGCGCGAGCACGCCGACCAGATCCAGGACGACCTCGAGCCGCTCAACGAGCTGTCAGGAGCCCTGTTCAAGATCCGCGACGACCCTCGCCTGACGCCGGTGGGCCGCCTCCTGCGCCGCTTCTCGCTCGACGAGCTGCCCCAGCTGGTCAACGTCGTCCGCGGCGAGATGTCCCTGGTGGGTCCGCGGCCGCTGCCGATGCGCGACTTCGAGCGTCTCGAGGACTGGCACAAGAAGCGCTACCTGGTCCTACCGGGCATCACCGGCCTGTGGCAGGTCTCGGGCCGCGCCGAGCTGGACTTCGACGACCTGGTGCGCCTGGACTTCCTCTACCTGGAGCGCTGGTCGATCCTCCTGGACCTCTCCATCCTGGTGAAGACCATCCCGGCGGTGCTGACGCGCCGGGGCGCGTACTGATCTCGCTCGTCGCTGGGCTGCGTCCATGGTCGAGCGCCTCTGCCGCGGCGAAAAGCGCTCTCGGAATGCCGTCACGCGGTCCGAAAAGGGCCAGTGTGTGACGTGAGACATCAAGATCTGGGCGCTGCCGCCCGTGCACCCCGCTCCTTCAGTGCCCGTCGTTGACGTGCGCCCGTGGGTACTCAGGGCCACGGGTGTCGCCGCAGACCGCTAGGCTCCCGGCGCGGATGCCCCCCACCGACCGCTTCGTCATCAGCTTCGCCGCCGAGCCGCCCCAGGAGGCGCTGCCCTACGGGCGCTGGTCAGACACGCTGCGCGACCACTTCCTGGCCGCCTGCCGCGAGATCGACGCGGAGGGCGACGACCTCGGCGAGGCCGGCGACATCGCGTGGTTCCCGGACCGCTCCTACGGCGGGCGGACCTACATCCCAGCGGTCGCGCGAACGACCACCGGCTATGAGCTGTTCGGGTTCGTCTCCTTCGCCGAGGGTGGCGAGCAGGGCAGCCGGGGCCCCGTGGACTTCATCACCCGGGCCGACTACACCTCCGAAACGGCCGAGGACAACCCCGACTGGAAGCTCGACATCAACGACGAGGTCGTCGGCCAGTGGCGTGGCGAGCAGGGCAACGTGGCCGACATGACCCTCGTGTGGGGCGTGCCCATGATCCCCGGCGGCGCCATCGTCACCGCCGAGCTGGCCAATCTCGCCGTCGACCAGTGTGCACTCGTCGAGGAGCGCTTCACGCTCCTGGCGCCCGACAACTACCGCCAGGACCTGCTGGAGATCAAGCTGTGGGACAAGGCCGGCAGCGAGCTGGCCAGCGAGTCGCTGTACGTCGACGACGAAGAGGACGACAGCGAAGGCGACGAGGAGGACGACGAGGCCGACGCCGGCTAGGAGGCCGGATTGGCCGTGGTCGTCCCCGCGGTCTCCCGCTGGCTCACCAGAGCCGTCGGGAGGCGTCTCGCCACCTCCTCATCGGTCAGCGGGAAGTGGCAGGCCGCGATGCTGCCGCCCGGCTTGCGCTCGAGCGGCGGGTCGTCCTCCGAGCACTTGGCCTGGGCCTTGGGGCAGCGCGTGTGAAAGCGACATGCCCGCGGCGGATTGGCGGGGCTGGGGACGTCGCCGGTGAGCAGCTGGCGCTCCTGGGTACCGCCGCCGGGGTCGGGCACCGGGACGGCGGAGAGCAGCGCGCCCGTGTAGGGGTGGCGCGGCGAGGTGTAGAGGACGTCGCTGTCGGCCATCTCGACGATCCTGCCCAGGTACATGACCGCTACGCGATCGCACATGTGGCGCACCACGGACAGGTCGTGGGCGATGAAGATGAGGGTGAGGCCCATGTCGCGCTGCAGCTCGCGCAGCAGGTTGAGGACCTGGGCCTGGATGGAGACGTCGAGGGCGGACACCGGCTCGTCGGCCACGAGCAGCTTGGGCTCAAGGGCGATCGCCCGGGCCACCCCGATGCGCTGGCGCTGACCGCCGGAGAACTCGTGGGGGTAGCGGTTGTAATGCTCGGGGTTGAGCCCGACTCGGTCCATGAGGTCCTGCACGCGGCGCTTGCGCTCGCCATCGCCCTTGTAGAGGCCGTGGATGACGAACGGGTCGGCGATGATCGACCCCACCGACTTGCGCGGGTTCAGCGACGAGTAGGGGTCCTGGAAGACCATCTGCATGTCGCGGTGGAGCGCCTTGAGGTCGTCGCGCTTCTGCGCGCCCACCTCGCGACCGTCGAACACGATCGACCCCGAGGTTGGATCCATCAGCCGGCAGAGCAGACGCGCCGTGGTGCTCTTGCCGCAACCGGTCTCGCCCACGATGCCGAGCGTCTCGCCCTGCTTGACCTCGAAGGAGACGCCGTCCACGGCCTTCACTGCGCCGATCTGGCGCTGGAGGATGAGGCCGCGCTTGATGGGGAAGTGCTTGACGAGGTCCTTGACCTCAACCAGGTTCGTCATCGCTCACCCACTTTAGTTCTCGCGGTCGTCCTGGAAGCGCCGGTTGACCTCATCCACCGTCTGCGGCGGGGCCGCGCCGTGGCGCTGACCGGGCGCCTCCGACTCGACGACACCCTCCTCCGTGGGCGCCAGGTCGGCGCCCTCGGATTCCTGGTCGACGGGGAGCATCGGCGCGTCCGCGTAGTCGGGCTCCGCGGACACGGCCGCCATGCGCCGGAGCGACTCGGCGTCGCGGCCGGACTGGATCCCCTCCCAGATGCGGCTGCGCACCGAGGATTCGAGCAGGCAGGCGACCTGGTGATCAGGGCTGCCGTCGACCGGCATCAGATGGGGGTCGACGCGCTTGTGGGCCTCGCGGACGTAGGGGCAGCGGGGATGGAAATGGCAGCCGCTGGGCCGGTTGATGAGGCTCGGAGGCCGGCCGGAGATCGGGATCAGCTCCTCGCCGCGTGGGTTGTCCAGCCGCGGGATCGAGCGCAGCAGACCCCAGGTGTAGGGATGCTGCGGGGAGTGGAAGATGTCCTCTGTGCTGCCGCGCTCGACGACCCGGCCCGCATACATCACGCAGATGTCGTCGGCGATCTCGGCCACCACGCCGAGATCGTGGGTGATGATGATGATCGCTGTGCCCAGCCGGCGCTGGAGGTCCTTGAGCAGGGCCAGGATCTGGGCCTGCACGGTGACGTCCAGGGCGGTCGTCGGCTCGTCGGCGATGAGGAGCTTGGGCTCGTTGGCCAGCGCCATCGCGATCATGGCGCGCTGGCGCATGCCGCCCGAGAACTCGTGGGGGTACTGGTCGACGCGGCGCTTGGGGTCCGGGATCCCGACGAGCTCGAGCAGCTCCGCTGCCCGGTTGCGCGCGGCGGACTTGGAGATGCCGCGGTGCGCCTGCATCGCCTCCGTCAGCTGCCACCCCACCCGGTAGAACGGATGCAGGGCCGACAGCGGGTCCTGGAAGATCATCGACACGTCGTTGCCGCGCACGCGCCGCAGCTTGTTGTCCTCCAGGGCGACCATGTCCTGCCCCTGGAACATGATGTGGCCCTCGATCCTGGATCGCTTGCTCCGCGTCAGCCCCAGCATGGTGAGCGAGGACACCGTCTTGCCCGAGCCCGATTCGCCGACGATGCCGAGCGTCTTGCCGGCCTCCAGCGAGTAGGAGATCCCGTCGACGGCGTGGACGATGCCGTCGTCAGTGTGGAAGGAGACGCGGAGGTCCTCGACCGAGAGCAGCGGCTGGCCGGTCTGGTCCGTGCTCTCCGCGGGCGCGGTCTCGGTCGTCATGTGTACCGGACCCGAGGATCGAGGTAGGCGTAGAGGACGTCCACCACGATGTTGGCGATCACGATGAACAGGGTGGCCAGGATGACCGTGCCCTGCACGATGGGGAAGTCCGAGTGGTTGATGGCATCCAGGTTGAGCCGCCCGATGCCGGGGATGTTGAACACGGTCTCGGTGATCACGGCACCACCCAGGAGCGCACCGAGGTCCAACCCGAAGATCGTCACCACCGGCGTGATGGCCGAGCGGACCCCATGGCGGAAGATCACGCGCCGCTCACGCAGGCCCTTGGCGCGGGCCGTGCGGATGTAGTCCTCCCCCATGGCCTCGATGAGGCTGCCGCGCAGCACGCGGGAATAGACCGC
>DASXJW010000024.1:0-6913 GCA_036497165.1 Solirubrobacteraceae bacterium
CCTCAAGGTCGAGACGCAGGCCAACTACTACGGCAAGGCGACGTTCGGCAACTCCGACTGGCTGGATGCCACGATGAGCCTGGTCGACTACGGCGATCGCGGCGTGCCCAACGTGTTCCTCGACGCCCCGCTGCTCTCCAACGGGACCTGGAACGCGGCCCACTTCAAGAACCCGACCTACGACAACCTCGTCAAGCAGTACACGGCGGCCGTCGACCTGCAGACCCAGAAGACCATCGCGGGCAAGATCCAGAACCTCCTGCTCGACGAGACGCCGCTGATCATCCCCTACTTCCTCGAGGGCCTGACGGCGACGACGAGCAGCGTGCACGGGGTCAACGCGACGTCGATCGCGGCCGTCTTCCTCAAGGACGCCTCCAAGTCGGCGTAGCGAGGCGGGGCATCACACGATGACCACGTTCATCCTCAAGCGCATCGGCCTTGGGCTGATCACGCTATGGATCCTGAGCGTGATCGTGTTCTTCGCCGCCCAGGTGCTGCCCGGCGATCCGGCTCGAGCCATCCTCGGGCCGTTCGCCGAGCAGTCCTCCGTCAACACCCTGTCGCATCAGCTGGGGACCGACAAGCCGGTGATCGCGCAGTACTTCACCTGGATCGGCCACGTGCTCACCGGCAACCTTGGTACCTCGTACGCCCAGCAGCAGCCGATCGGCCCGATCCTGGGCAAGGCGCTGGTCAACTCGCTCAAGCTGGCGATCCTGGCGTTCATCATCGTCGTGCCCCTGGGGATCGCCGGCGGCGTGGTGTCGGCGCTGAACTTCGGCAAGCGGGTGGACCGGACGATCAGCGTCGTGGGGTTGTCGGCGACGGTCATCCCCGAGGTGGTGTCGGGGATCGTCGTCATCCTGGTCTTCGGGATCTGGCTCAACGTCCTGCCCATCCAGGCCTCCACCCCGCCGGGCGCCACCATCGGCGATCAGGTCTACCACCTCATCCTGCCTGCGATCCCGCTGGTGCTCATCCTGTTCGGCTACATCCAGCAGATGGCGCGGGCCGGCACCGTGGAGGCGCTGAACTCCGACTACGCGCGGACCGCGACCCTCAAGGGGCTGCCCCGTGGCGTGATGATCCGCCGCCACGTCCTGCGCAACTCGCTGCTGCCGACGATCACCGTCATCGCCACCCAGACCGGGTATCTCATCGGCGGGCTGGTCCTGGTCGAGACGCTGTTTCACTACAACGGGATCGGCACGCTCATCTACACCTCCGCCACCCAGAAGGACTTCCCCATGCTCGAGGCCTCCGTCCTCGTCATCGGCGTCGTGTACATGGTGGCGACCCTGGTCGCCGACATCCTCTTCACCCTCCTCAATCCGCGCATCCGCTACCGGGGCGTCGAATGAGCGTCGGCACCGTCCCCGTCGAGTCGACCGGCGCGGTCAGCGCCGCCGGCGCAGACCTGCGTCGCGAATTCCTGCGCGAGCTCGTCCGCCGCAAGGCGTTCATCTTCGGCGTCGTCATCGTCGGCTTCTGGATCCTGGCCGCCATCTTCGGCAGCCTCGTCGTCCAGGACCCGCTGGCCCAGAATCTCTCGGCCATCAATCAGGCGCCGTCCTCGGCCCACCTCTTCGGGACCGACCAGCTCGGTCGCGACGTGTTCGCCCGGGTCATCGTCGGCTCGCGGCCGATCCTCATCACCGCGCCGCTGGCCACGCTGCTGGGCACGGTGCTGGGCACCGGGCTGGGCCTGTTCATGGGCTATTACCGCGGCGCCGTGGATGACGTCCTCGGACGCTTCGTCGAGGCCTTCCTGGCGCTGCCGCTCGTCGTCACCGGCATCCTCGGCTCGGTCGCGCTGGGATCGTCCGACCTCGCGCTGATCATCATCATCGGGATCGTCTTCACCCCGCTCATCGCCCGCACCGTCCGCGCCGCGGTGCTGGTGGAGCGCGATCTGGACTACGTCGCCGCCGCCCGCCTGCGCGGCGAGCGCTCGTCCTACATCATGTTCGCCGAGATCCTGCCCAACATCACGGCCCCGATCATCGTCGAGTTCACGGTGCGGCTCGGGTACGCGGTGTTCACGCTCGTGACCCTCTCGTTCCTGGGCTTCGGACTGCAGCCGCCGACCCCGAACTGGGGCTATGACATCAATGCGAACATCAGTGGGGTGACTGCCGGCTACTGGTGGGAGGTCCTGTTCGACGCGCTGGCCATCGCCACACTGGTGGTCGGGGTCAACATGATCGCCAACTCCATCGAAAGCGCCGCGGACGCCTCATGAGCACCGCTGCCCAGCGAACGCCCGGCGCGGACATGCCCGAGACCGCCGACGCGCTGCGCCTCTCCCACGTGGACATCAGTTATCGCGTGCGCCGCAAGGAGCAACGGGTGGTGCGCGACGTCAGCTTCCACGTGGCGCGCGGCGAGTCCTTCGGGCTGGTGGGCGAGTCGGGGTGCGGCAAGTCCACGATCGCGCTGTCGATCGTCCGCTACCTGGCGCGCAACGGTCACGTGAGCGCCGGCTCGATCGAGATCGCCGGCACCGACGTGCTCGATCTCAACGCAGACCAGCTGCGCGAGCTGCGCGCCCGGAAGGTCTCGATGGTCTACCAGGAGCCGGGCCGGGCGCTCAACCCGTCCATCCTCGTCGGGCGCCAGGTGGCCGAGGTCTACGAGATCGCGGGCCTGGGTCGCAAGGAGGCGCTGGCCAAGGCTCAGGACATCCTCACCCACGTCCGGATCTCGGACCCCAAGGGGGTGATGGGCCGCTACCCGCACCAGCTCTCGGGCGGGATGCTCCAGCGCGTCGTCATCGCCATGGCCCTGGCCGCCGAGCCCGCGCTGCTCATCCTCGACGAGCCCACCACCGCTCTGGATGCGACTGTCGAGGCCGAGGTCCTTGACCTGATCCGGGGGCTGCGCCAGGAGTTCGACACCTCGCTGTTGTTCATCAGCCACAACCTCGCCGTCATCGCCCAGATGTGCGACCGCGTCGGCGTCCTCTACGCCGGCGAGCTCGTCGAGGAGGGGCCCGCCGGCGAGGTGTTCAAGAGCCCGCGCCACCCCTACACCGTCGGGCTGCTGCGCTCCATCCCACGGCGCGACGTCGCCGCCGGCGCCGACGAGCGCACCCGCGCTCCGCTGGCCACCATCCCGGGCTCGCTGCCCGCTCCCGGCTCAGTCATCGAGGGCTGCATCTTCGCCGACCGCTGCGGCCTGGCCGAGGACCGCTGCCGCACCGAGGCGCCGCCGATGTATGAGATCGGGGGCGGGCGCGGCTCGCGCTGTCACTTCCACGAGCGTGCCCAGAGCGTGCCGATGGGCGCCACCGCTGAGGAGCCGGCGATCGGCGCCGGGCCGCGCGGGCGCGACGCCTCCGAAACCTTGGTCCGGGTCCGCAACGCCAGCAAGACGTTCCACTTCGGTGGCCAGACCGTCCGCGGCCTGTACGGCGTCGACCTCGACATCGCCGCCGGCGAGACCGTGGGCCTGGTCGGCGAGTCGGGCAGCGGCAAGACGACGCTGGCGCGAGTCATCATCGGCCTCACCGCGCCCGACGAGGGCTCCGACGTGCAGCTCGACGGTCATCCCGTTGCGCCACTGGCCCCCCGGCGCTCCAAGGCGGACCAGAAGTCCCTGCAGATCGTGTTCCAGAACCCTGACTCGGCGCTCAACCGCCGCCACTCGGTGCGGCGCCTCATCTCCCGCTCGCTGTCCAAACTCGGCGGCTACACGGGCGACCGGCTCCAGGAGCGCCTGCGCTCCCTGGTCGCCTCGGTGCGGCTGCCCGAGCGCTACCTGGCCATGCGACCGTCCCAGCTGTCGGGCGGGCTCAAGCAGCGGGTCGCCATCGCGCGCGCCTTCGCCGGCGATCCGCGGATCGTGATCTGCGACGAGCCCACCTCAGCGCTCGACGTCTCCGTGCAGGCGGCCATCCTCAACCTCCTCACCGACCTGCAGCGCCGGGAGGACGTGGCCTATCTGTTCATCAGCCACGACCTCGGCGTGGTGCGCTATCTCGCCGACCGCATCGTCGTCCTCTACCTGGGGCGCGTCATGGAGGTCGGCCCCGCCGAGCGCGTGTTCGGTGGCCCGCAGCACCCCTACACCGAGGCGCTGCTCAGCGCCGTGCCCACCCTCGACGACCTCGACCGCCTGCGCATCCGCCTCGAGGGCGAGATCCCCAGCGCCGCCGATCCGCCGCGGGGCTGCCCCTTTCAGACGCGCTGCCCGCGCAAGATCGGCGAGATCTGCGAGACGACCGAGCCCGAGCTGCGCGAGGAGGAGCCGGGGCACGGGATCCGCTGCCACATCCCGCTGGACGAGCTGCGCCGCCTGCAGGCGGCCCCGGCGACCAACGGTTCAGCGCAGGCCGCCCCAGCCGCGCACGCCGACACGTAGCTGCGGCACGCGGCCCACGGCTCCGGCCAGCAGCCAGGCGGCGACGGCCAGCGACGGGAAGATGACCGCGAGGTAGGCCACCTCGTCGCCGGCGGCCTGCTGGACCGCGCCGGCGAGCAGCGGCATGAGGACGGTGGCCGCCGCCCAGGCGCCGTTGAGCATCCCGAAGACCACCCCGTCGCTCCCGCCGTCGTCCGAGCGCTGGCCGGAGGCCAGCGAGTACGCGATCGTGCTGATCACGGCGCGGGGCCCGGCGGTGAGCATCAGCGCCAGGATGAGGGTGACGGCTCCGCGGTCAGCCAGCGCCGGCAGCAGGGCCAGGGCCAGCGCGGCCGTGGTCAGCGCATTGAACTTGAGCGTCTGGGCGCGGTCGCGCAGACGGACGATGACCGCGCTCACCGCGATGTAGCAGACCGCCGAGGCTGAGAAGGCGAGCCCGATCCGGCCGGTGGACAGTCCGAGGTGATGCAGGCCGCCGCTGATGAGCAGCTGGCAGGCGCTGCTGACGGCGCCCGACACCACGAGGGCGCCGGCCGCGGCCGCGACGCGCGGGCGGCGGGCCAGTGCCAAGAGCACGCGCGGGGATACGGATCCGCCCGCCCCGGGGCCGTCGCTGACGGGCGGCTGAAAGTAGGCGATCTCCAGCGGGAGGTCCGCGGGCTCAACGCGCGACGGCGGCGTGACGCGGCGGCCCGCCGTGGTGCCGAACGCCAGCGGCACGACGATCAGGGCCGCGGCGGCGGCGATGGCCGCGAACGGGGCCCCGAGACCGACATGCTCGGCCAGCACTCCGCCGATCGCCGGGCCGAGCATGATCCCCACCGAGGAGCAGGTGACCGCCGGGCCCAGGCCCGACCCGCCGCGGGCCTCGTCGAGATCGCCCAGCCACGCCATCCCGCTCGTCCACACGACGCCGAAGGCGACGCCGAACACGATCCGGCCGGTCAGGACCGCCCCCAGGGACGGCATCGCCTGCCCCACGCACGACAGGCACAGCAGCGCGGCCGCGCCCAGGGTCACGCGCCGGGCGCCGATGCGATCGGCGGCGATGCCGGACGGCACCGAGACCGCGAGCGTGGCCAGGCCGGGGAGGGCGAGCAGGAGCGCGGTCTGCGCCGCGGACAGCCCGAAGTGCGCCGACATCCGCGGCAGCAGGGGCACGATGGCCGCCTGGGCGACGCCGGCGATGAGAAACAGCCCGTAGACCAGCCACAGGCAGACGGCTGCCGGCAGGGCACGGATGTGGAGACGCTGGAAAAACATCTACAGGAGATAGTACGATTCCGCTGTTCGGTTACAGATGACTCTTTTTGCTTGATATGACCGATTTGATTGATCAAAGCTCGATCGATCTGAAAGCACTGCGCGCACTCGTCGCGGTCGCCGATCACGGCTCCTTCCGCGCAGCCGCCAAGGCGCTGGGCTACACCCAGTCAGCCATCTCCCATCAGGTCGGCATGCTGGAGCGCGCCCTTGAGGCCCCGTTGTTCACCCGCCCTGGCGGCCGCGGCGCGGTGGCGCTCACCGCCGCCGGCGACGTGGCCTACGCTCGGGCGCGACGGGTGCTGGGCGAGGTCGAGACGCTCAGCGCCGACGTCGCCGCCCTCTGCCGGGGCGAGCGCCAGACGCTGCGCATCGGCGTCTTCCAGACCGCGACCACGGAGCTCCTCCCGGGCGCGCTGCGATCACTGCGCGAGCAGCGCCCCGACGTGGAGGTGATCCTCACCGAGATCCAGGACAACGCCCGCACCTTCGACCGACTCGTCTCGGGCCGGCTCGACCTGGCCTTCCTGGTCAATCCCGAGCCCGACGAGCGGATCCGGTCGATCCCGCTGCTCGACGACCCCTGGGTGATCCTCACCCGGCGCGACAGCGAGCTGGCGACCGCCCAGGCCCCGACCTTCGACCTGCTCGACGGCCTCGACCTGGTGGCCTGGAACCGGCGGTGGCGCACCCAGCAGGATCTGGAGCGCGCATGGCGCCGGCGCGGCATCAGCCCCCGCGTCGTCTACCGCACCGACGACAATCTCGCCCTCCAGCGATTGGTCGCGGCCGGCTACGGGCACGCCTGCCTGGACCGTCTCGGCGCCTCGGGAGCGGTGGAGCCCTCGCTGACCTGGCTCGAGCCCAAGGAGACGCTCGTCCCCCGGACGATCGCGCTATGCCATCCGCGCCGGCGCGACGCCAGCGCGTCGGCCGTCATCCTCATGGAAGCGGTCCGCGCCCAGTTCGGGGTATGAGGTCCTCGCTTGACACCGGTCCGCGCGTGTGCGACAACGCGGCCCGTGCGACGGCACCCGCCATGACTCACGAGGTCCTGGTCGCCGCGCCGCCCCTCACCGCGCTCCGGATGCGCGCCTCGGTCCTGCGCGAGCCCGGACGCCCGCCTGCGGTGGAGGTCGTGTCCCTGGACCCGCCGGGACCCGGCGAGGTCCGCGTCCGCGTCGCCGCGGCGGGGGTCTGCCACTCCGACGTGCATCTTGCCGACGGGCAGCTGGGTGACGGGCGCTGGCCGATGGTGCTCGGCCACGAGGGCGCCGGAGTGGTC
>DASXJW010000025.1:0-23212 GCA_036497165.1 Solirubrobacteraceae bacterium
GGCGAGCGGAACAGGTCGACGGTGCTGCGCCACGGGTGGGTGAGCTCCACCGACGGAGCCTCACGGGCGCCGCGGAACTTGTAGAGGAACCCCGCCACCGACCCGAAGGCGGTCAGCACGGCCAGGGCGAGCCCCAGGTCGACGGACAGCGACATCGCGGGCGAGAGCCTACGGGGCCTGCCCGCGGAGGGCCGTCACGGCGCGGCAGGTCCTCAGGGGGCGGGTCCGCGGGCGAGCCTGGGCTGCGAGCGGCGCAGGTAGGGCCGGGCGGCCGCTGCCGCCAGCGCGCTCCACCGCCCGCGGGGCACGCCCGGCCAGCGGATGATCGTCGCGGTGATGAGGCGGACCGCGTCGGTGGTCAACAGATGAGCCGCCGCGGGCCCGGGGAACCAGTAGGCATCAAGCCCCAGGTGCGCGACATGCTGCGGGACCGGGAACTGGCCCTGAGGCGCGTTCGCGAAGTTCTGCCCGTTCTCCACGGCCGCGCGCTCGAGCACCGCGTAGGGCTGGGGCGAGGAGTTGACCGACACCCACAGCCGCACCTCGCGCGGCCCGACGCGCACGGTGAAGTTGCACTGGGGCGCTCCCGCGCTGTTCGAGGCGACCGCCCGCGTCACCACCGCCCCCTCCCGCACCCTCAAGAACCGCGCCACCGCCGCCACCCCCGCGGGCGTGCACGCCGCCGACGGAGCAGCCGTGGTGCCGGCGGGGGCCGTGGCGCTACGAGAGGCTGAGCTGACGCTGCCGTGGCGGGCGGCGCCACAGCCAGCGGACGGCAGCGCTGCCATCAGTCCGGCGGCAACGATGAGGGGGCGACGGAGCCGGGCGTTCCATCGGAGGCGGTCGGCGCACCCGGGCCAGGCGAAACGCACTGAGCGAACGGTAATGCCGCCTGCCGATGGGGCGCGCCGGCTCCGGCGCGCCCCAGGAATCACGTAATGAGCGGGATGATGAGCAGGGCCACGATGTTGGCGACCTTGATCATGGGGTTGATCGCCGGCCCGGCGGTGTCCTTGTAGGGGTCGCCGACGGTGTCGCCGGTGACCGCCGCAGCGTGAGCCTCGGACCCCTTGCCGCCGTAGGCGCCGTCCTCGATGAGCTTCTTGGCGTTGTCCCAGGCCCCGCCGCCCGAGGTCATCGAGATGGCGACGAACAGACCGACCACGATCACGCCGATGAGCAGGCCGCCGAGCGCCTCGGTGCTGATGATGCCGATGATGAAGGTGATCACGATCGGGATCAGCGACGGCAGGATCATCTCCCGCTGCGCCGCCCGGGTGACGAGCGCGACCGCGGTGCCGTACTCCGGCAGCTCGGTGCCCTCCATGATGCCGGGCTTCTCGCGGAACTGGCGGCGCACCTCCTCCACGACCGAGCCGGCCGCGCGACCGACGGCCTCCATCGCCAGCGACACGAACAGGTACACCATCATGCCGCCGATCAGCAGGCCGATGAGCACCGCCGGGTTGCCGATGGAGAAGTTCGCCAGGTGGCCACCGAGCTCGTCCTCGAACGCGTTGAACAGCACGAGAGCGGCCAGCGCGGCGGAGCCGATGGCGTAGCCCTTCGTGACCGCCTTGGTCGTGTTGCCCACGGCGTCGAGCGGATCGGTGATGTTGCGGACCTCCTCGGGGAGGTCGGCCATCTCCGCGATTCCGCCGGCGTTGTCGGTGATCGGGCCGAAGGCGTCAAGGGCGACGATGAAGCCGGCCAGCGACAGCATCGCCATCGCCGCGACGGCGATCCCGTAGATGCCGTGGCTGCCACCGCCACCGAGCTTCCACGCGCCGAGGATGCCGAGCGCGATCACGATCGCGGGGGGCGCCGTGGACTGGTAGCCCTGCGCCAGCCCCTGGATGATGTTGGTGGCGTGTCCCGTCTGCGAGGCGCGGGCGGTGCTCCTGACCGGGGCGAACCGGGTCGAGGTGAAGTAGTCGGTGATCACGAACAGCGCGGCGGTGATGCCAATGCCGATCAGCGCGCACAGGTAGTACTTCCACCAGTGCTCGGCAGGCGCGCCGCTCAGGAAGGTGAGGTGATGCGTGAGCCAGTACGTGACGGGGATGAACGCCAGCGCGGCGAGCACACCCGACGTGATCAGACCCTGGTACAGCGCCCGCTCGACGTTCTCGGACCTCACCGCGAACGTGCCGATGATGGAGGCGATGATCGCCACGCCGCCGAGGACGAGCGGGTAGACCGCGACGGCGCTCTGCTGCCTGAACGTGAGCACGCCGAGCAGCATCACCGCCACCGTCGTGACCGCGTAGGTCTCGAACAGGTCGGCCGCCATGCCGGCGCAGTCGCCCACGTTGTCGCCGACGTTGTCGGCGATCACCGCGGGGTTGCGCGGGTCGTCCTCGGGAATGCCGGCCTCGATCTTGCCCACCAGGTCGGCGCCGACGTCGGCCGCCTTGGTGAAGATGCCGCCGCCCAGACGGGCGAAGACGGAGATCAGCGAGCCGCCGAAGCTGAGGCCGATGAGCGCGTCGACCGCCTGGCGCGGGGTCTCCCCGGCGATCCAGGTCAGGACGCCGTAGTAGCCGGCTACGCCGACGAGCGCCAGGCCGACGACGAGCAGGCCGGTCACGGCGCCGCCCCGGAAGGCGACCGACAGCGCTTTGGCGACTCCGCCGCGCGCCGCCTCGGCGACGCGGGCGTTGGAGCGCACCGAGACGTTCATGCCGATGTAGCCCGCCGCCGCCGAGAACAGGCCGCCGATGGCGAACCCGATCGCGACCCGGATGTTCTGGACCGGGATGAGGACGATGAACAGGACCACGCCGACGAAGGCGATCGTCGTGTACTGACGGTTGAGGTACGCGCGGGCACCCTCCTGGACCGCAGCCGAGATCGAGCGCATGCGCTCGGTGCCTGGGGACAGAGCCAGCAGCGCGCGTGACGTGAGCGCGCCGTACAGGACGGCGCCGGCCGCGCAGACAAGCGCGACGATGACGCCGTGGTGCGTCAGAAAGCTAGTCAAGAAGGGTCCTCCGAGGAAGCTCTTAGTTCGTGAAGCGCGATGGGGTTCGCGAGCACAACCGCAAAAAGGGTCCACCACCCGAAGAGGGCGGGAACCCCGGCATTAGCCCGGCGCGAGTCTAGCGTGGACGCCGTCGGAACGTCGCGCGAAACGGCAGCAGCACGGGGATATCGCCCGCCCCCGCCCGCCATCGGGCCGCCCCTACTGCCCGGGAACCCAGAGTCGTCCGCTGCGCTGGGCGGGACCCGGCTCCCCGGGCGGGGGCTGCTCCGGATCGGGCGGCCCGGGGGGCGCCTGACCCCCGGGTTCGCCCGCGGGGCCGCCCGGTCCGCCGGCGGGACCACCCGCCCCGCCGTCGCCGGAGCCTTCCCCGGAGCCCGGGCCCGCGGGGCTCCCCGAGGGGCCCGGACCTGCCTCGCCGGCGCCGCTCGACGCCGCCCCGCCGAGCCTGACGTAGGCCAGCTGCAGCTGGGAGAGGGCATCGCGGATGGGCGCCTCCTGCGGCGCCGCCGTTTGATCGATCAGTGGCAGCAGGGCCCGGACGGCATCGATGGACAGGCGGACCTGGTCCAGGTCGCGCTCGTCCTCGGTGCCGGGGGACAGGCCGGTGCGCCGCATCCCCAGGTTGATGAGCGAGACGACTTGATCGAGCAGGATCTGCTCGACCCGGATCTTCTTGATCTCCGCCTCATATGCGGCGCGAAGCTCGTCCTCGGATGGCTGGTCGCTGGTGCTCATGCGCTCTGGTCTCCTCGCATGTCGTGGGGGTCCGTCACCGGCGGCGGGGCTCCAGCACGCCGGAGTATGTCTCGCGGGTCTCGGCCTGCACCGCCGAGTAGACGTCGGCCAGGCTCATTCCGGATTCCAGCATCCGGCGCTGGCGCTGCGCGCCGTTGAGCGCGGGCAGGCTCACGTCGAGGCCATGCTCGGCGCGCACGGGCGCGGTCCACTCCAGCAGGCGGTCCAGTGCTCCCGCTGCCGGGTAGGTCTCACGCCGCTGGAGGTCGATGAGCTCGCCGTCCAGGCCGTAGCGCAGGGCCCGCCACACGTTCTCCTCGATCAGCCGATTGGGGAGGTCAGGGAAGGGCACGCCCTCGTCGACGTCGCGGGCGGCCTGGGCCACGCAGGCGACGATCAGCGCGGCCAGCCCGTCGGACTCGGCGGCGGTGGCCTGCGCATCGCAGATGCGCACCTCCACGGTGCCGAAGGAGAGGTGGGGCCGGATCGACCACCACACCTGCGTGTATTCCACGATCGAGCGCGTCTTGATGAGGAAGGCGATGTAGTCCTCGAACGTCGTCCAGTCGCCGAAGACATCGGGGACGCCGCAGCGCGGGAAGCTCTTGGTGAAGATCTGGGTCCGCGCGCTGTGCAGGCCGGAGTCCGAGCCATCGAGGAAGGGTGAGTTGGCGGAGATCGCCAGCAGCACGGGCAGCACGGGGCGCAGGCGATCGCAGACCCGGACGGCACGGTCGGCGCCGCGGACCCCGACGTGGACGTGCAGCGAGAAGGTGTTGTTGCGCCAGGCGACGTACTTGAGCCCGTCCTCGACGCGGCGATAGTGCTCGGTGTCGATGATGTGCTGCTGGCGGTAGTCAGACCATGGGTGCGTGCCGGTGGCCCCAAGCTCGATCTCCTGCGCGGGTGCGAGCGCGAACAGGCGCCGGCGTAGCTCGCGCTGGGCGAAGCGCGCCGCAGCCAGGTCCGCCCCCCGGCCCGAGCGGATCTCGATCTCCGAGCTGATCAGCTCGCCGGCGATGGCGGGGCCGAGCAGCGGATCGTCGGCCGCGGCGTCTCGCAGCTGCTCGAAGCGGCCGACGAGCCCCAGCCCCGCCGGGTCAAGCAGGGCGAACTCCTCCTCCAGGCCGACCGTGAGGTCAGTGGACGCGTCAAAGGTGGCACGCGCGGTGTCGATGTCGAGCTGCACAGCAATCGCTGACGAGAAGCTAGGTCAGATAGAAGTACAGCGCGTAGAGCAGGTCGACGGCGGGGCTCGAGGTGTGCACGGTGACCTCGGGCGGGACCTGGAGCAGGGCGTCGGAGTAGTTGAAGATGATCTTGACGCCCGCGTCGACGAGCTCGTCGGCGATGCTCTGAGCCGCGGCCGACGGAACGGCCAGGACCGCGACCACGATGTCCTGGTCCTCGACCACGCCCGGCAGCTCGGTGTTGTGGCGCACGGTCAGCGGCCCGATGCGACTGCCGACGCGCTCGTGGTCGATGTCGAAGATGGCGACGACCCGGAACCCGTGGTCGGCGAAGATGTCAGACGTGGCGATCGCGGTGCCGAGGTGACCGGCGCCGAACAGGGCGATGTTGTGCTGACCGGCCGTCCGCAGGATCTTGCGGATCTGGCTGACGAGGGACTCGACGTTGTACCCGACGCCGCGCTTGCCGAACTTGCCGAACCCGGACAGGTCGCGCCGGATCTGGGTGGAGTTGACGTGCGTGTAGTCGGCGAGCTCCTGGGAGGAGATCGTCTCCTTGCCGATCTTTCGCGCCTGCGTGAGGACCTGCAGATACCGCGACAGGCGTGCCGCAACGCCGAGTGACAGCTTCTCACCCGGTTTGTCGAGGCCCGGCCCCGCCGGTTCGGTTCCGCGGCCGACCGTGTAGCTCATCGGTCGTCCACTCTAGTCGGTCTCTCGGGGGGCGCTGGGCCTGGCGCTCGATGCGAGGCGCCGCCTCAGCTCGGATGCGTCGACGAGCAGTTCGAAGGCCTCGACGCCGCCGATGGTCACCACCGGGATCCGCTCCAGATAGGCGCGCAGCAGGCGGTCGTCGCTCTCGATGTCGACCTCGGTGAGGGCGAAGGGATGGTCGACGCGCACGCGTTCCAGGATCGCGCGCGCGTCGTCACACAGGCAGCAGCCGTTCCGGCCGTAGAGGACCACCTCCACGGCGCTCATGCCACGAGGGCGCGCTCGCCGGTGGCGTAGACGTCGACGTCGAGGTACTCGGGGAACGGCCGCGCGGGCACGTAGCGCGCAGCGCTGGCGATCATCGCCGCGTTGTCGGTGCACAGCGCGCGCGGCGGGATGTCGATGGGGACCCCGAGCGCGGTCAACCGCTCGCGCAACGGACCGTTGGCGGCCACGCCGCCGCCCACCGCCAGCTGCGTGGCGCCGGTCTGGACCAGCGCCCGCTGCACCCGTAGCGCCAGCGACTCGACGATCGCGCGCTGGTAGGAGGCCGCCAGATCGGCGCGCCGCCGCTCGGTCTCGGCGTCGCCCAGTTCGCGGACGCGATAGAGCAGCGCCGTCTTGAGCCCGGCAAACGAGAAGTCCAGGCCCGGCATCCTGGCCCCGGTGGGAAACGCGAACGCCTGCGGGTCGCCGTCGCGCGCCAGCCGCTCCAGTGCCGCGCCGCCCGGGTAGCCCAGTCCCAGCAGCCGCGCGCCCTTGTCGAAGGCCTCACCGGCGGCATCGTCGAGCGTCTGCCCCAGGACCTCGTATCCCGGGCCGCGATCCGAGACCCGCGCCAGGAAGGTGTGCCCGCCGCTGGCGATGAGGCTGAGAAACGGTGGCTCCAACGTCGCAGGCTCGAGAAACCCGGCCGCGATGTGGCCGTGCAGATGGTCCACCGGGGCCAGCGGAAGCTCGTGGCTGGCGGCCAGGGCCTTGGCGGTGGCCAGCCCGACCAGCAGCGCCGCCACCAGTCCCGGCCCCTGCGTGACCGCCACCAGCTCCACATCGTCCAGCGCGGCGCCCGCCTGGGCCAGCGCATCCTGCACGGCGGCGCCGACGAGCTGGAGGTGATGGCGGCTGGCGATCTCCGGGACGACCCCGCCGTAGCGGTCGTGGATGCCCTGCGAGGAGATGACGTTGGACAGGATGCGCCCAGCGCCGGTCACGACAGCCGCGCAGGTGTCGTCGCAGGAGGTCTCGAGCGCGAGGATCACCCCGTCGTGCCGGACGGGGAGGTGGTCTCGAGAGTCCGCCACATGATCACCGCGTCCTCGCCGTTATCGCGGTAGTAGCGCGGGCGGGTCCCGGCCGAGCGGAACCCGAACCGCTCGTAGAGGGCGATCGCGGGCGCGTTGGAGGTGCGCACCTCCAGGGTGTACTCGCGGTCGCGCCCGGCCCGCTCGATCATCTGCTCGAGCAGCGCCCGGGCGATGCCGCGCCGGCGCATCGCCGGGTCAACCGCGATGTTCATCAGGTGCCAGACGGTGTCATAGCGCGCGCAGATGAGATACCCCATCAGCTTGCCCTCGGTGTCCACGGCGGCCAGGCACACCCCCGAGGGCTTGGACAGCTCCAGCACGAACATCGCCAGCGACCAGGGCGTGGTGAAGGCACGGCGCTCGATGGCGATGACCTGGGGAAGGTCGGAGTAGCCGAGAGACCTGATGGTGAAGCTGTCTGATGTCATGGCTGCCGGGCGGCACGAAGGGTGATCTCGGCGTCCGGCAGACGCAGATACTCCGGCTGGACGTCCTCCGGGTCCGCGGGCGCAAGCTCTGCTGCCAGCCTGCAGTGCTGCACGGCGCTGACACGGTTGCGCCCCGAGTCCCCCTCGGGGATCCGGGCTCCCGTCCGTTCGAGAGCCTCCCTGAATTCTACCGCCCCATCCCCCACCGCCAGCCACGTTCGGCCCTCGGCGACCATGGCCTCGGCGAGCGCGCCCGGAGCCAGCGGACGGGGCTCGATCACCGGCGCGGCGTCGGCGCGCGCGACGTCCGCGGTGGCCCAGCCGGCGGCGAAGACCTCACCGCGGCGGGCGTCGATCACCGCCATGACGCCCTCCCCGGCCACGCCGGCCATACCGGCCCGGGCGAGCGCGCCCTCCGGCGCCCCGCCGGTCGCGGCGACGGCGCCCCGCGCCAGAGCGTGCAGGCTCGAGACGCCGACGAGCGGGATGTCGCGCGCCCGCGCCAGCGCATGGGCCGTGGCCACGCCGATGCGCAGTCCGGTGAAGGTGCCCGGCCCGACCCCGACGGCGACGCGGTCGACGGCCGGCCACTGGACGCCGGCGGCGTCGAGCACTTCCACCACCAGGCCCATGAGGCGGGTGGTGTGGCGGGGCCGCGCTCCCGGCTCGGGATCGTCGCGGCTTTCGATCGCCGTATCGGTGTGGGTGTCGAGCAGCGCCACCGTTGTGGCGCGGGTGGCGGTGTCGAAGCCCAGGATCCTCACTGGATCACCACCTGGCGCTCATCCCCGCCCGCGTGCTCGAGGCGTACGCGTGCCGCCACGCGCCCCAGCTCGGCCAGCTCGCGCTCCCCGGCCCGCGGCCACTCGACGAACGCGATCGTCTCCGAGTCGACGTAGTCCGCCAGCAGATCGGGATCCTCGCCGGCGAGCGAGGCCAGCCGGTAGAGGTCGACGTGGGCCACTTGCGCCCGTCCGTCGGCGGGGTAGAGATGACCGATGGTGAAGGTGGGACTCGTCACCGGAACCGTCACGCCGAGCGCGCGGCACGCGCCCCGCACGAACGTCGTCTTGCCCGCCCCCAGCTCGCCCTCCACGAGCACCACGTCGCCGGGGGTCAGTGCGGACGCCAGCCGCCCCCCGAGCTCCTCGGTCTCGGCCGCGCCGTGGGACTGAAAGCGGCCGTGCACAGGGGGAACTGTAGTCACGGAGCGCCGGCGGCTTCGCTACCGTCAGGGGCGTCATGAACGACCGTCCGTCCCACTCCCCGGGGCGCATCGCCGTGCTCGTGAAGCGCCTGGTCGGGGATCGCGCGTCCGTCCCGGGGTCGCTGGCCGAGCTGCGGGACTCCGAGACGGTGAAGGCGGTCGGCCTGGCCGGCGCGATGATCGTCAACAACGTCATCGCGCTCGGCTCGACCATCGTCTTCAGCCGGCTGCTCAAGGACAACCAGGGCGGCGGCTACGGCTCGCTGGCGGCGCTGGTCAGCTACTTCCTCATCTTGTCGGTCGTCGGACAGGCGATGCAGGTGGCGACGGCGCGCGAGGGCGTCCTCGGGCATCTGGGGGTCGGCGCCGGATTGATGGCGACCACCAAGCGCTGGACGCGCAGCCTGCTGGTGTTCACCCTGCTCCTCACCGTCGTCTCGATCCTGCTGCGCGATCCCATCGCCCAGGCGGTGGGCGTCAGGCACGACCCATGGGCGGCCGCACTGGGCCTCCCCGCCGCGGGGCTGTGGCTCGAGCTCTCGGTGCTCCGGGGCGTGCTCCAGGGCGTGGGGGACTACAAGGGCGTCGGGCTGAGCCTCATCGGCGAGCAGGGGGCCCGCTTGATCTGCGGCGCGATCCTCGCCGCCGCCGGGCTCGGCGTGACCGGCGCCTACCTCGGGACGCCGCTCAGCTTCATCGCCATGGGCGTCTACTGCGGCTACCGGCTGCGCCGCCATGTCCGCGACGTGGAGTCAGAGCCGGTGGGGGCGGTCACCGTAGCGCCGCCCGCGGCCTTGAGCCTCTGGGAGCACGTCAAGCGCGCGTGGGCCCCGATCGCCGGGCTGATCATCTTCGCCGTGCTCCAGAACATCGACATCATCGCCGCCAAGCACCGCTTTGACACCCACACCGCCAGCTCCTACGGCGCCGTGGCCGTGGCCGGCAAGGTGCTCATCTGGGTGGCGATGGGGGCCGGCTTCTACCTCGTGCCCGAGGTGTCGCGGCTGCGTGCGGCCGGAAAGGATCCGCGCCCGATCCTGGCCCGCGCGCTGGGCATCGTGGCCGTCTGCTCCATCCCCGTGCTGTTGATCTTCGCCGTCGCGTCGCATCTTCTGATCAAGGCGGCCTTCGGCGCCTCCAAGACGACCGCCGCGAACTCGCTCATCTTCCTGGGGCTGGCGTTCACGGTGCTGGCCTGCACCTACCTGGCGATCCAGTACATGCTGGCTCTGCGCCGGACGTGGTTCCTGGTCCCGCTCGGCGCGGTCGCGGTGGCCGAGCCCATCTTTCTGCTCAACGCCTCTCATGAGCCCAAGAGCTTTGCCGCCGTGGTCCTGGCTATCCAGGCGGTGGCGGCTCTGGTCGCGTTCGCCTTCGCGCTGCGCCCCGACCGCTCGCCTCCGCGTCCGACGGGTCCGTCGCGGCGCGTGAGCGAGTCCGAGCGCGTCCCCGAACCGGTCTGAGCCCGCTCAGCGGGCGGCGCCGACGGTCGCCGCGGCGACCTCGGGAGGCGGCGCGAGGGGCTCGCTCCGCTGCTCGGCGGGCGCCCTGTCGGCGAACACCCGCACGAATGCCTGTACCACCTGCGGGTCAAACTGCGCACCGGCGCACCGCGTCAGCTCGGCCAGTGCCTCGTCGTGGTCGGCGGCGCGGCGGTAGGGACGCTCGCCTCTCATCGCCTGGTAGGCGGCGCAGACCGAGATGATGCGAGCCGGCAGCGGGATCAGCTCGCCACGGACGCGATCCGGGTAACCGGTGCCGTCGAACCGCTCGTGACTGGCCCGCACGAGCCGCGCCACGCCCGCCATGGCCGGGGCGGCCGCCAGGATCCGCTCCCCGATGACGGGATGGCGCTCGACGAAACACCACTCCTCGGGCGTCAGCGGAGCCGGCTTGGCCAGGATCGACGCCGGGACCGCGACCATTCCGATGTCGTGCAGGTCCGCGGCGTGAGCCAGGTCCTGCAGCCACACCCCGGTGACCCCGAGCTCCACGCCGATGCGCTCCGCAGGCCGCGCCACACCCCCGCCGGGTTCATCGCGGTAGGCGGCGAGCGCCGCCATGAGCACGTCGCGAGTCTGCGCCGCGGCGGTGGCGCGGCGACTGTGCTTGCGCGCATACATGCGCCGGTCGCAGAGCCGCAGCGCCGCCGAGGCATCGCCGGCCTCGCCGGGGATGAGTGCCGCGCCGCTGGAGGCGGTGATGGAGAACCCGTCGCCCCGCTCGCTGAAGCAGCCGGTCCAGAGGCCCATGAGCGGATCAAGCGCCTCAGTCGAAACCTCCTCCGCGAGGACGCAGAACTCGTCGCCTCCGAGCCGGTACGCCGTGGCGTTCGCATCGGCCGCGGCCGCCAGCGTCGCCGTCAGGCGCACCAGGAGGGCGTCGCCGGCGGGATGGCCGAAGCGGTCGTTGTACTCCTTGAAGCCATCGAGGTCGAAGATCGCCAGCGCAGCGGGCCGGCCGTCCTGGATCAGCCGCTCCACGTCGCCCATCAGCTGGCGGCGATTGCCCAGGCCGGTCAACGGGTCGGTCAAGCCAAGGCGCTCCAGCTGGCGCTGCGCCTCCCGCATCCGGTCGCGGACGCGCTCGTTGAGGCCCCACGCGGTCACGCCGGCTGCCCCCGCCAGAGCGACGAACAGGGCATGAAGACCCGCCCAGGCCCACGGATCGTGCCAAGCGGCAGGGTTATCGAAGACGACGCGCGGGTCGAGGGTGCCCATCACGCCGTGGTGGATGAGAACGAAGGCCACGGCGACCAGGAACGGGACCCAGTCCTCATACAAGGTCAGCACGACGACCACCACGAAGAAGCTGAAGTGCATCTCGATGAGGCCGCCGGAGATGTCGACGAGGGCGGCAGACCCGGTGAGCAATCCCATGGACGCCGACACCGAGCGCCACTTCCGCGAGGCTGCCGTCCAGCCCGCGAGGCCGGCGAAGGCCACCATGGCGCCGAGCCCCGGGATGTAGCGGACGGCAGCGGACTGATGCTCGGCCACGGCGTAGACGGCGACGACGGCGATCATCACGGCCAGGAGCAGGGAGATGACGCGATGGCGGCTGCGCCAATCGGTATCGGGCAGCGAGCCACCGTGGGGCAGGATCCCGCGGACGCGCGCGAGAGCCGCGCGCGGTCCGCGCGGCGGCACGTCGCTCCGGATGCCCCCCATCGCGCTCATGTCAGTGGCTTGGCATTCAGGACGAAAGCCCGGGAATGGGGCGTGTCCAGGCGATGCAGCGGACAGACGAACAGCAGCGCCGGCGGCGGCTTGGCGCCCGCCACCGCATAGCCCGCCATCAGCAGGTGCGGGCCCAGCGACCCGAGCGCAGCCAGAGCAAAGACCACGGCAGCGACGATGTGCGGGTGTCGGCGGAGCTTCATCGCCGGTGTATCGACCCCCGATCCCGCGTGCTTGAGCCTTAATCGCCCTTTCCGGCAAGCGTTTCAGCGGCCGGTTGGCCGCCGCGTGCGAAGGACCCGGGCGCTCAGAACAGGCCGAGCTGGACCGTGTCGGGCTCCAGGGCCGGTCCACTCGCGGGATCTTCGTCGGGCGCTGTGAGATCCGGTCCGGGCACCACGGCGGGCTCCTCCGGCACGGGGACCTCCTCCACGAGCTCGGGCTGCTCCGGCGCGCCGAGCGCCAGGAGCTCCGGGATGCGGTGGAAATCCGCCCGCAGGACCTCGAGCGTGGACGGCGTGTACAGCGCCGCCGCGGGGTGGTACAGCGGATACAGGCGGATGGCGCGGGCACCGATCCTGCGCACCTCCGCCTGACCGTGAAGCCGCGAGATGCCAGTGTTGTCGCCCCGCAGCAGCTTGGTGGAGAAGTTGCCCAGCGTGCAGATGACCGCCGGCTGGATCAGCTCGACTTGGCTGCGCAGATACTCGTGGCAGGACTCGATCTCGTGGGGGTGCGGGTCGCGGTTGTTGGGCGGGCGGCACTTGACCGTGTTGCAGATGAACACCTCGCCGCGATCCAGTCCGATCTCGTTGAGAAGCTTGCTCAGGAGCTTGCCGGCCTGGCCCACGAAGGGCACGCCCTGCTTGTCCTCGTTCGCTCCGGGGGCCTCGCCCACGAACATGAGGTTGGCGTCGGCGTTCCCCGATCCAAAGACCACCGTGGTCCGGGTCTGGTGCAGCGGACAGCGAGTGCAGCCTTTTGCCTGCTCATAGACCGCTCTGAGCCGCTCTCGCCGCTCTGTGGCGCTGATCACGGGCGTGGATGCTAGATGGGCCACCAGACGGGGTATCCTGAGCGTCGTGGCCGGCACCTGCAAGGGGCCGGACCGCATCGTCGACATGTTTTTCCTCCAATCTCCGACCGGTATCTCACATGCGGGAACTGGACCGGCAGCCTCCGCCCCCCTCTGCGCCCACGCCACTAGCGGCTGATCGAGTGGCCGTGATCGGCGACGGGCGGCTCGGGAACGCCCTGGCCGACGGCCTGCGCGCCGCGGGCCTGACCGTCATCGGCCCCGAGGGCCGGGGCGCGTCCCAGAAGGACGCGGACGCCGTCCTGCTGTGTGTGCCGGACGCGGAGATCGCGGCGGCCGCCGCGCTCGTCGCCCCCGGCGTCCCGGTCGGGCACTGCTCGGGCGCAACAGGTCTCGAGGTGCTCGCCGGGCGCGTCGGGTTCTCGCTGCACCCCCTCATGTCGGTCACCGCTGGGTCCACCGGCGCCATCTTCACCGGCGCCGGCGCGGCTGTGGCCGGGACGAGCCCGGCCATGCTCGCGCTGGCCCGCGAACTGGCCGTGCGCCTGGGGATGCGACCGATCGAGATCGCCCCGGAGGATCGGGCCGCCTATCACGCGGCCGCATCGATCGCCTCCAACTTCCTGGTCACGCTGGAGGCCGCCGCCGAGCAGCTCGCGGCGACCGTGGGCATGAAGCGCGCCGATCTGGTCCCGCTCGTCCGTGCCAGCGTCGAGAACTGGGCGCGGCTCGGCCCGGAGCAGGCGCTCACGGGCCCGGTGGCTCGCGGCGACGAGGCGACGGTGACGCGCCAGCGCCAGGCGATCGCCGAGCGGGCACCCGACCTCCTGGCGCTGTTCGACACGCTGGTCCAGGCCACCCGTGCCCTCGCCTCCGGAGCGCTGGTCTGAATGGACACGCACCGCACCGTCTCCAAGCTGCGCGCCGCGCTGGCCGAGCACCGGCGGGCCGGCCACTCAATCGGCCTGGTCCCCACGATGGGCGCGTTCCACGACGGGCACCTGTCGCTGATGCGCCGGGCCCGCGACGAGTGCGACATCGTGGTGGTGTCTCTGTTCGTCAATCCTGCGCAGTTCAACGAGGCGGCCGATCTGGAGGGGTATCCGCGCGACGAGCGGCGCGACGCCGAGCTCGCTGTGGCCGCGGGGGTCGATGTCCTCTTCGCCCCCCAGGTCGCCGAGGTCTACCCCGATGGCTTTGCCACCTCGGTGGCGGTGCGCGGCCTGACCGACGGCCTGGAGGGAGCACACCGCGGCCATGGCCACTTCGACGGCGTCACCACCGTCGTGACCAAGCTGCTGAACATGGTGGGCCCCGACATGACCTACTTCGGGCAGAAGGACGCTCAGCAGGCGGCGGTCATCCGGCGTCTGGTTCGCGACCTGAACCTCCCGGTGCGCATCGAGGTGTGCCCGACGATCCGCGACGCGGACGGGCTGGCCCTCTCGAGCCGCAATGTGCTCCTGCCCCCGGCCGATCGCGTGCGGGCCGCGGCGCTGAACCGAGCACTGCGGACGGTCCTGGCGGCCGTGGCGGCCGGGGAGCGCGATCCCGAGGCAGCGGCCGCCGCCGGCCGTGCCGAACTCGCCGCCGCCGGAGTCGACCCGGAGTACCTGGCTCTCGTCTCGCCGGAGACGATGGAGCCGGTGCCCGTGATCGAGGGCGACGTACTGGCGGCAGTGGCCGCCCGCGTCGGCCCGGTCCGTCTCATCGACAACTTGCCGATAACCATCATGAATCGCAGTCGCACCCCCCACGACACGGTGGCGACCCCGCACGGGGCGCCAACCAGCTAGGAGACGAAAGCCATGTCCGCGACCCCCCGGACCCCCGTCCCCAACAGCCTCGACGGCCCCGTGCCGACGACGCTGCCACGCCTGGCGGAGAAGAAGCGCCTCGGCGAGCCGATCGTCATGGTGACCGCCTACGACTTCCCCTCGGCGCAGGTGGCTCAGGAGGCGGCGGTCGACATGGTGCTCGTCGGTGACTCCGGCGCGATGACGGTCCTGGGCTACCCGTCCACGATCCCGGTCTCGATCGATGAGATGCTGATGCTGGCCTCCGCGGTCCGGCGGGGCCTGCGCACGCCGTTCCTCGTCGGCGATCTGCCGTTCGGCTCGTATGAGGCTTCCGACGAGCAGGCGATCGCCACCGCGCAGCGCTTCGTCAAGGAGGCGGGCTGCGACGCCGTCAAGCTGGAGCGCGGCGGCACCAGCGTCCAGCGCGCGCGGGCGATCGTCGACGCCGGCATCCCGGTGATGGGCCATGTCGGCCTGACGCCCCAGACGGCGACGGCCCTTGGCGGCTACCGCGCCCAGGGCCGCACCGCCGATCAGGCCATCGCCGTGGCGCGCGACGCCATCGCGCTCGAGGAGGCCGGCTGTTTCGGGATCGTGCTGGAGGCGATCCCCGCCGCCGTCGCCGAGGAGATCATGGCCCGCGTGGAGGTCCCGGTGATCGGGATCGGCGCCGGTCCTGCCACCGACGGTCAGGTGCTCGTCTTCCACGATCTGCTGGGCATCTACGACGGCCATGTCGCGCGGTTCGCCAAGCGCTTCGCCGACGTCCGCGCGCACATGGTGGCAGGCGTCGCCGAGTACGCCGCCGAGGTTCGCAGCCGCGCCTTCCCGGCGCCCGAGCACTGCTATTCGATCGACGAGGATCAGCTCGCGCGCTTCCGCGCCGGGCTCGAGTAGCCCCACCGGGCGACCACTTCGTCGCGGAGGCCCCCGCGCCCGCCGAGCGGGCGCGGGGTTCCGGGTAGCATCCCGCTCACATGGCACGTTTCGCCCAGGTGTTCGCTCCGCGCGATCGGGTCTACTTCGAGCTCTTCGAGGAGGCCGGGCAGAACATGCTCCGGGCCTCCACGCTTCTGTGCGAGCTGCTGACCGACTACCCGGACAACAAGCAGCTCGCCGGCGAGATCCTGGACCTCGAGCACGAGGGCGATCGCATCACCCACGACATCATCGACCGGCTCAACCACACGTTCGTCACGCCGATCGACCGCGAGGACATTCTCGCGCTGGCCTCGGCGCTGGACGACATCGTCGACTACACCGAGGAGGTCGCCGACTATCTCGGGCTGTACAAGATCGAGGCTCCGATGGATCAGGCGATCTGGCTGGCGCGCGTGCTCAAGGAGGCCTCGGCCCAGATCGCCGAGGCGATCCCTCACCTCCGCGGCTTCCGCGACATCAGCCGCTACACCGTCGAGGTCAACCGGCTGGAGAACGAGGGCGACCGGATCACCCGCGAGGCCGTCGCCTCCCTGTTCGACGGCGGCATCGACCCGATGGTGGTGATCCGCTGGAAGGACATCTTCGAACGCCTGGAGGCGGCCATCGATGCCGCCGAGCGGGCCGCCAACATCATCGAGGGCATCACCATCAAGAACTCCTGAGGGCAACGGGCACGCATGCCGTCGGGATCAGGAACCTGCACCTGGGTAGATGACCTGCCTGATCACCCGGGCGGGTGCGCCGGCCGCGATCGAGTAGGGCGGCAGGTCCCGGTTGACCACGGAGTTGGCGCCGATCACGCAGCGCTCCCCCACGTTCACGCCGCTGGTGATCACGACGTTGGCGCCGCACCACACGTTGTCGCCCACGCGCGTGGGGCCCTTGCTGCGAAAGCCCTGCCACGTGACCGGCTTTTCAGGGTCGTCGACGCGGTGGTCGGCGTCGGTGATGAAGCAGCCGTTGGCGAACATGCAGTGGTCGCCGATCTCCACCAGGTGCAGCGCGGCCACCATCACTCCCCGGTTGAGGAAGGTGCCGGAGCCGATGTGGATCCGCGCCGTCGCGGGAGCGGCGATCCACACTCCGGGCTCGAGCAGCGTGTTGGCGCCGATCCGCAGCCGGTCCTCCCGCAGGGCCTCCAGCACATTGCCCTCCACGGGCCAGCGCGCAAACGCCTCTCGCCGCATCAGCTCCCAGTGAATCCGGGCGCGGTTCCACGGCAGCGAGTTGTGCTCGTACCACCGCCACTTCTGGGCCCACAGCTTCAGCTGCGCCCGGGAGGGCGGGCCCCCGGGCGGTGTCAACGCTCCAGAGCGCTCGTGCGCCGGCGGGTCCCGGACCCGTTGCCGGAGGCCTTGGCGCGCTTTGACCCGTTCTGGGTCTTCACTCCGTTCGCGGACCCGTTGGCCGAGGATCTGGCCGTCCCGGACCCGTTCCTCCTCGCGGCCGGCTTCCGCCCGCGGCGAGCCTTGACCTCGAGCATCCCCGCCAGGAACCGCCCGGTGTGGGAGGCCGGCTCGGCGGCCACTTCCTCGGGCGTGCCCACGGCGATGACGCGGCCCCCCTCGTCGCCGCCCTCGGGCCCGAGGTCGATGAGGCGGTCCGAGACCTTGATGACGTCGAGGTTGTGCTCGATCACCACCACCGAGTTGCCGGCCTCCACCAGACGGTCGAGCACCTCCAGCAGCCGCTGGATGTCCGCGAAGTGAAGCCCGGTGGTGGGCTCATCGAGGATGTACATCGTGCGCCCGGTGGCGACCTTGCTCAGCTCAGCGGCGAGCTTGACGCGCTGCGCCTCCCCGCCCGACAGGGTGGTGGCGGGCTGTCCCAGCCGCATGTAGCCCAGCCCCACGTCGACCAGCGCCTGGACCCGCCGGCGGATCTTGGGGATGTGGGCGAAGAACTCCAGCGCCTCCTCGATCGGCATCTCCAGCACGTCGGCGATCGTCTTGCCCTTGAAGCGGACCTCCAGCGTCTCCCGGTTGTAGCGCTTGCCGTGGCACTGCTCGCACGGAACGTAGACGTCGGGCAAAAAGTGCATTTCGATCTTGATCTGCCCGTCGCCGCGGCACACCTCACACCGCCCACCCTTGACGTTGAAGGAGAAGCGCCCGGGCTTGTATCCCCGCGCTCTCGCCTCCTGGGTCTTGGAGAACAGGTCGCGGATCTGGTCGAACAGACCGATGTAGGTGGCCGGATTGGACCTGGGCGTCCGGCCGATGGGCGACTGGTCCACGGAGATGATCTTGTCCAGCTGATCGAGCCCGGTGATCCGCTTGTGCGTCCCCGCCCGCTGCCGGCTGCGGTGCAGGTGGTTGGAGACCGCCTTGAGCAGCACCTCGTTGACGAGGGTGGACTTGCCCGAGCCCGACACGCCGGTGACGCTGCACAGCACGCCGAGCGGGAACTTGACGTCGATCTTCTGCAGGTTGTTCTCGGCCGCGCCCTCGACGCCGATATAGCCGGAGGGCGTGCGGCGCTTGGACGGCACCTCGATCCGCCGCGTCCCGGCAAGGAACTGCCCGGTGAGCGAGTCGGCGACACGACCGACCTCGTCGGCGGTCCCCTCGGCGACCACGTGGCCACCGTGCTCACCGGCGGCCGGTCCCATGTCGACGATGTGGTCGGCGGCGCGCATCGTCCCCTCGTCGTGCTCGACCACGAGCACCGTGTTGCCGAGGTTGCGCAGCCGCTCCAGGGTGGCGATGAGCTTGTCGTTATCGCGCTGATGAAGGCCGATCGAGGGCTCGTCGAGGATGTAGAGGACCCCCACCAGCGACGAGCCGATCTGGGTTGCCAGCCGGATCCGCTGTGCCTCGCCGCCCGACAGCGTGGCCGAGGCCCGGTCCATCGACAGGTAGCCGATGCCGACGTTCTCCAGGAACTGCAGCCGCTCCTCGATCTCGCGCAGAACCAGTCGCGCGATGCGCCGGTCATGCTCTGAGAACTCCTGGTCGCGAATCCATTTCAGGGCCCGCCGTGCCGGCAGGTTGGTGAACTCGTGGATGGCCGTGCCGCCGACGAGCACAGCGCGCGACTCGGGCCGCAACCGCGCGCCCTTGCAGTCCGGGCACGGGCGCAGGGTCATGTACTCCTCGATCTTCTCCCGTGAGTAGTCGGAGTCGGTCTCCCGATAGCGCCGCTCGAGGCTGGGGACGATGCCCTCGAAGTGAGTGGCGTAGGAGCGCCGGCGTCCGAACCGGTTGCGGTAGGAGACCTGAATGCGCTCGCCGTTGGTGCCGTACAGGAAGAACTCCTGGGCCTCCGCGGGCAGGTCCTGCCACGGCGTGTCGAGATCCACGTCGTAGCGCTCGGCGATGGCCTGGGTGAGCTGGTCGTAGTAGTTGGAGGCGCTGGCCGCCCACGGCGCGATCGCCCCCTCCCCGATCGAGAGCGTCGGATCGGGGACGACGAGCTCGGGGTCGATCTCCATCTGGGACCCCAGACCGGTGCAGCGCGGGCAGGCGCCGTGCGGGGCGTTGAAGGAGAAGATGCGAGGCTCGAGCTCGACCAGGCTGGGGCCGTGGACCGGGCAGGCGAACTTCTCGGAGAAGGTGAGGATCTTGGCGTTCTCGTCCACGAGCTCGATCTCGACCAGCCCGTCCGCGAGAGCCACCGCGGTCTCGATCGAGTCGGCGAGGCGCTTGCGCAGGTCCGGCTTCATCACGAGCCGGTCGACGACGACGGCGATGTCGTGCTTGTACTTCTTGTCGAGGACGATCTCCTCGTCCAGGCGGCGCAGCTCGCCATCGACCTTGACCCGGCCGAAGCCCTCCGCGCGGAGCTCCTCGAACTGCTTGCCGTACTCCCCCTTGCGGCCGCGCACGATCGGAGCCAGCACCATGAACCGCGTCCCGTCCGCCAGCTCCATGACCTGGTCGATGATCTGCTCGGCGGACTGCCCGGTGATGGGCCGACCGCAGACGTGGCAGTGCGGGTGGCCGATCCGCGCCCACAGCAGGCGCAGGTAGTCGTAGATCTCGGTCACGGTGCCCACCGTGGACCGTGGGTTGCGTGAGGTGGTCTTCTGGTCGATCGAGATCGCCGGCGACAGCCCCTCGATCGAGTCGACGTCGGGCTTGTCCATCTGCCCGAGGAACTGGCGGGCATAGGCCGACAGCGACTCGACGTAGCGCCGCCGGCCCTCGGCGTAGATCGTGTCGAAGGCCAGGGAGGACTTTCCGGACCCGGAGAGGCCGGTGATCACGGTCAATGAATCCCGAGGGATCGCCACCGTGACGTCCTTGAGATTGTGTTCGCGCGCGCCTGAGACGACAAGTCTGTCCATCGTCATCCGAGTCTAGTTGACCGAACAGACGTTCCCATGGGCGAGGGCGGCGATCTGACCTAGAGTTGGCGCTATGAGCGAGGAAGAAATCTCTCCGGGGGCGGGCGGGAGGCGGTCACGCGGCGTGCGAGCCTCAGACGAGGACCGCGAGCAGCTGATCGCGGAGCTCAACGAGCACACCGTCGCCGGCCGGCTCGACACCGACGAGCTCGAGCGCCGTGTCCAGGCCGCCTACGCGGCGAGGACCACCGGGCAGCTCGACGCCCTGCGCAGCGATCTCCCGGTGCCGAGCCGGAGCGTGGCCCTCCAGCACGCCGAACGCCGCCGGCATCTGAGCCGTCGGATGATCCAGGAGAGCGGCGGGTCACTGAGCGCCTTCGTCGTCTGCACGGCCATCTGGGCCGCCAGCGGGGCGCAGGGGAGCTTCTGGCCGGTCTGGGTGCTGCTGATCTTCCTCATCAGCCTCGTGCGCAACGGCTGGGCGCTCTATGGCCCGGCCCCCGACCTCGATGCCGTGGAGGCCCAGCTCGACGCGCGCCGCGCCCAGCGAGTGGGCCGCGATCAGCACCGGGTCGACCGGCGCAGCGGTCGGGGCGGACGGCCTCGCCCCTGAGGGCGGCGTCCCGGAGCGGACGCTCAGCTCCCGACGCTGGCGTAGACCTCGTCGAGCAGGCCGCCGGCGTCCGCGAGCTGGAAGTTCTCGGACAGGTACCGGGCGGTTTCCTCGCGGGGGGTCCCGTTCAGCGCCATGTTGAGCGCGATCAGCCGGGCGCCCTCGGCGTCGCCGTGGTGGGCGGGCTCGGCATCGCTGGGCCCAGGCTGGTCTGACCCGTTGCCGTGGGCCGGCTCCCCGGCGACGCTGGCGAGCTCGGCCGCCTCCGGCGCGACCGGCGTCTCGGTCGGGGCCAGCCCGGCGGCCGGCTCGTTCTGGGGCTGGAAATGCTCGCTGAACTGGGGCTCCTGAAGGTCGCCCGGCTGCGGCTGGTAGGGGTCGACGGTCTCGACCTGGGACGCCCCGGGAGCGGGCTCCTCCGGCTGGAAGGTCGGTCGCGGCGACAGGGACGACGAGACGTCGCCAAAGCCGCTCTGCAGCTGCTGGAGGTCGGCGGTGAGGCGGTCCGAGCCGGCGCGCACCGTCTCGATCATCGCGTTCATCTCCTGCTCCATCGCGTTCAGGCGCTCGAGCATCGAGCCGGTCGAGGCCGAGATCTTCTCCACGTACTCGCGGGCCTCGCGCGTCGCGTTCTCGCGGGTCGCGTTGGCCTCGTTGCCGGCCTCCTCGCGGATCTCGCGTGCATCCTGCTCTGCCGCGCGCTGGATCTCCGCCGCGCTGTGCTCGGCGGCCTCGACGATCGTCCGAACCCGATCCGACGCCGAGGCGGCCACGGTGTCGGTGCGACGGCGGGCCTCCTGCTTGAAGGTGTCGATCTCCTCGGCGACCGCGGCGAGGTGGGCGTCAACCGCGTCGGGATCGTAGCCCCGTTGGCCGAGCGGGAAGTCCTTCTTTTCGATGCTGTGCCTGTCCAGAGCCACGCCTGTACCTCCGAGGGATCACGAACGATGAAGGAGCACCGCGAGCGTAGCGGACACCCGCAGCGCGCCAGGGAACTTGCAGCCGTTAATGCTCAGGAAACCGGCGCATGCCTTCCGTCTGCAATCGCCTGATCTAGCTCCCGCTTGAGATCCCGGATCTCGTCGCGCAACTTCGCTGCATATTCGAAGCGAAGATCCTCCGCCGCGGCGAGCATCTCCTCCTCCAGCTCGACGATTGCACGCTCGATTTCAGCCGGAGGCATCGCGGAGGCGGCGCGCTGGCGGCGGCGCCGTGACTTGGGCACCTTGGAGTCGGACATGAGGAACTCGGCGATGTCCGAGATGCCCTTGACGATGGTCTCCGGCGTGATCTGGTGCTCCTCGTTGTGGGCCTTCTGGATGGCGCGGCGGCGGTCGGTCTCGCCGAGCGCCGCCTTCATCGCCGCGGTCTCCTTGTCGGCGTACATGAGCACCTTGCCCTCGACGTTGCGCGCGGCCCGGCCGATGGTCTGGATCAGCGAGGTCTCACCGCGGAGGAAGCCCTCCTTGTCGGCGTCGAGGATGGCCACGAGCGACACCTCGGGCAGGTCGAGGCCCTCGCGCAGCAGGTTGACCCCGACGAGCACGTCGTACTCGCCCAGGCGCAGCTCGCGGATGATCTGGATCCGCTCCAGCGTGTCGATCTCGGAGTGCAGATAGCGGACCTTGAACCCCATCTCGAGCAGGTAGTCGGTCAGGTCCTCGGACATCTTCTTGGTCAGCGTCGTCACCAGCGTCCGCTCGTCGCGGTCGACACGAGCGCGGATCTCGTTCATCAGGTCGTCGATCTGGTTGCGGGTCTCGCGCACCTCCACCTCGGGGTCGACGATCCCGGTCGGGCGCACGATCTGCTCGACGATGCGGGACGAATGCGAGCGCTCGTACTCCCCTGGGGTCGCCGACACGAACACCATCTGAGGCGTGATCGAGAGGAACTCGGCGAACGTCTGCGGTCGGTTGTCCAGCGCGCTGGGCAGGCGGAAGCCGTAGTCGACGAGGGTCTGCTTGCGCGAGCGGTCGCCCTCGTACATGCCGCCGATCTGAGGCACGGTCTGATGGGACTCGTCGATGAAGCAGACGAAGTCGTTGGGGAAGTAGTCCAGCAGGCAGTACGGCCGGTCCCCGGCGTTGCGGCCGTCGAGGATGCGCGAGTAGTTCTCGATGCCCGAGCAGAAGCCCAGCTCGCGGAGCATCTCCATGTCGTACTGGGTGCGCTGGCGCAGGCGATGGGACTCCAGCAGCTTGCCCTCCTGCTCGAGCTCGGTGCAGCGCGCGTTGAGCTCGCGGCCGATCTCGGCGACCGCATCATCGATCATCCCCTCGCGGACGTTGTAGTGCGAGGCGGGCCAGATGGCCACGTGCTCGAGGTCGTCCTCGATGAGCTCGCCGGTGACCGGGTCGAAATGCTGCAGGTGCTCCACCTCGTCGCCGAAGAGCACGATCCGGTACGCGGTCTCCGCGTAGGCGGGGAACACCTCGAGCGTCTCGCCCCGCACCCGGAAGGTCCCGCGCGAGAGCGCCGTGTCGTTGCGGTTGTACTGGATGGAGACGAGCTTGCGCAGCAGCTTCTCGCGATCGATCATCTCGCCCTTGTTGAGCGTCTGAAGGTTCATCTCGTAGGTCTGCGGCGAGCCCAGGCCGAAGATGCACGAGACACTGGCCACGATGACCACGTCGCGCCGCGCGAACAGCCCGGCGGTGGCGGCGTGACGCAACCGGTCGATCTCCTGGTTGATGGCCGAGTCCTTCTCGATGTAGAGGTCCTTGGAGGGGACGTAGGCCTCGGGCTGGTAGTAGTCGTAGTAGGAGACGAAGTACTCGACCGAGTTCGA